>CAZAOG010000063.1:0-15018 GCA_964486645.1 uncultured Ignavibacteriaceae bacterium | reverse complement strand
CTTTTTTTAATTGTGTTTTTTATCTGTCTTACTTATATTTATTTTTTAAAATAATTATTATAATTAAGGACATACGATGAAAAAAGGAATACATCCAAATTACAGACCCGTGGTCTTTCAAGACGGTTCCTGTGATTTTGCCATTTTAACAAAATCTACAATTAAAACCGATGATACAATTAAATGGGAAGACGGAAACACTTATCCGCTTGTAAAACTGGAAATCTCCAGCGGTTCTCATCCTTTTTTTACAGGTAAACAGAAATTACTTGATACAGCAGGACGAGTTGAGAAATTCAACAGAAAATATGCTAAGAAAAAATAATAATTATATTGTTGCTTTTTAATCCGGCAGCCGCCGGATTTTTTATTTTAAATAAAAAATATTCTTTTTTATAAATACTCATTTATTTATTCTAAGATTATTATTATTAAAAATGCTAAATTATTGGTAGTAATTATATAAAGAGTTTATTATGCAGATTTGTATTTTTGAAGACGATAAAATAAACCAATTTAACCCCTTAACTCTTACCAGACCGGTGTATGATTTAGTCTGCGGAATTTACACGCTGCGAGAAAAAATTATTCATCTTTTCCCCAAAACAAGAGTATCTCTTCACTGCAGAAAATATTTGGAAGAAACATTAAAGCTTCAAAATCCCAAATTTGAAATAAATAAAATATCGGAAAACGAATGTCTGTTTATAAACGGAAGGATTTTATTTAACCGGGAAATTTTAAAAATTATAAGAGCCGATAAATCGGAGAACAAAGTTTTTCTTTCGGGTACAGACATAGCCGCCGTAAAGTTAAGCGGTAAAAAACTTGATATATTTAAGAAAAACTTGCCTGAAAAATTCACGAAAAATTCTTTTAAAGGAATTCCTGCCGAAAAGGTTAATATAAATTTAACCGAATACATCTGGGATTTAATTAAAAATAACAAAGATGAATTGATAAACGATTCAAAATATTTTGTGCGGAAGTATAGAACTTCATTTACAAAAACATTTCCAAAGGGTGTTCAAACCGTTAACAGAAAAAATATATTTGTTAAAAATGGTGTTAAGATAAATCCCGGGGTGGTGCTGGAAGCTTCAAGGGGACCAATATGTATTGATAAAAATGTATTTATTCATCCCAATTCTGTAATTGAAGGACCCGTCTATATCGGCGAATCAACTACAATAAAATCAGCTGCTGTTCTCTACGATAATGTGAGCATAGGCAGTAATTGTAAAGTCGGCGGTGAAGTTGAAGATACAATAATGCTGTCTTATTCCAACAAACAGCATGCAGGGTTTATCGGTCACGCCTATTTGGGCAGTTGGGTAAATCTTGGCGCCGATACGAACTGCAGCGACTTAAAAAACAACTACGGAAACATCAAAGTAAAAGTAAACGGTAAACCGATAAACACGGGCACAAAATTTTTAGGCGCAATTGTAGGCGATCACACAAAAACAGCCATAAACACTATGTTAAATACGGCAACCGTAATAGGATTTTCCTGCAATATTTACGGAGCCGGTTTTCCTGAAAAATATATTCCTTCATTCACCTGGGGCGGATGCGAAAATTCAAAAACGTATAAGCTGAACAAAGCCGAGGAAACAGCTTCAATAGTTTACGGAAGACGGAACAGAACTTTTAATACGACAGACAAGAAATTATTTGAGAAGATATTTAACGTTACAAAAAGAGAAAGGAAAGGATATAAATGAATATAAGTGAAACTGAAGCACATACTATTAAAGCCCTTTACGAAGGCGTTAGGGGAAGAGCGGTAAAAATATTGAACAGAGTTGAAAGAACGGACGCTTATCTTGATAAACTTTTGGACATAGAACTAAAAGACCCTGAGTTAATCGGAAAAGATAAAGCTCTTCTGTACAAAATTGTTCACGGCGTTGTAAGGTGGATGGGTAGATTGGATTGGATATTGAACGGGTTTTATAAAGGTCAATTTTCAAAAGCAATTCCAAATTTAAAAAACGGACTTAGAGTCGCACTGTACCAAATAATGTTTTTAGACAAAGTACCCGATTATGCAGCCGTTAACGAAGCCGTAGAGTTTGTAAAAAAACTTCAGGGTCAAAAGCCGGCCGATTTAACCAATGCCGTTCTTAGAAATATTTTAAAAAACAAAAACGCAATCAGATATCCCGATCCAGATGAAGATTTACCCGGATATTTAACCGCTTATTATTCCCATCCTTCATGGATAGTTAAAAGATATCTTAAGAGATTCGGAAGGGAAGAAACGGAAAAACTGTTAGCCGCCAACAATGAAAAACCTTTTTTAACTTTAAAAATTAACGCTATAAAAATCGAACAGGAAGAATTTAAAGAGCTGTTAAAATCAGTAAACCTTGAGTTTACCCAAGGCAAATATTTACCCGAATTTTTTAAACTTAAAAATTTAACAAACATAACTTCGTGGGAATGCTTTTCAAAGGGTTATTTCAATATTCAGGATGAAAGCGCCGGATTGGCTTGCAGACTTTTAGACGTTGAACCCGGAATGAGGGTGCTGGATTTATGCGCAGCTCCCGGCGGTAAATCAGCTTACCTTGCCGGACTAATGCACAATGAGGGTGAAATAGTTGCTATTGACAGATATGAAAGCAGACTTAAATTACTGGAAAAAAATATGAACCGTTTGGGTATTACCTGTATAAATGCCGTTGAAACAGATGCTATGGATTACGAAGGCGAGAAGTTTGACAGAATATTAGCCGATGTACCCTGTTCCGGCTTCGGTACGTTAAGAAAGAAACCCGATATTAAATGGAAACACGACCTGCTCGATTTAAGAAGATTGACTGAACTTCAATATAAATTATTGACAAAAGCTTCCACTTTAATAAAAGACAACGGTATTGTTGTTTACAGTACGTGTTCCATAGAACCGGAAGAAAATTTTGAAATTATAAACAAATTTTTGCAAAATAATCCTGAATTTAAATTAAAAGAAATATCACAAAGATTTCCGTCTGAATTAATCGACGAAAACGGCTGCATTCAAACTCTGCCGCATATTCATAATACAGACGGAGCCTTTGCTGCTAAAATTGTAAAATGTAATTAAAAAAATCCGAAATTATATGTTAGATAAATTTGCACAAGAATTAAAAGAAGCCAGAGAAAAAGCCGACATTTCGCTTCATAATTTATCGGCAAGATCCCGGCTGGATATCAAGTTTTTAGAATCGATGGAAAAGGGTGATTTTTCCTTTCTCCCCGAATTATACGTAAAAGCTTTTATAAAAGATTATGCGAATTTAGTGGGACTTAACGCGGACGAAACAATAAAAAAATACGAAGCCGCTAAAAAAGGAATCGACTACACTAAAAGTAAAGAAGAAGTAGAAATCGAACCGAAACCCGTTGCGGAGAAAGAAGAAGAAAAAGTTAAAGAAGAACCAAAAGAAAAATTATTCGGCGAACAACAAAAAATTCCTATTTTAGACATAGCCGCTAAAAACGTAAACAACTTTTTTTCCGATAAGCAAAAAGTGAAAATAACATCTATTATTGCGGGCATTATTTTAATAGTAATAACCGCCCTGCTTATTTTCAGTTCAAATAACGAACCTGAAATAATTGTAAAAGAAAAACCATACGAAGAGGTAAGAAAAGAAAATCAGCAAAGATTTGTTGAAGAAAATATTAAAGCCGGAGCTACTATTAAAAAAGGAAAAACATTATCCCTGCTTATTTCTTCAACGGATACGTCGTGGATAAAAGTACAATCCGATACAAACAAACCGAGAGAATTTATGCTGTATCCGGGTTCAAAGGTTAATCTTACTTCATACAAAAGATTTAAAATAATAATAGGCAACTCCGGAAGTGTATCTCTAAATTTAAATAACACTAATTTAGATTTTTCAGGTAAAGATAAAGTTGTAAGATATCTTTTAATTACTAAAGACGGAATAAATTATTTAAAGACGGAACCTACCTTTACTAATAATTAAATGTCAGATAAAATATTAAAAAAGATTAAAGAACTCAGGGATATAATTAAAAAGCACGAGTACAGTTATTACGTTCTTGCTCAGCCTACAATAAGCGACAAAGAATACGATATGCTGATGAAAGAACTGGAAAAGTACGAAGAAGAATATCCGCATCTAATTACACCTGATTCACCAACCCAAAGAGTCGGTAAAGACCTCACAAAAGAATTTAAACCGGTTGAGCATTCGGTTCCTATGCTTAGTTTGGCAAATACTTATAATGAAGAAGACCTGGTTGATTTTGACAGAAAGGTAAAAGAAGCGCTGCCCGCCGATGAAAAAGTAAGTTATGTTGTTGAACTTAAAATTGACGGCGCTTCGATAAGTATTCATTACAAAAACGGTTATTTGTTTTCCGCGGCAACAAGAGGCGACGGAACTACCGGTGAAGAAGTTACGGCTAATGTAAAAACCATTAAATCAATTCCTTTAAAAGTAAACACGAACATAAAAACGCCTTTTCCGTTGGATGACTTTGTAGTTAGAGGTGAAATATTTATGAGCATCGACGGTTTCAAAGAGTTGAACAAGGAGAGGGAAAGAAATGGAGAAAAACTTTTTGCCAACCCCCGCAATTCTGCCGCCGGCACATTAAAATTACAGGACCCGAAAATAGTAGCAAAACGACCGTTAAATATTTTCGTTTATACTTTGCTGCTCAATAATTCCGGTACATTGGAAACGCAGCGGCAAAATTTGGAAATATTAAAAGAATTGGGATTTAACGTAAATCCGAATTATAAAGTCTGCCAAAACATAAATGAAGTATTGGATGTTTGTCATCGGTTTGAAGAAATTCGAGATTCATTGGGATACGAAATTGACGGCGCCGTTATAAAAGTAAACTCAATCAGGCAGCAAAGAATAATCGGCAACATTGCAAAATCGCCCAAGTGGGCCGTAGCTTATAAATTTAAAGCAAAACAGGAGTTCACGAGAATTAAAAAAATTACCTGGCAAGTCGGCAGAACCGGTACAATAACCCCGGTTGCCGAAATGGAACCGGTTTTTCTTTCAGGTTCTACGGTCAGCAGAGCAACCCTGCACAATATTGACGAAATATATAGAAAGGATATAAGAGAAGGCGATAAAGTTGTGCTAGAAAAAGGCGGCGATGTTATACCGAAAGTTGTTTCCGTAATTACCGATAAAAGACCCGAAGATTCAAAAAAAGTTATTCCGCCGGATAAATGCCCCGTTTGCGGCAGTAAGGTTTATAAACCCGAAGACGAGGTGGCAATTTATTGTATTAACAGCGAATGTTCCGCACAGATAAAAGCAAAACTAATTCATTTTGCCTCCCGGGGAGCAATGGATATAGAAGGATTGGGTGAAGCGCTTATCGATTTATTTGTGGAAGAAAAACTGATTTATAATTTTGACGATATTTATTCACTTAAAGATAAAAGAGAACGGCTGATAAAGATTGAAAGGCTCGGCGAAAAAAGTGTGGATAATCTTTTATCTTCCATAGAAGAAAGCAAGAAAAAACCGTTTTCAAAAGTGTTGTTTGCATTGGGAATCAGATATGTGGGCAGCGGCGCTGCAAAAAAAATTGTAGATTATTTCTCGGATATAGAAACAATAATTAAAGCTTCGGAAGAGGAAATATCATCTATTCCGGAAATCGGTCCAAGCATCAGTGCCAGCGTTGTCGAGTATTTTTCAAACAAACATAACCTGAAAGTTGTAAACAGTTTAATCAAACACGGACTGAATTTTAAGGAAGAGAAGAAAGAGATTGAAAAATCATTTTTTACCGGAAAAACATTTGTTCTAACCGGAACCTTATCCGGTTACACTCGAGACGCCGCTGCCGAGGAAATAACAAATAGAGGCGGAAAAGTTACTTCGAGCGTCAGCAAAAACACGGATTATCTTCTTTGCGGAGAAAATCCGGGATCTAAATTAAAGAAAGCTGAACTATTGGGAGTAACTGTTTTAAACGAAGAAGAATTTAAAAAACATTTAGAGAAATAAAGTTGGCATTTACAGATTTTTTTACAACGATAATCGCTAAGTATAAAATTAATAAAAGCATCAATAATCAAATTGTTAGTGAGATGGATTTTTCTTCTCTGTTGAAAAAATCATACTCGTTTTTAGTTATTATGCCGGACGAAGAAGCGGACTTTCACCACTCGATGCGAGTGTTGGAATACTTAAAAGCGGAATCGAAACATGCTACAATTTTAACAAAAGATTACAGAGTAAGCTTAATTAATCCGAAATTAAGACCGAATTTAATCGAATACGAAATCAGAGATATTACCAAAATAAAATTGCCCTCGAAAAAATTAATAAGTAAATTGAGTGAAAGGAACTTTGACGTAGTGATAGATTTAAACAGGAAGGAGAATTTGTTCTACAGCTACGCCGCATCGCAGACAAAGTCGGCTTTAAAAATCGGTTTTGAGAAAAAAGGTTCCGACAAGTTTTATAATTTTCAAGTATCTTATAAAGGCGGAGAACCTGAAGAAGCGTATAAATATTTAGTAAAATGTTTACAAATGTTTTAAGGATTTACAATGAATTTTGAAATAAAAAAACAAGACGATATAACTATTTTTAAACTGAACGAAAATCGTTTGGATACCAATATTTCCGGACTTGTAAAAGGCGAATTTACAATGTTGTTGAAAGTTGAAGGAGTTCAAAAATTTATTATAGACTTAAGCCAAGTGGAAACTTGCGATAGTTCGGGTTTAAGTTCAATACTTGTTGCAAACAGAATTTTAAATTCTTCCGGCGGTGAAATGATATTGGCGGCTCCGTCGGAAAGGGTGTATTCGCTCATAAAAATCACACAGCTCGAAAGAGTTTTAAGGGTTTGCAGCAGCGTAGAGGAAGCAGTTGCAGAGCTAAAAAAATCCTAAGGTTTTTTCTTGCCCGCTTCATCAATTGATTATATAATTATAGTTGTCTATTTAATCGGCATTGCTTTGTTCGGTATTATATCCGGCGGAAAGCAGAAAACCACTAATGATTATTTTGCCGGATCAAAAACAATTCCCTGGTGGGCGGTATGTTTTTCAATTGTCGCGGCAGAAACAAGCACTTTAACTTTCATCTCCATTCCCGGACTTGCATATCTTACTAATCTTAACTTTTTGCAGATCGCTATCGGATTTTTATTGGGCAGGATTGTCGTAGCTTATGTGTTTCTTCCTGCTTACGACAGCGGCGGACTGAAAACCGCCTACACCTATTTGGAGGAAAGATTCGGAAAGAAGACAAGATCATTTGCATCGGTAGTGTTTTTGTTTACACGAACTGCAGCCGACGGAGTAAGGCTTTTTGCAACCGCTATTCCCTTAAAATTAATGCTCGATATTTCATATCCTTCGGCAATAATTATTATTGCAGTCATTTCGCTGATTTACACCTACACCGGCGGATTGAAGGGAATAATTTGGGTTGATGTAATTCAGATGTTTATTTATTTGGGCGGAGCCGTTGCGGCGGGAATTTTCATTTTAAATCTTGTCCCAAACGGTTTTCAAAGTGTTATTGAAGCTGCTGATAAAGCAAATAAATTCAACTTTTTAAATCTCGGTTTTCAAGGAGGAATAAAAAACTTTTTCAGTCAACCCTATACTTTGCTCGGCGGAATTTTAGGCGGTATGTTCCTTTCAATGGCATCTCACGGAACCGATCAGTTAATCGTACAAAGATTATTTGCTACAAGAAACTTAAAGGACGGGCAAAAGGCGGTAATAGGAAGCGGAATTATAATAGTTTTTCAATTTGCCGTGTTTTTAATTTTGGGCGTAATGCTTTATGCTTATTACGGAGCACTTAATGTAAAATCGGATGAAATATTTCCTATGTTTATTATTAATGTTCTTCCGCAAGGTGTGACGGGAATTATAATTGCCGGGTTATTCGCCGCTGCAATGTCCACTCTTGCGGCATCAATGAGCTCTCTTTCTTCATCAACGGTATTAGACCTTTACCTTCCGTTTGTTAAAAAAGAAATAAGTGAAAGTAAGAAGCTGAGAATTTCAAGAGCTGTTACTGTTTTTTGGGCGGTGCTGCTTGTGTTTGCCGCGATGTTCTTTATGGAAACCTCGAAAGCCGTGGTTGAAATTGCTTTAAGCATTGCTTCGTTTACATACGGAGGTCTTTTGGGTACTTTTCTCCTCGGAATTTTTGTGAAGAAAGCAAAACAAAAAAGCGCTTTGTTCGGATTCAGTCTCGGAATTTTAACTATGGTTGTCGTTATATCGCTACACCTTGTTGCCTGGACGTGGTTTACGCTTGTAGGTGTAATTGCAACACTGATATTCGGAAAAATATTTATAGCTTTTCGAGATACGTCCAATTAGAGATTCCCGATATCCGGAGATACATTATTTCCTTGGTAAAAAGACTTTTATAATTTTTAGTATTTTGTTTTGGCGGCGAAAGATATCGGGAATCTTGATACGCTGTAATCTTTTCATCTTTACTTATTAACTATTAATAAAAATTTTATACCCTTTCAGCCTAAAAAATAAATATTTAAAATTTTTTTGAAAGATAATTTTTGTTAGTCAAAAAAATTTTTTAGATTGCTTTCATTCTTTTATATCTATTCAAAAAATTTTTTGGAATGAAGCAACTCAATCTTACTTTCTTAAACGATTTAAATCTTCAGCTAAAGCACAATGCATGGGAGTTCCGTGTACACGACATACCCAACTTCAAACCCGAAAGCAATAATAAATTTATCACCCTTGCAACCGATTCGCCAAAAAAATCAAAAATAAAAAACAATAAAAAGTTAAACGCCTCTAAGTGAATCACTTTTTTGATTCCCTAATTATGTCAAATAAAATCAACAGGATGTAATTTGCAAACTTTGGATTATTTAATAATAGCGGCTTACTTTTTCCTTTCTTTCGGTATTGCCGTTTATTACTATAAACGCGCCAGCAAAGATATAAATGAATTTTTTCTCTCAGGACGTAATCTGCCATGGTATCTTGCAGGACTTTCAATGGTTGCCACCACTTTCGCGGCAGACACTCCCCTTGCCGTAACGGAGCTTGTAACAAAAAACGGAATTGCCGGAAACTGGCTCTGGTGGAATTTTGCGTTCGGCGGACTGTTAACGGTTTTCTTCTTTGCAAAGCTTTGGAGACGTGCGGGTATAATGACCGAGGCTGAGTTTGCTGAAATCAGGTACTCGGGTAAACCCGCAAAGTTTTTACGCGGATTCCGAGCATTGTATCTCGGCTTGTTTATGAATCTGATAATTATGGGTTGGGTTAACAAAGCAATGGCTTCGATACTTACCGGAATGTTCGGAATACCCGAAAGTGAAGTATTGTTTTATGTTTTCGGCAGTATGATTTTGGTTGCCGTTTACTCCGCAATTTCCGGATTGTGGGGTGTTGTTGTAACCGATGCATTTCAGTTTTTTATTGCAATCGGCGGAAGTATAATTTTAGCGGTCATTGTCTTAAATTCGTCGCAGGTAGGCGGAATTGCAGGTCTTCAAAACAAGCTGCCAAAGTTTGTTTTTGATTTCTTCCCGAGCATAAAGGACGTATCTTCTTTAGGCGGTGCTTTTTCCTTAACAGTCGCTTCGTTTCTTGCTTACATCGGAATAATTTGGTGGGCGTCGTGGTATCCGGGTGCCGAACCGGGAGGTGGGGGTTACGTTGCACAAAGAATGATGTCCGCAAAAGATGAAAAACATTCCTTGTTTGCAACCCTGTTTTTTCAAATTACTCATTATGCCATCAGACCATGGCCATGGATAATTGTAGGACTTGCCACTCTCGTGCTTTATCCGAATTTATCCGCCGAGAGCAAGGGTATAGGTTATATTTATGCAATGAGGGATTTCTTACCGATCGGATTGAAAGGATTGCTTGTTGCCGCCTTTTTTGCCGCTTATATGAGCACAATTGCTACACAGCTTAATTGGGGTACCTCCTACATTATTAACGACTTTTACAGGAGGTTTATAAAAAAGAACGAGCAGGAAAAACATTATGTAAATATATCTCGCCTAACAACAATGTCCTTAATGATTTTATCTGTTTTTGTTACAATGTTTATAAGCAGAATATCGGGTGCTTGGCAGTTTATTATGGAAACCGGTGCAGGCGTAGGGTTGGTTCTAATATTAAGATGGTTTTGGTGGAGGGTTAATGCATGGTCGGAAATTTCCGCAATGATTACTCCCTTTGTTGTTTATCCGATAATAAAGTTTTACGGTGTCGAATTCCCGAATACTCTTTTTTACTTGATAATAACAACAACTATTGTCTGGGTTTCGGTTACTTATCTGACAAAACCAACCGATGAGCAAACATTATTTACTTTTTATAAAAAAATTCATCCGGGCGGACTCCTTTGGAAAAAAATATCGGACAAACTGCCCGATGTACAAAGCGATTCCGGATTTTTAAAAATGTTTATCAACTGGATGGCAGGGGTTGTGCTTGTCTATTCAATGCTGTTCGGCAGCGGTCATTTAATTTTTGGAAATATAAAAATGTTTTTTCTATATCTAATTGCGGCAATAATCTCCACAGCAATTATTGCATTAAATCTATCAAAAATCGGTTGGACGAAAATTATTAAATAATTGCGAAATAATATTTTTAAAAATATTACATTTAGTAAGTAATATTACTATTATTAAGTTGTGTTAGGGATTATTTCACGATTTATAGTTATGACCTTTTCCAAAGGGATTACTTTGTGATGGTTCGTGGGCAAATGATATCCGTAACTATTGTCTTTAGCCACATTAATAGATAAAATGGAGGCTGTTTCAAAAGTGTAAATTTTAGTTAACCCGCGATTTTAGAGACTGTCTGAAAATTAGAAAAACCGGTTAAAACCGGTTGTGATTATTTTGTTTCTACGTCATAATCCCACAGATAAACCTGCCTGTACGGTAGGCAGGTCTGTGGGTTAATTTAATTTATGAATTTTCACACAACCTCTTTAATCGTGGGATTTTAAACAAAAAAAGAGATTTGTTTTAACCGTTTCACTTGTGCACCTTTGGTGTAACGGTTTTTAGTACTTTTGAGACAGCCTCAGACATTTAGTGTTAATCTAGTCCCCGACATAAATGTCGGGGCAATTAAGTAACATACAATGCACAAGGTGAATTATTAAGTTAAAATAGTATTCAATTATGGTTGTATTAGAAAAACTAAAAGAAAAAGACAGCTCAAAAATAAAATTCATTATCGGTTTATTTACGGTTTTGGTTATTGTGTACATGTTTCCAAAAGGTGCGTCAATTGAATCGGAAGTATCGGTAGGTTCAATCTGGACACAAAACGATCTTATTGCCGATTTCAGCTTTCCTGTAAAAAAAGACATTGAGATTTATAACCGGGAAGTAAAGCAAATGGAAAGCAGGGTATATCCTATTTACATGGAAATAAAAAATGCCCGCACCCGGGCAGTGAAAAGATTAAGAGATTATAGTAAGTGGTTTGTTGCAAGTTTAGATTCCAATTTACAGAATGACACTTCGTATGTAAACAATTCATTTTTAACACGATCTTCGTTCAACATTTTCAGGGAAATAAGAAAAAAAGAAGTGAATGCTTCCGCCGACAATTCAAATACATTAAATCAGCTTTTTATAATTTCTCAGTCAATTTTATATGACCTTACTTCACGCGGAATAATAGATAAAATTCCGCAAAACGCCAATAAAGACAGCATTGCAATAAGAGAAAAAAATTACGATAGGATAACTGCCGTAAAAAAATATTTTACCGTACCGACGGGAAGAAATTTTGTTTTAGAAAGATTGGCAAACATTCAGCTGCCCGAAGAGGTAAAGAACGCGGTTTTTGAATACATTAATAATTTTATAACCCCTACATTGATTTATCAGGCAAAATTAACCGAGCAGGAAATAACTCAGGCAAAGAACAATGTTTCTCAGTACAGCGATATAGTTAATGAAAACGAAAGGATAGTCGGCACACACGACAGAATAACCAAGGAAGTAAAAGCAAAAATCGATTCTTACAGAGAAGCGAAGGGTGAAATATTAGGCACGGATGAAATTATCCTGCAGTTCATAGGCAAATTTTTACACATCTCCTTTTTATTGGTTCTGCTGATCATATACTTATATCTCTTCAGAAAAAAAATATTTTATGATAATCAAAAAATATTTTTGCTCAGCATTAATTTAATTCTGCTGTCTTTTATAACGTATTTAATAAATCAAATTTCTATTAATGCACCGCTTCAATTTTTAATTTTCATTCCTGCGGCTTCGATGCTTCTCACAATTATTTTTGATTCGAGAGTAGGGTTTTATACAACGGTGATTTTGGCTTTAATTACCGGTGCACTGCGCGGCAACGATTATTCGTTTATGGCTGCAAATCTTTTTGCCGGCGGTCTTTCCATTTACACGGTACGCGATATCAAAAACAGAACACAAATATTCCGTTCGTTCCAGTTTATTTTAATCGCTTACATCACAACAATACTGGCGTTCGGATTTGAAAGGTTTGCTTCTTGGGAAACGTTATTCATCGAATCTGCTTTTGCCGGCACAAATGCACTGATAAGTCCCGTTTTAACGTACGGACTTTTGATCTTCTTCGAAAGGTTCTTTAATATTACAACGGATCTGACTCTATTGGAACTTTCTAATTTCGATCGACCGTTGTTAAAAGAACTTGCTTCAAAAACACCAGGAACTTTCAGTCATTCGATGACAATCGGAACACTTGTTGAAACGGCTGCGGAAAAAATCGGAGCTAACCCGTTGCTGGCAAGGGTCGGTGCATACTACCACGATATAGGTAAAACAATTTCGCCGCAGACATTCGTGGAAAATCAGATTAACGACGATAACATTCACGAAAATGTTTCGCCCGAAGAGAGTGTTGCCTTAATTTTAAAACACGTTGATGAAGGGATTAACTTAGCCAAAGAAAGCAAACTGCCGCAGGAAATTATTGATTTTATTCCGATGCATCACGGCACAATGGTTCTGAGCTTCTTTTACGAAAAAGCTAAAAAACTTTACGGTGAAGAAAAAGTTGATATAAACAATTATCGTTATAAGGGCCCCAAACCTTCTACAAAAGAGACGGCAATACTTATGCTTGCCGACGGATGCGAATCGGCTGTGAGGTCTATGAAAGATTTGGAAAAAGGTAAGGTTGAAAATCTGATAGACAGTCTGATTGAAGCAAGAATTAACGACAACCAATTAAATGAATCACCTTTAACTTTTTCTGATATTGCGTTGATTAAAGAAAGTTTTAAAAACGTTTTGATCGGTCAGCATCACAGAAGAATACGTTATCCTAAACAAGACCAAATGGAGAAGGGTGAAGTTCCGGAAGAAAATAAATAATGAATGTTTTTTTGAAGGAATACTTAAGTGTTTTAAAATTAGAAAAAAATCTTTCCGAAAATACCGTCTCTTCTTACAGGAATGATATTTCATCCTTTATAAATTTTTTGGAAAAATATAACATAACAGATCCGAGCGCTATTAAACAAAAACACCTGGCGGAGTTTTTCAGATCATTAAAAGAAACCGGACTTACAAGCCGCTCTGCTTCGCGCTATCATTCGTCGCTTAAAGGGTTTTTCAAATACCTGTTCGTCAGCAAATACATCAAAGAAAGTCCGATTGAAAAAATTTCCGCTCCCAAGCTTTCAAAAAATCTGCCCTCGGTATTGAGCGTAAACGAAATTGATTTAATTTTATCAAAGCCGAATGTTGAAGACAAACTCGGTATGAGGGATAAAGCGGTTTTAGAACTTCTTTATGCGTGCGGACTTCGTGTGTCGGAACTTATCAACTTAAAAATATCAAGCCTTTTCTTTACCGAAGAAGTAATTAGAGTTCTGGGAAAAGGCTCGAAAGAAAGAATCGTTCCCATAGGTTCCAGCGCGGTTAAATGGATAAACGAATATTTAACAAAGAGCAGACCTTTATTGGAAAAGAAAATGAAAAGCGAAAACTTTCTTTTTCTAAATACAAGAGGGACAAAACTTTCCAGAATGGGAATATGGAAGATAGTCGATAAATACGTAAACGAAGCGGAGATAAAAAAAGAGGTGCACCCTCATACATTCAGACATTCATTTGCGACCCATTTGTTGGAAGGCGGTGCCGATTTAAGAGCGGTACAAGAAATGCTGGGTCACGCGGACATTTCAACTACTCAAATTTACACTCATATTGACCGTGAGTATATTAAACAAATGCACAAAGATTTTCACCCAAGAGGATAAAACATTGCCTGATATTCAAGTAAACCCGAAGCTTATTTCATTTTTAACATTTATTCCGATGTTTATTATTTCCATTACACTTCACGAATTTGCACACGCGTTTATCGCCCATAAATTAGGCGATGATACCGCAAAAAACGAAGGACGGTATTCGCTGAATCCGCTGAAGCATATCGATTTGGTCGGAACAATAATTTTACCCATTGCTTCCTTCGTCTCCGGTTTTGCCTTGATAGGCTGGGCAAAGCCCGTTCCGATAAACAGAAATAATTTTAAAAATCAGCTCCGCGACGATGCACTTGTATCTTTTGCAGGACCATTATCGAATTTTTTACTGGCTGTATTGTTTTTCGTGTTTTTTGTCTTTACTTATAATTTAAACAACGGTCAAAATGAGACGATACTTTCGCTTCTTTGGTACGGCGTTTTTTTTAATGTCTTTCTCGGTCTGTTCAATTTAATCCCTATTCCTCCGCTTGACGGCTCGCACATTCTGTTCGATATTTTCCCCAATAAATATACCGCCTACTTATTTAGATTCGGACTTTACGGTTCATTCATTTTGTTGTTTGTTATTTACAGTCCGTTGTGGGATTATTTTATGGATTTGGTAAGATGGGTGCTTCATTTGTTTTTGGTCGCAGGAAATCTTGCTTAAAAAATAAATAATTACGCAGTCCCTGAAAAAATTGGCTAAATAATATTTTGATGTGCCGGCAACGGAAAAAGTAAATAGCAGATTTTCGTGTGG
>CAZAOG010000062.1:0-15211 GCA_964486645.1 uncultured Ignavibacteriaceae bacterium | reverse complement strand
AAACTTAAATTTAAGTAAATTTATATTTATACGGTTAATTATTTCTCTTAAAATATTATGGGGAGGTTATTCGGTAAAGAAAAGTAAAAGTAGTTACTGTTTTTATTCCAATGCATTATTAAAATATTTTAGTCCTTCCATCTATTTTTACTTGAAATAATTTATATTTTTTAAACGTTTCTCTTTACCACCAAAAACATGCTGTTTGCCGGTATATCTAAAGATAAATTTAGGTTATTATTAGATTTCATTTTAATTTATTAAATCTCTATAACCAAACAATATTTACTTCTGATTCTACAGATTTAAATTCTTTGTCACCAGTAATTAATTTAGCTTTTTTATTAATGGCAGCAGCAATAGCAAAGGCATCGGCATAAGATATTTTATTAAAAGCTTTATATTGTGCTGCAACAAGGGTATAGGTTTTATCTACATCAATAATTTTGATCGGATATCGTTCTATAGTTTTTAAATATATTTCTGCAGTATCTGCTCCTTGTTCACGTAGAATTATGTAATATACTTCTCCCCAGTTGATTACGCTCATAAATATTTCAGCTTTATCATTTATGCCTTCTTTCAATATCTCCGTTACTTTTTTCGCGCCCTCTTCACCTTCTAAATAGCATAGAATTGCATATGAATCCAAAACATACTTTTTTACTCTGCTCATAATTCACGCTCATTCTTTTTTTCAATCATTAACTTTTTTAAAAGTTTGCCCTTTGTTTTCAGTATTCCTTCGTTATTGTCAATTGTTTCTTCTGTTAAAGGTATGATTTTTATTCCGTCTTTTTCGACAGTAAACTGAATTTTTGTACCTATTTTGATACCGAACATTCTTCTTAATTTTGCAGGAATTACAATTTGTCCCTTTGTAGTTACAACTGATGATACCATGATACACCTCTTTATAAATATATTACAAATATATAAAAGTAATACTATATATACAAGTATTACTTGATTGTATATGTACGCTATGATATTAATTTGTAAATATTTATAATTTTGTAATTTAAATACTTTCATAAAATATTAAAGGAACTCAATGAATAAAAACATTTGGATAACAATCGCAGGCATCTACGGTTTTTTGGGAGTTGCGTTGGGTGCATTCGGTGCTCACATATTAAAAGACAGTTTAACGCCCGAAATGATGGAAATATTTAAAACTGCAACATATTATAATTTAATTCATTCGGCGGTTATTCTTTTCATCGGTTTACTTGGAAACGAAAAATATTTTAAATCCGCTTTGTTTTTGTCTATAGGTGTATTTCTGTTTTCATTTTCGCTCTACCTTTATACAATTACGCAGGCATCTTTTTTTGCAGCCGTTACTCCTTTAGGCGGAATAAGTTTTTTAATCGGTTGGATTTTGATCATTTGGCAGTCTGTTAAAAAACAAACCGTTAATTAAATTTATTTTGCAAAATGTGTGACGGTAATCAACCGTAAATTCTTGAGTTTACTTTCCAAATTATATATGTTTATCACTCGAAATTTATTAAAACTTTCCTGTTAAACCCTTAAAAAAATAGTTATTTATAGTATATTATAACTCTAACAGATTGTTTTAAATTATAATTGAAAAAATATATTAAATAAGGAATTGTTAATAATGAACGATAAGGAAAAAGAATTGGGAACAAATGAAATTGAAACCCGTGAATGGTTGTACTCACTCGACTATGTTTTGGAACACGGCGGACACGAAAGGGTACGTGAATTGTTGCAGGAATTGCAAATCCGCGCTCAAAAGGCGGGTGTTACAATTCCGTTTTCCGCAAACACTCCTTATATAAACACAATATCAAGAAAAGACCAGCCGCACTTTCCCGGCAACAGAGAAATTGAAAGAAGAATAAAAAGTTTAATCCGCTGGAACGCGATGGCAATGGTGGTAAAAGCAAATAAATCCGAAAGCGGAATAGGCGGACATATTTCCACCTATGCTTCGGCGGCAACACTTTACGAAGTAGGATTTAATCACTTTTTTAAAGGCAAGGGTGATGGATACGACGGTGATCAAATATTCTTTCAAGGTCATGCTTCGCCCGGCATTTATGCAAGAGCTTTTTTAGAGGGAAGAATTACAAAAAATCAATTGAAGAATTTCAGAAGAGAATTAAAAAAAGGCGGCGGACTTTCTTCCTATCCGCACCCTTGGTTAATGCCTGATTTTTGGGAATTTCCGACCGTCTCAATGGGCTTGGGTCCTATAATGGCTATCTACCAGGCAAGATTTAATCAATATTTGGAAGACAGAGGATTTAAAAATAAAAATAACACCAAGGTTTGGGCATTTTTAGGCGACGGCGAAACGGACGAACCCGAAACATTAGGAGCAATCACTCTTGCGGCAAGAGAAAAATTGGACAATCTAATTTTTGTAATTAATTGTAATTTACAAAGACTCGACGGACCTGTAAGAGGTAACGGAAAGATAATTCAAGAGTTGGAAGCCATTTTCAGAGGTGCGGGCTGGAACGTGATTAAAGTAATTTGGGGAAGCGAATGGGATCCTTTGCTGGAACAGGATTTAGAAGGAAAATTAGTGCACAGAATGGGCGAAGTTGTAGACGGACAATATCAAAAATATTCGGTTGAATCAGGCAGTTATATCCGGGAACACTTTTTCGGAATAGATGAAAAATTAAAAGCTCTTGTAGAAAATCTTTCGGACGAGCAGTTAAATAAATTAAAACGCGGTGGACACGATCCGGAAAAAGTTTTTGCCGCATATCAATCCGCAGTAAATAATAAAGGCTGCCCTACCGTTATATTGGCAAAAACAATAAAAGGATACGGTCTCGGTGAAGCGGGCGAAGGAAAAAATATAACTCACTCACAGAAAAAATTAAATGAAGACGAGTTAAAAGAATTCAGAACGAGATTCGGGATCCCGATTTCAGATTCCGATATTGCGAGAGCACCTTTTTACAAACCCGATGACAACAGCCAGGAAATAAAATATTTAAAAGAAAGAAGAAAACAACTCGGCGGTTTTGTCCCGTCGCGGAAATTGGATGTTCGCCCCTTAAAAACTCCGCCCGAAAATATTTTTGAAGAATTTTACAAAGGAACACAAGGCAGAGAAGCTTCTTCGACTATGGTATTTGTTAGAATTTTAGCCAAGCTTCTTAAGGACAAAGAAATAGGGAAGTACATAGTTCCCATTGTACCCGATGAAGCAAGAACATTCGGTATGGAAGCACTTTTCAGACAGGTCGGTATTTACTCCCACGTGGGACAACTTTACGAACCGGTCGACAGAGACAGCCTGTTATACTATAAAGAAGCAACTAACGGACAAATTTTAGAAGAAGGAATTACGGAAGCCGGTTCGATGTCTTCCTTTATTGCTGCCGGAACCGCCTATTCCACACACGGAATAAATATGATACCTTTCTTTGTTTATTATTCCATGTTCGGTTTGCAGAGAGTCGGCGATTTAGCCTGGGCTGCCGGTGACGTAAGCTGCAAGGGTTTTCTTATAGGCGGAACCTCGGGAAGAACTACATTAGCCGGAGAAGGTTTGCAGCACCAGGACGGCAACAGCCATCTGCTTGCCTTTACAATTCCAAACCTTGTGGCATACGACCCTGCATTTGCATATGAATTGGCAGTAATTATAAGAGATGGAATCAGAAGAATGTACGAAGAACAGGAAAAAGTTTTTTATTACATAACCGTTATGAATGAAAACTATCCGATGCCCGAAATGCCGAAAGGAGTTAAAGAAGGTATAATTAAAGGAATGTATAAATTCAAAGCAAGCAGCAAAAAATCCAAATTAAAGGCTAATCTTTTTGGCAGCGGCACAATACTCAACGAAGCTATTAAAGCCGGGGAAATTTTAGAAAACGATTATAATGTTGCTGCGGATATTTGGAGCGTAACAAGTTATAAAGAATTAAGAAACGACGGATTAAATGCGGAAAGAACGAATATGTTAAATCCCGATAAACCCAAAAAAATACCCTACATAACCCGGCAACTTAAAAACGAAAAAGGTGTTTTTGTCTCTGCAACGGATTATGTAAAAGCGGTACCTGACTCGGTTTCTAAATGGTTCCCCAAAAAGCTTTATTCTTTGGGTACCGACGGCTTCGGTAGAAGTGAAACCAGAGAATGTTTGCGGGACTTTTTTGAAGTGGATGCAAAACATATTGTTCTTGCTGCATTAACCGCATTAAGTGATGAAAAGAAAATTACAAAAGCCCGGTTAACCAAGGCTGTTAAAGAATTAAAAATAGATCAAAAGAAAATAAATCCTATGAATTCTTAAGGATTACACTGCTAAAATAAAGGCAAATTATGAGTAAAGAATTTAAACTACCGGAACTAGGTGAAAATATTGAATCCGCCGATGTGCTGAATGTATTGGTAGCCGTCGGTGATAAAATTGAAGTGGAACAATCGGTTATTGAAATTGAAACCGACAAAGCAACAATCGAGGTGCCGTCAACCGTGGCAGGTGTGATTAGAGAATTATCCGTTAAACCCGGTGACAATATAAAAGTCGGACAGACAATATTAACTGTTGATGAAACATCCGGATCAGCCGAATCAGAAAAAAAGACGGAAGAAATTAAAGAAAAAGCTTCAACTACAAAAGAAACGGTAAAAGATGAAAAGCCCAAGGAAGAAAAAAGTAAACCTCAAACAAAAAAAGAAAAAGTAATAGATTATACTTTACCGGAACTGGGAGAAAATATTGATTTTGCAGACATACTTTCGGTACTTGTAAAAAAAGGCGATGAAATTATTGTTGACCAGTCGCTTTTGGAAATAGAGACCGACAAAGCCACGTTAGAAGTCCCTTCCACCGTAAACGGAACAATTGAAGAAGTGCTGATTAAGGAAGGCGACAAACCCAATGTGGGAGATATTATTTTCAAAATAAGAACGTCGGATGCCGACAAAAAACCGAAAGTGGAAAAAGATACGGAAAAAGAACAAATTACAGAAAAGAAAGAAGAACCTGTTTTAGACCCTGCAAAGGGTGAAATTAACAATAACAGACCGGGAGAAATTGACCGCCAGCCTCCGATAACAAAAGGAGCTGCTCCGGCCGCACCTTCTGTCAGAAGACTGGCAAGGGAACTCGGCGTTGACATAAATAAGGTTAAAGGCAGCGGTACCGCCGGCAGAATTTCTATGGACGATGTTAAAGCTTACGTTAAAAATCTAAACGAAAACAGACCTGCCGCAGCATCAACGGGAATTATACAAGAAAAGCTGCCCGACTTTTCAAAATACGGCGAGATTGAAAATGTACCGATGACCAAAATAAGAAAAGTTACTGCATCGCATTTAAGTTATGCCTGGTCGCAAATTCCTCACGTAACCCAATTTGATAAAGCGGATATAACGGTGCTCGAAAAAGCAAGAAAAGCCTTTAATCCGAAAGTGGAAGAAGCAGGCGGTAAACTAACGGTAACATCTATTTTAATAAGAGTTATTACTTCTGCTTTAAAGAAATTTCCTACGTTTAACTGCAGCATCGATATGCAAAAGCAGGAGATTATTTATAAAAAATATTACAACATCGGAATTGCGGTAGATACGGAAAACGGATTGATGGTACCTGTTCTAAAAAACACGGATACAAAAAACTTAACGGAGCTATCGGTTGAGATGGGCAAGCTTGCAAAAAAAGCAAGAGATAGAAAAATTTCTTTGGATGATTTGCAGGGCGGATGTTTTACAATTACAAATTTAGGCGGTATCGGAGGAACGTCTTTTACACCGATAATAAATTCACCGGAAGTTGCCATACTGGGAGTTTCAAGAGGGAGGTATGAACCGGTTTACAAAAACGGAATGTTCAATCCGAGACTTCTTCTTCCTTTATCGTTATCGTATGACCATAGAATTATTGACGGGGCAGACGCTGCAAGATTTTTAAGATGGGTTTGCGAAGCGCTGGAAGATCCAATGAAAATATTAATCGAATCAAATTAAAAAAAGAAATTAAATATGGAAAAAGCGGAAATAGTAATTATCGGTGCAGGACCCGGAGGTTATGCCGCAGCCTTTTTAGCGGCTGACATGGGGATGAAAGTAACTTTAATAGACAAAGAAAAAAATCCCGGCGGCGTGTGTCTTTACAGAGGATGTATCCCTTCCAAAGCATTACTGCACGCTGCAAAGCTGATAAACGAAACAAAAGAGGCATCAAATTGGGGGATTGAATTTTCCGAACCTAAAATCGATCTGAAAAAATTGAGAGAATGGAAGAGATCCGTTGTATTAAATCTTACAGGCGGATTAGGGGTTCTAACAAAACAAAGAAAAATTAATTTTGTTGAAGGAACGGCTGCTTTCAGCAATTCCGATACATTAAATCTCAAACTGAACTCCGGCAAAGAAGAGCAGCTAAAATTTGATAATGCAATAATTGCAACGGGTTCAAGAATTGCAACCATCCCGTCGCTGAATATTAAAAGTAAAAGAATTCTCAATTCAACAACCGCTCTTGATTTACCCGCTATTCCCAAAAACCTTTTGGTAATTGGCGGAGGGTATATCGGTTTGGAACTCGGTTCGGTTTACAATTCCTTGGGCACTAAAGTATCCGTAGTCGAAATGACATCGGGTCTGCTGCCCGGAGCCGACAGAGATTTAGTCAGCCATCTGTCAAAAAGAATAAAAGATAATTTTGAATCCGTAATGCTCAACTCTAAAGTAGTTGAAATGAAAGAAATGAAAACCGGAATTAAGGTTACTATTATTGATAAAGATAACAAAGAAATTTCCGTAACGTACGATTACGTTTTAATGTCGATAGGAAGAAAACCCGTTACCGAAGGATTGGGGTTGGAAAACACAAAAGTAAAAGTAAATGAAAGAGGCTGGATTGTTGTTGACAATCAACTTAGAACAAACGATAGAAATATTTTTGCCATCGGCGATATTGCGGGTGAACCTATGCTTGCCCACAAAGCTTCTCACGAAGGCAGAGTAGCCGTGGAGGTTATTGCAGGCCACAAATCGGTATTCGAACCGCTTGCCATCCCTGCTGTTGTTTTTACAGACCCTGAAATTGCATGGGCAGGAATTACCGAAAATCAGGCTAGAGAACAAAAGATAAATTATAAGGTAGCAAAATTTCCCTGGGCTGCATCAGGCAGAGCTACTACACTTGACAGAAAAGACGGGGTTACAAAATTAATTACAGACCCGGAAACAGAAAGACTGCTGGGGATCGGCATTTGCGGACCCGGTGCAGGCGAACTAATTGCCGAAGGAGTTTTGGCTATTGAAATGGGTGCCAATCTTACCGACTTAAAATTAACAATTCATCCCCACCCGACTCTTTCGGAAACGGTTATGGAAGCTGCGGAAGTTTTTTTCGGACAAAGCACGCATATCTACAGACCGAAAAGAAAATAAAGATTTTTCAATTACTGTGAACTGCAGCAACCCCATCTACCTAAATGCGGCTGAAGCCGTTATTGTTGATCTGCATCAAATGTTAAGGCAACGAGACTTCGAAAAAACCTCCGATGTTTTCCTTCTCAAAAAAAAAGGGTTTTATAAATATTTTCTGTCTTGAATAAGGCAACATCGGAGGTTTGCTTTGTTTGAAAAGACAAGATTAACATTAAATCTCCGGGCATTAACCTTGTTCTATCTAATAATGTACCTTTCAAGCCGAAAAAATCTATCAAACGCCGAGATAATACCTGGCTACCGAATGTAAGCCCTTCTTGTTTGTTTTGGACTGCAGTGGTATTAATTAAATAAATGGCAATTAAACGACATTTTCCTTCGGATTTTATATTTAATTTTGTAGAGAAATAAAGGAAAAACAAAATGGCAAAAGCAATTTGGAACGGCAAAGTAATTGCCGAAAGCAATGAATATGAAATAGTTGAGAGAAATATTTATTTCCCTTCTCAATCGGTGAAAAAAGAATTTTTGGAAAGCAGTAATATGCATACAGTTTGTCCTTGGAAAGGAACCGCCAGTTATTATAATGTGGTGGTTGACGGACAAGTTAACAAAGATGCCGCCTGGTATTACGAAAATCCGTCAGATGCCGCAAGCAATATAAAGGGATACGTAGCTTTTTGGCGCGGAGTAAAAATAGAGGACTAAAAAAGTGATTTTTTCATCACAATTATGTTAGAAATTATTATAAAATTATATATCTTACTGCTCTAATTTTTTTCTATTTTCAGATTGTAGTGAGATATTTTTTTATTAAAACACCATACTTCGCATATATTCTTTTAATTTTATTAACGGTTAATGTTTTAGGCCAAAATAAAAAAAGTTATGCTGTAAAAACTTCAAATCCTCCTGTAATAGACGGAATTTTGAACGATTCCGTGTGGAATAAAGCTATTCCCGTCTCCGATTTTCTTCAGCAGGAACCGGTTGCAGGCAGTCCGGCATCCCAAAAAACAGTAGTAAGAATTTTATACGATGACGACAATATTTACATCTCTATAATGTCGTATGATCCGGAGCCCGATAAAATTGTAGCGCGTGCTTTAAAATTAGACGGAGCTTGGGGTGCAGACGACAATATTTCCATAATTTTCGATACCTTCAACGATAAAAGAAGCGGTTACTGGTTCGGCACAAATCCTTTGGGGATGAGAGACGATGCATTATTAACCGGGTCGGGTTTCATGGGCTTTAACGAAAAATGGAACGGAATATGGGATGTTCGTTCCGCAATTGTTGACAGCGGCTGGAGCACCGAGCTTATTTTCCCGTTTTCTACCTTTAAGTTTTACGATAAAGACGAACAGATTTGGGGTATTAATTTTCAAAGGACCATTGCAAGAACCGGAGAATCGATGAGGTGGTCCGCCGTCGGTAAAGATATTGCAATGTTTGACCTTTCAAGACAAGGCAAATTGCTGGGCATTAAGGGAATAAAGAGGGGCAATCCGATTTATTTAAAACCTTTTGTTACTGCCGGAAGGGAAAAAAGTGAAACTACAAACAAAACATTACGCGACGTCGGATTAGATATTAAATACGGTTTAACTCAATCACTTTCTTTGGATCTAACTTTTAACACCGACTTTGCACAGGTGGAATCGGACAGAGCGGTTATAAACCTGTCCCGTTTCCCGTTTTTCTTTCCCGAACGCAGAGAGTTCTTTTTAGAAGGCGCAAATATTTTCAGTTTTGGTTTTGGCGGAATGAACAATATGTTTTACAGCCGAAGAATCGGCATAAGTAATGGAAAGAATATTTCCATCATTGCCGGAGCCAAACTTGTCGGCAGAACAGATAAAATGTCAATAGGTGTAATAGATATGCAAACAGCCGCCGAACAAGGCGAACCTTCTACCAATTACGCTGTAGCTCGTGTTAAATTTGATATTTTCGACCAGTCTTATGCCGGTATTTTCTTTTCAAACAAATTGTCCTTTAATAATTTCAATAGATCCGTAGGCGCGGATATTCTTTTAAGAACGAATAAATTTTTAAATAATAAAAATCTTGCATTCGGATTACGCTTGGGAAAAACCGACGAAAAGCAAGGCGGTAAAAACTCATGGGCAGGCAGGGTATTTCTTTCTTACCCGAATGATTTGATTAACCAATTTATGGCTTACGGCTTTATCCAGAAAAAATTTAATCCCGGAATCGGTTTTATTTCCAGAAATGCGATACAAATGGCAAATTACAGACTAAGGGTTGCTCCCAGAGTGAAATTTGCTTCTATTAAAAAATTACAGTTTGAACCCATCAATGCCTTTTTCCATTTTGATAAAGATAATAACCTTTTAACCGCCGATTTTTCCGTTCAGCCGCTGGGATTTATGACCGTAAAGGGTGATAGATTTTCATTTCAGATAAACAGAAAATTTGACAACGTGGATAAAGACTTCGAATTATTTGACAACAATTTTGTTAAGAAAGGCAAATATTGGTTTACATCTTTTAGAGTAAGTTTAACTACCGCCAGAACAAGAAATTTTTTCGGTAATATAAGCGCAAAGTTGGGTGATTTTTATAACGGTACAATTAAAACATACCTGGCGGCTCTTACCTGGAGCGCTAATTCTCATTTGTCAATTTCCGGCGACATTAGGAAAAATATTATAGAGTTAAATAATGTTCAATTTACAACCGATGAATACGCCGCGAGAGTAACATACGATTTTTCAACAAAAGTAAATTCATCGGTTTTTACCCAATGGAATAACGAACTGAACCAGTTGAATATGAATTACCGTTTAAAATGGGAGCCTAAGGTAGGAAGTAATTTCTATATTGTTGTCAACCATTTATTATCTACGGAAAAAAAATTAAAAACAAAAAATTTTACCATACTGCTTAAATTCGTCTGGCTGTTTATTATTTAGGCTAAATTATGAAAGTACTGGTCGGCTCAAAAAACCCGGTTAAAATAGACGCGGTTAAAGAAGCATTGGAAAATTATTTTGCTGATGTCGAAGTAATCGGATACAAAGTCGAGTCGAACGTACCCGATCAACCCTTCAATGACGAGACATTCTACGGTGCGGAAAACCGGACATTCGAACTAAAAAAAATCAATGAACAGCAAAACATTAATGCCGATTACTTTGTTGGTATTGAGGGAGGAATATCAAAAGTTTTTAACCGATGGTTTGCCTACGGAGTTGTATGTATTATGAATGCGGAAGGTGATAAGGGATTCGGTACTTCCGCTCATTTCGAACTGCCGGAGAAAGTAATAACGGAAATTAAAAACGGTAAAGAATTGGGCGCCGTAATGGATGAAATTCAAAACGAGCAAAATACAAAACAGAAAAAAGGCGCAATCGGATATTTTACAAACGGAAAAATGACAAGAAAAGATTTGTATATTCCCGGAATTATTACAGCCCTAATCCCTTTTCTTCACAAAGAACATTTTGATTAAAAAAATAAGGTGATAAAATGAAAAAGTTATTAATAGCTCTTTTATTATCCTCTGCACAATTTATTTTCTCACAGAACAATATCCCCCAACCTACAAAATCGGCTGAAAGATTTAACGCATACAAGCAGAGACTAAGTCTTCAAAATAATTCTTTGTTCAAGAATGTAAAACTCCGTTCTATCGGTCCTACAATAATGAGCGGAAGGGTTGTAGACATAGACGTATCTCCCACAGACCCCACAAACTTTTATGTAGCCTACGCTTCGGGCGGTTTGTGGGTTACAAAAGATAACGGAATTTCTTTTACACCTTTGTTTGATAACCAAGCTTCCATTACAATAGGCGATATTGCAGTTGATTGGAAACACGGTCAGACTATATGGGTAGGAACGGGAGAAAACAATTCAAGCCGTTCCTCTTATTCGGGTACGGGAATTTATAGAAGCAATGACAAGGGAAAAACTTGGAAATTCGTAGGTTTACCCGAGACACAGCATATCGGAAGAATAATTATTTCACCCGATGATTCAAATACGGTTTGGGTTGCCGCATTAGGTCATCTTTATTCCCCAAACAAAGAAAGGGGAATTTATAAAACCACGGACGGCGGGAAATCATGGAAACAAACTTTATTCGTCGATGAAAACACAGGCGCAATCGATCTATCCATTGACCCGAACAATACAAAGGTATTATACGCCGCAATGTGGTACAGAACAAGAAGGGCTTGGAACTTTGTGGAATCGGGAGAAACATCCGGTATTTATAAAAGTACCGACGGCGGTGAAACCTGGAAATTACTCACGACAAAAGCAAGCGGTTTTCCAACCGGCAAAGGAGTGGGCAGAATAGGCTTGGCTGTTTATAATAACAATCCGAATATCATTTACGCCTTGGTTGATAATCAGGCGCACCGGTCAAAAAAAGAGAAGGAAGAAAAACCGGTTGTAACAAAAGAATTATTGAAAAAAATATCCGTTGAAGATTTTTTAAAATTAAACGAAAAAGACATAAATGATTTTCTTGACGCTAACGGTTTCCCCAGAAAATACAGCGCTTCAAAAATATTTAAAATGGTAAAAAAAGGTAAAATAAAACCCATAGCCTTGGTCGATTTCTTATCGGATGCAAACCGGAATTTATTCGATACGCCCGTAATAGGGGCGGAAGTTTATCGTTCCGACGACGGCGGAAAAACCTGGAAAAAAACCAACAAAGATTATATAGATAATATGTTTTACACATACGGCTATTATTTCGGAGCCGTAAAAGTAAATCCGAATAATGAAAAAAACATTTACATTCTGGGAGTACCTGCGCTTATATCATTTGACGGTGGAAAGACATTTAAAACGATTGACGGTGAAAACGTACACGGCGATTACCATGCTTTGTGGCTTGATCCCAACAAGGACGGTCATTTAATAATAGGCAACGACGGGGGAATAAACATAACTTATGACAACGGAAAACATTGGTTCAAAGCCAATACCCCTGCCGTCGGTCAATTTTACTCTATTGCCGTAGATAACGAAGTTCCTTACAATGTTTACGGCGGACTGCAGGATAACGGCGTTTGGTACGGACCAAGTACGTACTCTCCTAATAACAGATGGTATTCAACCGGACAGTATCCGTTTAAGTTTATTCTCGGCGGTGACGGAATGCAGGTTAAGGTTGATACTACCGATAACAAGACAGTCTATACCGGATTTCAATTCGGTTATTACTACAGAGTAAACAAACTTACTAAAAAATCCGTATCAATAAAGCCCGTGCCGAAGTTGGGTGAGAAAGCTTTGAGATTCAACTGGCAGTCGCCCATTCATCTGTCAGGTCACAATCCCGATATATTTTACATAGGTTCTAACAAACTGCACAGGTCTTTAGATAAAGGCAAAACATACCAAACTATTTCACCCGATTTGACAAAGGGCGGAAAAAAAGGCGATGTTCCGTACGGAACCCTAACCACTATAGACGAATCACCATTGCAATTTGGTTTGCTTTATACCGGAAGCGATGACGGATTGGTTTACTTCAGTAAAGACGGCGGTGTAAACTGGAACAATATTTCAAAGGGACTGCCGGAAAATTTATGGGTGAGTCGCGTTACTTCTTCTTCCCATAAATTATCAAGGGTTTACGTTTCCCTCAACGGTTATCGATGGGATGATTTTGGTTCGTATTTATATTCTTCGGAAGATTACGGAATTACCTGGAAAAAAATCGGTTCAAATCTGCCCGCCGAACCTATCAATGTTGTAAAAGAAGACCCGTATAACGAAAATATTCTTTATGTGGGAACAGACCACGGTTTATATGTTTCATTGGACAAAGGTTTATCGTTCATGGCTTTGTTTAACGGTATGCCGGCTGTACCTGTGCACGATTTAGCCGTTCAAAAACGTGAAAAAGATTTGGCAATTGCTACCCACGGAAGGTCGATTTACATTGCTGACGTTCAGTACATAGAAAAATTAAATAAAGATGTTTTAAGTTCAACGGTACATTTGTTTCCGGTTAAAAATAAGAGATTCAGCAAAAGATGGGGCAAAAAATATTACGCCTGGGGAAAAGTAAACGAACCGGAAATAAAAATAGTTTATTACGCAAAAGAAAAAGGCGCTGCCGAAATAACAATTAAAACAAAAAAAGGACTTGTATTAACTCAAATAAAAGATACCACCGATAAGGGGTTGAATTATTACAGTTACGATTTGTCAATAGATAAAGATAATGTTGATGAATATAAGGATGTGTTAAACGGCAAAAAGAAAAAAGTTGAGTTTACAAAAACAGACAACGGTAAAACTTATCTGCATCCGGGAAATTTTGTAATTGAAGTAAAAATAAACGGGAAAACATCTTCGCAAAAATTTAAAATAATTAAACCGAAGAAAAGAAAGAGAGGATAAAAATTACAAACCGTAACGGCTGTTGAAAGAATAACTGTTAGCGTAAAACTTTTTAAAAATTAAATCCCTGCTTTTGTTTAACCGGGGAACCTTGAGTGATTTTTTTTAGGATAAATCTCTTTTTTAAAAATTATTACCTTTCGCTTAGTCTGTAGGCTTTCATTCCGCCTTGAACATTTATTACGTTAAAACCTTTTTTAAATAATATTTCCGACGCAATTGCGGATCTGCGGCCTGAGCGGCAGATTACAAAAATTTCTTTGTCTTTAAGCTTATTCAATTCATCTATTCTTTGTTCCAAAACCTGAACGGGAATATTGATAACCCCGTTAATTTGTCCGAGCGGACCCGACAATTCCTTTGGTGTTCTTACATCCAATATTATTATGTCCGGATTTTCTTTCATCTCTTTTTTTAACTGCTCAACGGTAATTGATTTGTAAGTTGGATTCTGCAATGAACAGCCGTAAACAACTATTGATAATACAAACAGTATAATAAAGAGAATATTAAATTTTTTCATTTTCCGTCCTTTGTTTGATAAAAAGTTTTATGGAATTTTTTATTCGTCGGGCAGATTTAACAGATCCATTAATTTGTCGTGTGATTCTTTAGGCAATTCCAAATCATAATTTCTGTAAAACTCAATAGTTTTTTCGATAGACTTAAAATAATTTTGACAATCGGGACAAGAACCTAAATGTTTTTTAATAGCCTTACATTTGGGCGAGGTTAATTCTTCCCCCAAGCTTTCACAAATATGATTCGTTACCTCTTCGCAAGTAATTTTTTGTGAATTCATTTTTTAAATGCCTTGTTTATTTCATCTCTTAAAAAAGCTCTTGCCCTATGTAATCTGGACTTTACGGCAGGGACGGAGAGGTTTATTATTTTTCCTGTTTCTTCGGTTGAATAACCGTTAACATCTCTTAAAATAAATACAATTCTGTAATCCGGTGCTAATTTGCTTATTGCATCATCCAATATATCTTTTAATTCTTCATTTTCAATTACGTTTGACGGTAAAGAAGACCAATCGTTGGTTACCTTATTTTCAACGGTTGATTCATCCTCGTCAAAAGACAAAAATTGATTCTTCTTTTTTCTGTGTCCCATCAAACAGTGATTCGATACTATTCGATAGAGCCAGGTTGTTAATTTGGAATTTCCGTCAAATTGTTTCAGGGACTTTATCATGCTTAAAAAAGTCTCCTGCATCATATTTTCAGCACGTTCGGGATTCCTGCAAATCTTAAAAGCAAAATTATAAACTGTTTTTTCGTGAGTTTTTACCAATTTTGCCAGAGCAGATTTATCGCCTTTTTTTGCTTTTTCTATTAATTCCTTTTCGTTCATCTGATGCATTTTTTTAAAATAAGATTCAAAAGATAAGAAAAAATTC
>CAZAOG010000061.1:0-15233 GCA_964486645.1 uncultured Ignavibacteriaceae bacterium | reverse complement strand
ACTTAATTTTTTTTACAATTACTCTGGAGAAAATAAAATTATGGCTATGATGGCCAAAATGAGAAGCCTTGCACCAGCGTTTATAATAACTGTTGGTATATTATTTGTATTATTTATGGTAATATCCGAATCAAGCGTTTTACAAGATATTGGTGGTGCTCCTACTAATGTCGGGTCTATCAACGGAGAAAAAATTTCATACAAAGATTTTTCAAAAATACTTGATCAGCAAAGAGAAAATCAGAAAAAGCAAACCGGCGAAGATATTGCAGATGAAAATTTAAATCGGTTTAGAGACCAGGTATGGGATGCAGTAGTTACTCAAACCCTTTTTGCTCAAGAAATTAAAAAGTTAAACATCTCCGTTGCCGATGATGAAATCAGAGATGTAATCCTCAGCGACAATCCCCCGGAATTCTTAAAACAAAATTTCATTGATTCTACGGGCAAGTTCGACAAGAATTTATATCAAGCCGCTATATTTGACCCTCAAAACAAAGAAGCATTGATTCAAGCGGAAGAATTCGTGAGACAAACGCTGTTAACTCAAAAACTGCAAAGTATGCTTCTTGCTTCGGTTAACATAAGCGAAAAGGAAATTGAAAGGCGGTTTGTTGAACAAACAACCAAAATGAACGTCCGGTATGCTTTGTTCCCGTTTACGGAATTTCCCGATTCTTTAATAAAGTTAACGGACAAGGAACTTAAAAAATATTATGATGAAAATATTGACAAGTATAAACTTCCGGAAAAAAGAAAATTGAAATATGTTATGTTTCCCTTTGTTGCTTCGTCCGGAGATTCTGCTTATGCGAAAAAAAATATTTCCATAGCAATTAGTGATTTTCAAAAAGACCCGTCAAACTTTAAAAAAGACGCAGAAATTTTTTCGTCTGTTCCTTACTCTTTAGACACACTTGATTTGTCAGGTTTTCCGGTGGAAGCAAGCAACGCAATTTCTAAGGCTAAACCGGGTAGTTTGGTCGGTCCTGTTACGGTACCTAATGGAATCGTACTTTACCATTTAATTAAATCGATACGTTCTAAAAAAACAGTAGCAAGAGCATCTCAAATACTTATCAATCAATTCGGCGATGATGCCAAAAACAAAGCGGAAGCAATGAAATTGTATTACCGGTTGAAGAAAGGCGCTGATTTTGCAAAGCTTGCAAAAGAAAATTCCGCCGATCCGGGAAGCGCCGCAAGAGGCGGTGATTTAGGATGGTTCGCAAAAGGAAGAATGATAAAATCGTTCGAAAAAGCTGTTTTTAGCGGAAAGGTAAACCAAATTCAAAAACCCATAAAAACAAATTTCGGATATCATATTATCAAAGTTACGGGCAAATCAAAACGTGCGTATATAGTAGAAAAAATATTCAGCGAAATAAAGGCATCTGCAAGAACCAGGGATGAAATTAAAACTAAAGCCGGTGATTTTGCTTATCTGGCGAATAAAAACGGATTTGAAAAAGAAGCAAAATTAGTTAATTATACTATAAAAGAAACCGCTCCATTTGCAAAAAGTAAATTCGGTATTCCCGGTTTGGGCATAAATAGAAGATTGATGGACTTTACTTTTGAAAATGATTTAAATACTATTGGCGAGGAAGCTTTTACGCTTACAAACGGATATGTCGTAGCTAAAATATCCGAAATACAAAGCAGCAGCATTCAGCCGTTTGATCAAGTAAGAAATACAATAACACAACAGTTAAGAATTAAACGCAAGGTTGAACTTGCCAAATCGAAAGCCTTGGAAATAAAATCCAAAATAAACGGGGACTTAAACAAGGTTGCAAATTTTGATAAGAATGCATTTGTGAGCACTTTAAATGATATTTCAGCCAACAGCAGTATTCCCGGAATCGGCAGGGACTATGCTTTTATCGGGGCTGCTTTAAGTGCAAAATTAAATGTTATAACCGATCCCATAAAAGGTAGAAGAGGAATTTATTTGTTAAACGTAATAAGCAGAACTCCTTTTGATTCTTCCGCATTCGCAATCCAAAAAAATACTATAAGAGATAATTTACTCAGTCAGAAAAGGAGAACTTTTATAAGCGATTGGATTTCAATGATGAAGGAAAAAGCCGACATCGTTGATAACAGATACTTGTTTTACGGACAATAAATATTTTTTCGTCCGAATTTTATGATCCCCGAATATTTTTTATTTGGGGATTTTATTTTTAAAAATATTTGTTGATTTTATACGTACTATAAAATCAATTTTAAATATATGTTTAAAAAACTACCAATAGTATTCTTCCTGCTTTCGTTTCCTTTGTTTGCTCAGTTTAACGGCAGCAAATTTTCAATCGGATTAAACTCGCTTTATACAACTACTGCGGAAGTATTCTTGTTTCCGAATTCTTCTGATGAAATTTTAAGAAATTCGTCAAACGATATTGATAATATTTTTAATTACGGTATCGAATTTCGTTACAGATTCTCGGAAGATTTAATCTTCGGACTTAATGCCGAGTATATGAAAGCCACTAAAACAGGCATCAATATAACCGGATTTGCCGCTAATTCTACCGTGGCGGTAAAAGCCGAAGACGGGTTCGAGTTGGTACCGGTGGAACTTTCCGTTTATTACCTCCTTCCGTTTTCAACCGAAAATTTCAAATTTTTGATGGGCGGCGGCGGAGCCGTGTATTTTGGAAATCACATAAGAAATGTCGGAACAGTGAAGGTGAATAATATAAGCAGAGACTTTGCATACGGCATTCACGTTTTAGTTTCGATGGTGTATTTAGTCAGACCGCATATTTCGGTTCAAGCCGGACTTAAATTCCGCGACCCGGATTTCAGGCTTAAAAGCCGGTATACAAGCAGCACCGTTACTATCGGAGGCAAAGTAGTTACTTTCCCGCTGAATAAATTCGATTCCAGAATAAATGTTAACGGCGTAACCTTTACCCTGGGTGTTTATTTTGATTTTTGATTGAGTATTTTTTGTCTTTTCCCTTTCTTTGTACTAACCCATTTTTTTTATAGGTTTGATAATCTATGTTTACCAAAATTGTATATTTAGCTGGATTTATGGCAACCGGTAAAAGTACTATCGGACCAATTTTAGCCAACACATTAGGCTGGAATTTTTATGATCTTGATGAATTGATTGAATCCAAATATAATTCGGATATTGGTGTTTTGTTTAATGAAAATGGCGAGGACAAATTTAGGATTATTGAAAAAGAAGTCCTTTTTGAACTGAACCCCAACCAAAATGCAGTAATTGCTTTAGGCGGGGGGACTATGTTAAATCAGCAAAACATAGATTTTATGAAAAAGAAAGGAATAATAGTCTTGTTGGAGAGCACGGAAAGTAATATATATTACAGAATAAAAAACAAGAAGAACAGACCGCTATTTTTAACCAAAGGCGGCGATATTATTGATGAAAAAGAATTAAGAAATAAAATAAGAAGTTTATTGAAGCAAAGAAAAATTTTTTATAAGCAGGCTGATATAAAAATCAATAACACCGATGAACGAGTTGGGACTACTGTAGACAGACTTGCAAAAATTATAATTTCTAAATTTAAAGATGCAGAAAAAAATTAAAGTAAAATTAAAAGAAAATTCCTACGATATTTTTATAGGTAATTCCATATTTAAAAATATCAACAATTATATGGAAAAATATTCCCTATACAGAAATGTATTGGTTATTGTTGATGATAAGGTGTACTCACTTCACAATCAATTGTTTAGCGGATTGGGATTAAATATTTTTAAAAAATATAATGTCTATCCTATTCGCGTAAAGGAGTCTGTTAAGTCATACAGGACATTAAGCGCAATTCACACTTATTTATTGGAAAAAAATTACGGAAGAGATACTACAATAATAGCTGTCGGCGGGGGAGTAATAGGCGATTTAGCCGGATTTGCCGCTTCCACCTATATGCGCGGAGTTCAACTTGTACAGGTACCTACAACCTTACTGGCGGCTGTCGACAGTTCGACGGGCGGGAAAACGGGAATAAATTTAAAAGGAAGAAAAAATATTATCGGAACTTTTTATCAGCCTAAATTGGTAATTGCGGACACCGGTTTTTTAGAAACACTCCCTAAAGCGGAGCTAACTTCGGGGTTGGGCGAAATAGTTAAATATTCATACCTGCGGGATGAAAATTTCTTTAATTATTTGTGTAATAATTATTCCGAAATTTATAAGTACAATAAATCTGTTTTGAAAAAACTTATTTATGATTCTTTGTTGATTAAAACCGGAGTAGTTGCAAAGGATGAGAAAGAAGGAAGCTTAAGGAAAATATTGAATCTTGGACATACATTTGCCCATGCTTTTGAATCACATTCTGATTTTAAGATTAAACACGGTCAAGCGGTTATTGCAGGATTAGCCGCTTCTTTTTATTTATCGAATCAATTGGGCATTTTGAAAGATGAAAACCTGAAAAAATATTTATCTTTGCCCGGGGAAATAAAAATCGGTACATTCTTGAAATCTTTTGATAACAAAAGAATTGTTGATATTATGAAATCCGATAAGAAAAATAAAGACTCTCAAATTGGATTTGTGCTGCTGAAAGAAATTGGCGAAATCCTGCTCGATGTAAAAGTAAAACCTTCGCAAATATATTCTGCTATAAATAAAACAAAAAAACTTATTAATTAAAGCAGGTTTTTTAAACATATTTTTTATGAGATACACACTCCTTATTTTAATTATATTTTCATTTTTAATTAACGCACAGAATAAAAACGAAATACGCGCCGTTTGGATTGCCACTGCTTTTAACTTGGACTGGCCGACTGCCCAAAACAGCAATCAGCAAAAAAACGAAATTAGAAATATCTTAGATTCTTTAAAAGAAGCAAACTTTAATACAATTTACTTGCAGGTAAGAGCAAGAGGCGATTTATTATATCCTTCTTCTTTAGAACCGTTTGCAAAATCCTTAACAGGAACATTGGGGAAATCACCGGGTTACGATCCGCTTAAATATTTTATTCAAGAATCGCATAAACGCGGAATTGAAATTCACGCCTGGTGGAATGTTTATAAGGTCTTCGGCAAGGGTTTACCCGAAAGAACAATACCCAAACACGTTGTGCTTGCAAGACCCGAACTCTGCAAATATTATAAAAACGAATGGTGGCTTGACCCCGGTAATCCCGAAACTAATAAATATTTAACTGCATTGATTACGGAGCTGGTAACAAAGTATGATTTAGACGGAATCAATTTTGATTATCTGCGTTATCCGGATAAAGATTTTGACGACGATTCCACTTATAACCTCTACGGCAAAGGCATGGATAAATTCGAGTGGAGACGAGAAAATATAAATAAATTTGTTTCACAATTATATGATAAAATAATTTCTATAAGACCAAATTTTAAAATAGGAAGTTCGCCTTTGGGTATTTATAGAACCTACGATACTTCTTCGGTTTTATTCGGCGGATTTAATAGAGCATCTCAGGACTCTAAAAACTGGTTATATTCAAAAAAACTGGATTACATTTCACCTCAGCTTTTTTGGAATATAAACTCTATTCCTAATTATGATCTGTTACTGCGTAATTGGATATCTCATTCAAATAACAGATCTGTAATTGCAGGGATTGCAGCATACAAACTTTTACCCGATTTCGAAGATTGGAATATTTCGGAAATAAGTGCGCAAATAGATTCGATTCGAGAAATCGGAGCCGACGGGGTTTCAATTTACAGGTTATCACTTTTAAGAAACAATGTTAAAGGAATTTACGACCTGTTAAAAAATGATAAGTTTAAATATCCCGCCGGCATACCGGTTTATTCTTGGAAAGATACTGCCAAGCCGTCCGCCCCTGTAAATGTTAGATTAAGTCCGACTGAAAATCAAAATTTAAAAATGGAATGGGATGTAACTAATGATTCGTTAAAAAGAACACCCGAATATTTTAATGTTTATTTAAGCAGAAGTTTACCCGTGGATATATCGGATGCAAAAAATATATATCGAATAAGAGTAAGTAAATTCGATCCGGTTATAATAAATATAAAAGATATCTCTTTTCAGCCTGTTTTTATAATCGTTACTTCTTTAAGTGAAAATAACGTTGAAAGCAGTAAGTCGGATTATCTGGTAGTAAGAAAAAAGAAATTGCTGGGTCTTACACTAATTCAGGTCAATTCAAAATATTATTATTTAACCGACCAAAATCTATCAATCATGGGTTCTCATTTAAAATAAAAACTGTCGGATTTTGAAGGCTAAAATCCGACAGTAGAGAGTGAGACTAAGGAGGGTAATTGCTAAACTATTTTCATAAAATATATTACAAAATCAGTGCCAATTCAAAACCTTCGAAAAAAGACCGAAAACGAATTATTTATCAATTAGAGGAAGTAAAATTTACCTATACCATGTAAAAATTACCTGCAAAATTTATCTTAATATGTAAATGTGTTTTAAAAGAAAGGAGCCGTTAAGTTTGCTTTCAAACTTAACGGCAAAAGTGAGTCAATATGTGAGGTGCTATGCTTTATAACTATTTTCGCAATAAGAGGTACAAGTATAATGCCAACAAGCAAATCTTTGAAATCGGATTAAAAACAAACTATATGTTTTTCTCATTTCAATAAATTTAACTTTAGATAGTTTATTTTGAGACAAAATGAAGCATAAGTTGCAAGTTGAAGATTGCAGGTTGATTTCATCTTCGTCAGTCAAAAGCCGGGCTGCATTTTTTTTTGGACGGAACTTCGTCCGGAACAAGAAGTGTGATCCATCTTCGCTAAAGTTCCCACCTTCGCTTGCTTCGGTGGACTGGCCGCAGGACAGGACTTAATAACTTTAATAAGGTAGGAATTATTACATGGATTTTAGAAAAATTTTAAAAGTTGTTCTTTGACCCGGAGCGGAATCTTTAAGAAAAATTTTACTATTATGGTTGTGCTCTTAACACCGCATTACGTATAGGTTTTAATAGCCTTCATATTTATTTCAATCCAAGTATTTCCTTCAATTTGGAATCAAGTTGTTCTAATGTTTCTTTTTTCAGTTCACCAATTTTTCCAATAATTGATTCAATTTCCAGAGTCGCTATTTTATTTGTTCTTATCAAAGAAGATTTCTTTAACCTATTAACTTCGTCAGGTTCTAATAAAATGTCCGTCTGTTCATTCCATTTAAGTTTTGTAGTTACAAATGTTACAATAACATCAAAGTTGCCTTTGTAAAGTATAACGGCGGGTCTTTTTTTAACTCCTTTTAGATTTGTAAAAGGAAACGGAATTAAAACAATATCTCCTTTTTTCATTGAAATTTTTCAATCAGATCTGATTCGTCATATATTTCTTCTTCATCATTTAAAAAATCAAACGATTTTGATTCGGAAGTTAATTTCATTATTCCTTCTGTGATTTTTTTGTCGTCATATGACTTTAAAATAAGGTCGACATAGTCATAAATTTCTTTCAATCTCGAATCCGGGAGTAATGAAATCTTACTAATTGTTTTATTTATTAAAATTTCTCTATTCATATTTGTACATCCTCATATAAATATAATGTATTTTTTAAAATTGTCAATACACATAGTGTTTTTCTTTATATTTAAATAAATCCGGCAGCAGACAGTCTCGTAGTACACAGGTGTTAAATTATACTATTAAAGACGCGTAAACAAGAAACAATTAAAAAAATCACAGATTTTAGGTGGGATGCAGAAAGCTAAATTAAAAACTTTAATAAAATGTGAGTTTTTATTCCATAGCTTTTAAAATTATTTTAAAAGTAGTGCCTTGTCCCTGAGCCGAATTTTTTACAAATATTTTACCTTTGTGGTAATTTTCAATAATTCTTTTTGAAAGACTTAAACCCAATCCCCATCCTCTTCTTTTTGTGCTGTAACCCGGTCTGAAAACATCTTTTCTTCTTTTCAGATCAATCCCTTTTCCGTTATCGCAAAAATCAATTTCAACGTTGTCATCACAAGTATCTATTTTTATTTCAATTTTACCCGTTTTATTGTCAATCGCGTCAAGAGCATTTTTAACAAGATTTTCGATTACCCATTCAAATAATTCCGAGTTCAATCCTGCGCAGACTTTTTTGTTCCCCGTAATTTTCAGCTCGACTTTTTTACCTGTTTGCGGAAGTCTTCTTTCAAAATACTTTATTACGTTGCTTACTTCTTTAAATACATTCATTTTTTTAAGTTCCGGCTTGGAACCTATTTTTGAAAAACGGTATGTTATTTTATTAAGTTTTTCAACGTCGCTGCTTATTTCATCCGAAATATCCAGCACTTTATCTTTGTCCTTAAAATTAAGTCTCAGCATTTCTATCCACCCCATTAAACTGGATACCGGAGTACCGAGCTGGTGTGCGGTTTCCTTAGCCATTCCCACCCAAATGTTTCTCTGTTCGCTGGTTTTAATGTTGCTGAAACCGATATATCCCAAGAAGATGAACAAAGCAGCAATTATAATCTGCAGGTAAGGATAAAATTTTAATCTGGTAATTAAATCGGAGTCGCCGTAATGTATTTTAGTTAGAATAACCGTATCTGCGTAGGCAACAATTATAGGTTTGTTTTCTTTGTCCATTTTGGCGAGTATATCAGAAAAATATTCCTTTCGTTCTTCAATGGTCATCGTGGAATCAAAAGGCAGATTTCTAATATTTTCGGTATTATTCAGATTAATGTTGTTGTTCGCGTCGGTAAGGATTATCGGAAAATCAATCGGTTTAATAATGTTATCGAAGAGGAAAGTGATATCTACGTTGGGTGCGGTTGTGTTTGCAACGTATTCGATTCCTTTTGCGTAGAGTTCAACAATTTCTTTTTCTCTTTGCTGAAGTTTGGAAACTAAGTTTTGTGTATAGTACAGCGTTCCGCTTGCAATAATTATTGCAATAATAATCAACGTGATTTTAAATTTGAGGGATGTTAGCCCGATAGCCATAATTAAATATTACTGTTTATAATCCTCTGTAAAGAATGTTTGTCTTCTATTTGGACCGACTGAAATAATTCCAAATTTTGTCTCCGATTTTTCGGAAATGAAATTTAAATAATTTTTAGTTGCTTCGGGCAGTTCCGTATACGATTTACATTCCGAAATATCTTCGTTCCACCCGTCAACGGATTCATATACGGGTTTAACTTTATTAAGTTTTTCTATATTTGTCGGATAGGAGTTAAGTAATTTACCGTCAATTTCATAGCCGGTACAAACATTTATTTTATCGAATGAACTCAGTACGTCTAATTTTGTTAAGGCGGCAAAGGTAGTATTGTTAATCATTGAAGAATATTTTACTAAAAATGCGTCAAACCAGCCGCATCTTCTCGGTCTGCCGGTTGTAGCGCCGAACTCCGCACCAACTTTGCGCAGTTTCTCTCCGTCGGAATCTAAAAGCTCCGTAGGGAACGGTCCTTCGCCCACGCGGGTTGTGTATGCTTTTACAATGCCAATAACGGAATCTATTTTTGTCGGAGCAATTCCTGTTCCTATGCAAGCTCCTCCCGCAGTAGGGTTGGAAGATGTAACAAACGGATATGTACCGTGGTCAACGTCCAACAGAGCCCCCTGAGCGCCTTCAAGCAATACAGATTTACCTTGAGCGATCGATTTATTTAAAAACATCGGTACATCTTTGATATACCTGTCAATTATCTCGTCAAATTCCATGTACTGGGCAACTATTTCGTCAATGTTTAATTCTTCTCTTTCGTACACTTTTTTTATAATCGTATTTTTTTCTTTTAAGTTTCTTCTTATTTTTTCTTCTAAAACCTTCTTGTCTAACAAATCTACAATTCTTATTCCTTTACGCGCATATTTGTCAATGTAGCAAGGACCTATACCTCTTCCTGTTGTTCCTATTTTCGCGGTATCTTCTTCGCTGATATTATCCAATATTTTATGGTAGGGCATAATTAAATGTGCGTTTTGACTTATAAACAACCTGCCTTCAACTTCAATATTATTTTTTTCTAAAAGTCTTATTTCTTTCAGTAAAGCGGCAGGGTCAATAACAACCCCGTTGCCTATTACGCAAATTACGTCTTTTCGTAAAATTCCGGATGGAATAAGATGAAGTATATATTCATCGTCACCTATTTTTACCGTATGACCGGCATTAGCTCCGCCCTGGAAACGTGCGACTATGTTATAATTTTCGCTTAATATATCAACAATTTTACCTTTACCTTCGTCTCCCCATTGAGAGCCGACAAGCACAGATACTCCCATTCTTTTTAACTCCTTGCTTATATTTTGAACAAAATAAAACTCCGAATTAAAAAAAACCCGGAGTTTAAATAACTAAAAAATTTTTTATAAATATTTAATCTTTGTAGCTGTCAACAGCTTCTTCTTCGGTTTTAAAAGACTCAAAAATAGTAATCAATTTTGTTATTATTAAAAGGCTTTCAATTTTATCTGAAGTGCAGGCTAATTTTAAGTTACCGCCGCCTTTTTTCATTGTTGTCAACCCTCCAATTAACATTCCAAGACCGGAACTGTTCATAAATTTTACGTCTTTTAAGTTCACAACAATATTTTTTTTATTGGACTCAATATATTTATGCAGGATTTCATTGAAGGTTTTGGTATCATCTCCGCCCATCACATTTCCTTTTAATGAAATGATTACCGCCCCATAGCTTTCATTTGTTTTTATTTTCATATAATTGTCCTCAATTTTCTGTTCAAGATAATTAGGTAAATTTATTTATGCAAGTTTTAAAATTAGAATATAATAATATAAAATAATATTTTTTATTTAGGAACAAATCTAAAGTCGATTCGTCTAAAAAACAGATATCATAAAATAGGAATTAGGTGCCTGATCCTCAAATATTAAAATTGGATGATGATTTTACTTTGGTTCAAAGATTCATTAACGGAGAAGAATCTGCATTTAATCAATTGGTAGTTCGTCACAGAGAAAGAGTAAGAAGCATTGTTTACGTAACCGTTAATAATCCGGATTACATTGACGACATTGCACAGGATGTATTTGTAAAAGTTTATAAAAACTTGCATCATTTCAGATTTGAATCGCAATTTTCCACCTGGATTTACCGAATAACCGTAAACAAATGCAAAGACCATCTTCGAAAAATGAAGCTGAGAAGTATATTCATACCGCTTTTGGACAATTTTGAAAAAGCAGACCATTTTAAAAATTCTACGGAAGAAGCAAATACGGCAGAAGTTGTAAGAAAGGCGATTTCAAAATTACCCAAAAAACTGAAAATACCTTTGCTGTTAAAAGATATAGAAGGATTCAGCTACCAAGAAATTGCCGAATCCGTTCAGTGCGAAATCGGTACGGTTAAATCCAGAATTTTTAGAGCACGAGAAAAATTAAAAGAATTTTTAGAGCCCTATAAAACAGAGATATTCAAATGAGTAAAAATACAAACAAAGACCTTGAACTTTTATCAGCGTATTTCGACGGTGAACTATCTTCCGAACGGGTACGTGAAATTGAAAATAAACTCGCTTCATCCGAGGAATTCAGAAAAAAATATGAGGAATTGAAAAAATTAAAATACTTAACAACCAATTCGTTCGAAGCAATTCCGGAGTCACCGTACTTTGAGTCTGTATTAAATAGGAAAATAAAGAAGATAAAAAAAAGGAAGTACTATTTTAAAGCTTCTGCTCCGATATACGGATTGGGTATTTTAACAGTAATAATACTTTTACTTTTAAAGTTTAATCCAAAAATTCTGAATCAACCGCTCAATCATAAAAACACAAATCTTACGGGGATGTACAGCAATAATTTAATACCGCTTCTTTCTGCAACCAATCTGTCGAATGAAGATATATTTAACTTTGCCTTTTACAAACAACTGCCTCTTGATAACGGCAACAAACAATATTTACAATTAGGCACGGATGAAACCGGCAGAGAATATTTTGAAATTAAGAAGGATAATTTTAAAAGAAGAAAAAATAATTTGGAAAAATTTGCACTTGCCTTAAGATTAAACGAAAAGCAGAAAAGTCAAGTTGATTCCATTATCAAAGTATATACCGACGAACTTAAGGAACAAATTTTGGTAAACGATAAAAACACTCTGGCTGTAAGCCAAAACCTGTTTGATTACAACAGGGCACTTGCCGCCGAGTTACTTACTTTTGCCGCCAAAGCCAATAAAAATGAATTTAAAAAAATTATGCCCGCGGGACTTACGGTTGTAAATAATAAAACCGCTTCGATTATCATTAAGGAAACAAGGAATAAAAAAAGCGGCTCAACTCATCGGTATGTTTTCTTTAATGTGGATACAGTTTTTACTAAACCTTATAAAATTGACAAAGAAAAATTAAAAAAGGAAATAATTCTTTTTAAAAACAGAGCAAAGAAAAATTCAAAAATATTTAAGAATTACTCGATCAACATTAAAATTGACAGCAGTTTAGCCAAGATTAAAACAAAAAAATATTGGAATGACGGCAAGGCTGTTTTTTCAAATTCCGATTCTTTTTATGTAAAGGTACCGGTTGCTCCCAATTTTATTATTAAACCGCCTAATTTCAAATATCCCAATATGGATAGTTTAATAATCGAGCTGGATAAGGCAAGAGAAAATTTCAAAGAATTTTCTTATTCCTTCCCTAAAAATTTCCCGCAATTTAAAGGCAAATTTAAGTTTAATTTTTCCGATTCAACCGAAGATTTTGACTTCGATATTCGAAAATTCAAAACGGATTCTATTTTGAGGTACAACTTTTTTCTTTTGGATTCGTTAAAAACAAAAAATATGTATCGATATAAATTTAACGATGACTCGATAAAAATATTTTTTGAGAAAATACCGAAAATGTTTAAAAAATATAAATGGTATAACAGAGATGATGAAATAAAAAAACTTAAAGAAGAAATGAAGGATTTGAAAAAAGAACTGAATGAGATGAAGAAAAAATTACAACACTCAAAAAAGAAAATAAAAACATAAACTGAAAGTCTTAAAAAAATAAAATGTTATTGTGTCCTTTATCTGCTTCCGGATTCGGAATATTTTAGAATTTATAAATTAAGTCCAAAAAATTATACCCCTGTTGAATAAAAAAACCCGGTCAGTCGGAAAACAAACCGGGTTTTGTAAAATAGGAACAGCGTAAGAGGAAATATTAATACATTCCGCCCATTCCGCCCATATCACCGCCCATACCGCCCGGCATAGCCGGCATTGCAGGTTCTTTTTCTTTCTTCTCGAAAACAACTGCTTCGGTTGTAATAAGAAGAGCAGCTACAGAGGCAGCATTTTCAAGTGCTGTTCTTGCAACCTTTGTAGGATCGATAACACCTGCTGCAATTAAGTTCTCATATTTTTCCGAGAAAGCGTTGAAACCGAAATCGTCTTTGCCTTCTTTTACTTTTTGAAGAACCACGGAACCTTCCAATCCGGCATTGTTTACAATTTGTCTCAACGGCTCGGTAAGAGCTTTTTCAACAATCTTTATACCGGTGGTTTGGTCTAAGTTTTCACCTTTTAGACCGTCAAGTACGGAAATGGCTCTAACAAAAGCTACACCGCCGCCGGCAACTATACCTTCTTCAACTGCAGCACGTGTGGCGTGCAGAGCATCTTCAACTCTTGCTTTCTTTTCTTTCATCTCTACTTCGGTTGAAGCGCCTATTTTAAGTACGGCAACCCCGCCTGAAAGTTTTGCAAGTCTTTCCTGAAGTTTTTCTTTGTCATAGTCGGAAGTAGTTTTTTCAATTTGGACTTTTATTTCGTTAATTCTTTTTTGAATGTCTTCCGTTTTACCTGCGCCTTCAACTATGGTTGTATTGTCTTTGTCAATAACAACTTTTTTGGCTGTACCGAGGTAAGAAACAGTAGCATTCTCCAATTTGAATCCTCTTTCTTCGGAAATTACCGTACCGCCTGTAAGGATTGCAATATCTTCCAACATTGCTTTTCTTCTGTCGCCGAATCCCGGTGCTTTAACGGCGGCAATTTTAAGAGTTCCGCGAATTTTATTTACTACCAAGGTAGCAAGTGCTTCGCCTTCAAGGTCTTCGGCAATAATTAATAATGCTTTACCCTGCTGTGCAACTTTTTCCAAAATAGGAAGCAAATCTTTCATTGCCGATATTTTTTTGTCGTGGATAAGAATCATCGGATCTTCCAAATCGGCTTCCATAGATTCCGTATTCGTAACAAAATAAGGCGAAAGGTAACCGCGGTCGAACTGCATACCTTCAACAACTTCCAAACCGGTATCCGTACCTTTTGCTTCTTCAACAGTAATAACACCGTCTTTACCGACTTTTTCCATTGCATCGGCAATTAATTCGCCGATTGAAGAATCATTGTTTGCGGAAATAGAACCTACCTGAGCAATTTCATTTCTTCCGCCGACTTCTTTGCTGGCTGATTTTAAGTTATCTACAACTTTTTCAACTGCAAGGTCAATTCCTCTTTTAAGGTCCATGGGATTTGCGCCTGCAGTAACATTTCTCAATCCTTCACGGTATATCGCTTGAGCCAAAATAGTAGCCGTTGTAGTTCCGTCGCCGGCAACATCACTTGTTTTGGAAGCAACCTCTTTTACCATTTGAGCTCCCATATTTTCTACAGGATCGTCAAGGTCAATTTCTTTAGCAACCGACACACCGTCTTTAGTTACGGTAGGTGAGCCGAATTTTTTTTCCAAAATAACATTACGTCCTTTTGGACCTAAAGTAACTTTAACAGCGTTTGCAAGCTTATCAACACCCAATTTAATCTTTGTGCGAGCTTCGCTGTCGTATTCAATTAATTTTGCCATTTTTATTTCTCCAATTTTAATTTATAATTTTTTTAACCGATAATTGCGAAGATGTCACTCTCGCGCATAATTAAATAATCTTCTCCCTCTACGGTAACTTCGGAACCGCTGTATTTACCGTAAAGAACTTTGTCGCCCTTTTTAATCTGCATTTCAATTAATTTTCCGTCATCGGAAATTCTGCCCGGACCTGCTGCAACAACAGTTCCTTCAACAGGTTTTTCCTTTGCTGTGTCCGGAAGAATAATTCCCCCTTTTGTTTGTTCCTCAGCTTCCATAGGTTTTACTATAACTCTGTCAGCCAAAGGTTTTAAATTTAAGTCAGCCATTTTTTTAACTCCTTTTATTTTGTAAAAAATATTAGCACTCTTAATTGGTGAGTGCTAATTTAACATTCTAAATATTTTCTGTCAAGTGCTCGGTCAACTTTTTCAAGTATTTTAAAGGTTCCCGTATCG
>CAZAOG010000060.1:0-15568 GCA_964486645.1 uncultured Ignavibacteriaceae bacterium | reverse complement strand
CCTCATCAATTACAAGATTATCTTTATACCCTTCGATAAAATCATACGGGTTATTTTTCGCTGCAGATAAAAGGTTCAAATCATCAAAAGTTAAATATTTTGCCGTGTAATCTGTCTCGGCAATATATTTTACAAGTGTGCTTTTACCGGTCTGCCTTGCACCGTGCAACAAAACAACAGGGGAATCCGTCAGCGCCTCAAGAAGTTTTTGTTTAATTTTTCTTTGAATCATAGCCAAAATTTATGGAATATATGGGTGATAATCAACCGTTAGGTGGATGATTATCATCCACTCACTGGACGATTTACTAAGAGTATAAACGGGGTTAGGGAGTTTCTTAATAGCAAGTATATAATCTAAATCTTTTGTATTGCGAAACGCTGTTTCGCTTAAAATAATAAAAAACAAAAACCCGATTTCTTTAAGAAATCGGGTTTTCATTATTTTTTTTCAAATACAAGCTTTCCCTTCAAGCCAAGAGCTACGTTTATTGTATCGCCGTTAATAAAATTACCGGCTGACAATTCCTGTGATGGGGGGTTTATCAAATGTTTTTGGATTGTCCTTTTCAAAGGTCTTGCGCCGAATGTTACATCGTAACCTAATTTTGCAAGCCAGTCTTTAGCTTCTTCGTTTACGTTAAGTTTAATATCTTTTTCGGTAAGCATTTTCTGTAATTCATTCAATTGAATATCAACAATCTTTTTTATTTCTTCTCTTGTTAACGGTTTGAACAAAACGACCTCGTCAATTCTGTTTAAAAATTCCGGACGTATTGTACTTCTTAAAAGATGCGTGAGGTCTTCCCTTAAACCGTAAACAACATTATCAAACTTGTCGTCTTCTACCGTCTGCAGTTTTTCCTGTATTAAATGCGAACCTAAGTTTGATGTCATAATTATTATCGTGTTTTTAAAGTTTACCGTTCTGCCCTGGTTGTCGGTTAGTCTTCCGTCGTCTAAGACTTGAAGCAGAACATTAAAAACATCGGAATGTGCTTTTTCAATTTCATCCAATAAAATCACCGAGTACGGACGCCTTCTTACCGCTTCGGTTAATTGACCGCCTTCTTCGTAACCCACATATCCGGGAGGAGCGCCGATGAGTCTTGATACCGAAAACTTTTCCATATATTCCGACATATCAATTCGTATCATCGCGTGTTCGTCATCGAACAAAAACTCCGCAAGTGCTCTTGCCAATTCGGTTTTTCCCACTCCTGTTGTTCCCAAAAATATAAACGAACCGATAGGTCTGTTTGCATCCTGCAGCCCTGTTCTCGATCTTCTAATTGCATTAGCCACGGCAGACACGGCGTCGTCCTGTCCGATTATTCTTTTATGAAGTTCGTCCTCCAGTTTGAGCAGCTTTGTTTTTTCACTTTCCAACATCTTGCTAACGGGAATTCCCGTCCACTTTCCAACTACTTCGGCAATATCCTCAGCGTCAACTTCTTCCTTCAGCATTTTTTTGTCTTTCTGTATTTTGGCCAGATTTTCGGTTTCCTCTTTTAATTTTTTTTCAAGTTCCGTTATTCTTCCGTATCTAATTTCCGCCACCTTGCCCAGATTGCCTTCTCTTTCATATCTGTCCGCTTCCGTCTTGGCATTTTCAATTTCGCTTTTCATATTTCTTATGTTATGAATTTTTTCTTTCTCCAAATTCCAATGCATTTTCAATTCGTTTCTTTTCTCTTCGTATTTACTTAATTCTTTCGACAGATCTTTCAGTCTTTTTGAAGATGCTTCGTCTTTTTCTCTTTTCAGCGCTTCGCGTTCTATTTCCAATTTTTGGATCATTCGTTCGATGTTGTCCAGTTCTTCGGGCATAGAATCAATTTCAATTCTTAATTTTGAAGCAGCCTCGTCTACCAGGTCAATTGCTTTGTCCGGTAAAAATCTATCGGCTATATATCTTTGAGAAAGATGAGCGGCGGCAATAATTGCCGAGTCGGTAATTCTAACTCCGTGATGAACTTCGTATCTTTCTTTCAAGCCCCTTAAAATAGAAACGGTGTCTTCCTCGGAGGGTTCGCTGATAATAACGGGCTGAAAACGTCTTTCAAGAGCCGCGTCTTTTTCGATGTGTTTTTTGTATTCGTCAAGGGTGGTTGCGCCTATTGCGTGAAGCTCACCTCTTGCAAGTGCGGGCTTTAAAATATTTGCGGCATCCATCGAACCGGAAACGGCTCCCGCACCCACCAGCATATGCAGCTCATCAATAAATAAAATAATTTCTCCGTTGGATGACTGCACCTCTTTTAAAACGGCTTTCATTCTTTCTTCAAATTGTCCCCGGAACTGCGTGCCGGCAACAAGCGAACCCATATCAAGAGCCACAATTTGTTTGGTCTTTAAATTTTCCGGAACGTCGCCGGAGACTATTCTGTGTGCTATGCCTTCGGCTATTGCGGTTTTACCCACGCCCGGTTCACCGATTAGAACGGGGTTGTTTTTTGTCCTGCGCGAAAGCACCTGAAGGACTCTTCTTATTTCTTCATCTCTTCCTATTACCGGGTCCAGCTTACCGCTGCTTGCCGCATCGTTTAAGTTTCTTCCGTATTTTTCCAACGCCTTGTAAGTGTCTTCGGGATTTTGCGAAGTTACTCTTTGATTTCCCCTTACGTCTTTTAATGCACTTAAAATTATATTTCTCGATATACCGTTATCCCTGAGAAGCTGACCGGCTTTACCTTTATCTTCGGATAGAGCCAAAAGGATATGTTCGGTTGAAACATATTCGTCTTTTAAAGTTTTAGCTTCATCGGCTGCGGCGTCAAAAAGAGTTGCCGTTGCCGGTGACATTTGCTGGCTTCCAATTCCGGCGCCGGTAACTTTCGGCAGCTTTTCAAGCAATTCGTTTATTTTAATTTTCACATTATCTACGTTTCCCCCGGTTTTTTGAAGCATAGAAAATGCAATATTACCCTTTTCCTGAAGTACTGCCGCAAGCAGATGTTCCGGTTCTATAATTTGATTATTATAGTTCTGTGCAGTTTCAATTGCTGCTTGAACAATTTCTTGTGCCTTTACGGTTAGTTTGTTAAAATTAAATCCCATTTTAGTTACTCTTTATCCTTTTTTATTTCTTTTGCTTTTATATACCATTCGCTTGAATCAACAAGCAGTTTGTTTATGTTTTTTACAAGCTGATGAGGATCAACCAAGTTGCCCTCAAGCAGCAATGCGGATTCAAACATTTCTTCAACAACATTAATAATATATTCGTCTTTTGAATTTACTTTAAATATTTCCAATAAATTTCTGATTAATGCATGGTCTTTGTTTATTTCCAAAATCTTTTTTTGGTTCCCGACTTCTTGATTAGCCATTCGCATTAGTTTTTGCATTTGCGAAGACATTGCGTCATCGGGATTAACCAATAAAGACGGACTGTTTGTCAGTCTTTTCGATTCTCTTACTTCGGTTACTCTGTCACCCAAAATCTTTTTAATTCTTGCCAACAGACTGTCAAAATGTTTTTCATCGTCTTTGCTTAATTCTTTTATTTTATTTTTTTTCTCTTCAACATCTTTATACTCTTTTAACTTATTTAAATCCATGGTATCGACGGATTTAAATTCATAGTCCTTATATTTTCTTACCGAACTGATAACAAATTCGTCAATAGGATCATAAAGATATAAGACTTCCAGTCCTTTATTTTTAAATATTTCCAAATGAGGATCGACTTCAATTGCATCCCTGCTGTTGCCGATTACATAATAAATCTCTTTTTGTCCCTCTTTAATTTTTTCCGTATAATCCGCGAGCGAAATCAATTCTTTTTCATCTTTACTGCTCGAGGAATTAAATCGGAGCAGCTGCAGAAATTTTTCTTGATTTGTAAAGTCCATATATCCCATTTTGAATACTCTGCCGTGCTCTTTCCAAAATTCAGCGTATTCTTCCGGATTTTTCTCGGCTTTCTTTATTAAATAATTAAGTATCTGAACCGTAATGTTGCTTGCTATCTTGTTGAAGATAACATTTTCCTGCAGAGTTTCTCTTGAAATGTTCAACGGCAGGTCTTCGGAATCCACAACACCTTTTACAAAGCTCAAATATTCCGGCAGCAGTTCTTTGTTTTGATGCTGGATTAAAACTCTTTTTACATAAAGATCCAATCCGTAATTTTCTCTGTTGAATCCGAAAAAGTCGGTATTCTTTTTAGGAATAAAAAGCAGGGAGTTGTATTGAATAGGCGCATCAACATTACTGTGAATAATTCCCCACGGGTCTTCGTTGTCATAAGTTAAAGATTTATAAAACTCGCCGTATTGTTTCGGTTTAACACTGCTTTTTCTTTCTCTCCACAATGCCGTGGTGGTGTTTACTTTTTCCTTATCAATATAGATTGGGAATTGAATAAAGTTAGAATGTTTTTTAATTACGGATTCAAGTCTGTATTTCTCTGCAAATTCTTTGGCATCTTCCTTTAAATGAATTTCGATTGATGTTCCTCTTCCCAATTTTTCATCCAGCTCTTTAATCTGATATGTTCCCAAACCGTTTGAGCTCCATTCAACGGGAGGATCTTCTTTTCTGAATGACTTGGTCCTAATTACAACTTTGTCGGCAACCATAAAAACGGAGTAGAAACCCACACCAAATTTTCCTATAATATTGTTTGCATCGTTTTTGCTTTCGGTCAATTGTTTTAAAAATTCAGCCGTACCCGACTTGGCAATCGTTCCGATATTTTTCATCAACTCTTCTTTGTTCATTCCGATTCCCGTATCGGATATTGTTAAAGTATTTTCCTTATCGTCAAATTTTATTCTTATTTCAAGAGGTGATTTTTTATCAATGTAATCGGTTCCTTTAGTTGATTCAAAACGAAGTTTGTCTAATGCGTCTGAAGCATTGGAAATTAATTCGCGTAAAAATATTTCTCTGCTTGTGTATAAGGAATGAACTAAAATATCGAGGAGCTGTTTTACTTCTGCTTTAAAATTATATTTTCTGGATTTGGTTTCTACTGAACTCATTTTAATTTCTCCGTTTATTATTTTATATAATAAAGGGTAACTGTTATAGTTACCCTCTATTTGTTTTTATTTAAGCATTAAATTTAATTAACCTTGATTTCAATTTCTTTCGGTTTAACTTCGTCAGCTTTAGGAATTGTTATTGTTAACTGACCGTTTTTAAATTGAGCATCAATTTTATCTTCCTTTATTTTGGTCGGAAGTGCAAACGAACGATAGTATTTGCCGTACATTCTTTCTACTCTGTGATACTTGGTGTTTTTCTCTTCGTTTTCCTGTTTCCTTTCACCGCTGATGGTTATTTGACCGTCGGTAAATGAAAGTTTAACATCCTTTTTATCAATTCCGGGTAAATCAAGCTTTACAACATATTTGTCGTCGTCTTCCGAAATATCTGCAAGCGGAGACCAAACAGCGTTTTCATAAGCATCTTCTTCGGCTCTGCTGATGCCGAATTTGTCACCGAATGTGCTGAACAATTTGTTAAACTCTCTTTCAAGGTTAAATAAATCTCTTGTAGGATTCCATTTTACTAATGTCATGGCATACCTCCTTATTTTTTATTTTTATAAAATTTTAATAAACTTTTTCAACGCCCATAGATACCCAATTTGTGTGCCAAACAACAAATATTGCTCTAACTAACATATTTATAACAAGTTACAGCCTCTTATGGTCTCCCGTTCTGTTTTGTCATTATGTCATATATATGACATAGAATTTCAAATACACTTACAAATGTTCTTTTTTGTGTGACATTTTTACAATTGGTTTGTAAGAATTTATAATTATCGGATATAAATAATTTCTTGTTTTTAAGGTGTAAATTAGATAATTTTGCAAGTTTATAATTTCATTTTTATGTAATGAATAAACTTCAAACAGATGACACAATTGCCGCAATTGCTACTCCGGCAGGTGTAGGAGCTATTTCAATAATTAGAGTAAGCGGTCCTCATGCTTTCCAAGCCGCTGACAAAATATTCTCCGGGAAGTCAAAGTTAATAAATTCCAAATCTCACTCAATTCATTACGGGAACATTGTTGATTTTCAAATGAATATTATCGATGATGTTCTTGTTTCCGTATTTAAAGCCCCTAATTCATATACCGGTGAAGACAGCGTTGAAATCAGCACACACGGAAGTTCATTTATTACACATAAGATTATAAAACTGCTGTTGGAAAATAATGTTCGTCCGGCAGAGCCGGGAGAATTTACCAAAAGAGCATTTTTAAATGGAAAAATTGATTTGGCTCAGGCGGAAGCCGTTGCTGATGTAATAAATTCAAGAACCGAAGCGTCGCTAAAAGGTGCACGCAATCAACTTGATGGGTTACTCTCACGGAAAGTTCAATCTTTAAGGGAAATGCTTATAAATGCTTCATCTCTTGTGGAATTGGAATTGGATTTTGCAGAGGAAGATGTTGAATTCATTCAATATGATGAATTGCAGAAAAGAATAGATTCTATAATTGAAGAGATTGATCGGCTTTTAACTTCTTATTCATTCGGAAAAGTGCTTAGAGACGGCGTGAACGTTGCTTTGGTGGGTTTACCGAATGTTGGTAAATCTTCTCTGCTAAATTATATTCTGAAGGAAGCCAGAGCTATTGTAAGCAAAATTCCGGGTACAACACGGGATGTTATAAGAGAAGAAGTTTCAATTGGGGGAATATTATTTATACTTTACGATACGGCCGGCATACGTAAATCAAAAGACGAGATAGAAAAAGAAGGTGTTTTAAGAAGCAGGGAAGTAGTAAAAAATTCCGATTTAATTCTTTTTATAAATGATGTTGAACACGAATATCCAGATGATTTATTCGAAGAATTAAAATCTTTGAACAAACAAGACAATATTTTAAATGTGCTGAATAAAGTTGACCTTAACAAAAAAACAAAAATAAAATCGGATATTAAAGTCTCTGCTTTAACAGGCGAGGGAATTGATGAATTGTTCGGCTTGATGAAATCAAAAGTATTCGGTTCCTCAAATTACAGTGAAAAAAATGCAGTTGTTTCGAATGCAAGGCATTTTAATTGTCTGAGAAAAGCAAAAGAAGCCTTAATTGATGCAAATAATTCAATTTCATCTAAAATGAGCGGTGAATTTATAGCACTGGATCTGCGAAACGCAGAAAATAATCTTGGTGAAATTATCGGCGAAGTAACCACCGATGATATTCTTAACAATATTTTCGGAAAATTTTGCATCGGAAAATAAATATAATGTTCCACGTGAAAAATTAATTTTTTAATCTCTCATCAAATGTAAAAAAGTTTCACGTGAAACCGACAAAAAAGCTTATTTATGAATAATTTTGATATAATTGTAATTGGCGGGGGACACGCCGGGTTGGAAGCTGCCGTTGCATCGGCAAGGGCGGGATGTACGGTTGGTTTACTGACTATGGATAAATATGCCATCGGAAGAATGTCTTGTAACCCTGCTATCGGCGGTACGGCTAAAGGACATTTGGTTAGGGAAATTGATGCTTTGGGCGGGGTGATGGGAAAAATTGCAGATAAAACCGGAATCCAATTCAGAATGCTGAATAAATCAAAAGGTCCGGCTGTTTGGTCACCAAGATGTCAGTCCGACAGAAAATTATATTCAAAGGAAGCGTATAACGTTGCTTCAACAACGGAAAATTTATCAATTGTTGAAGCAAACGTAAATAGTATTTTGGTTGAAAATAAGAAAATAAAAGGGGTTTTAACCGTAGATAATAAAGAATTCACTTGTTCTGTTTTAATTCTTTCATCCGGAACTTTTTTAAATGCGAAAATGCACACAGGTTTATCAACAACCATTGGCGGAAGATACGGCGAGCAGCCCGCAACGGGAATTACAAAATGTTTAATGAATTTGGGGTTTGAATCCGGCAGATTAAAAACCGGAACACCCCCCAGATTAAAAAAAGATTCCGTTAATTGGAGTGTTTTGGAAGAACAACCCGGCGATGAAAATCCGCAGCCTTTTTCTTATTCCACAGACTTGTCAAATTTTCCTTTTTTACCTCAATTAAGTTGTTACATAACTTATACTGACAAAAAAGTTCACAAAATATTGGAAAAAGGATTCGAACGGTCACCGATGTTTACGGGAAGAATTAAGGGGGTTGGACCAAGGTATTGTCCCTCAATTGAAGATAAGATAGTCAGATTTGCGGATAAAGAAAAACACCAGCTCTTTTTAGAACCCGAGGGATTGCAAAGCGATGAAATTTATGTTAACGGTTTTTCCTCCTCGCTGCCCGCGGAAATTCAGCTTGAAGCACTTCGTAAAATAAAAGGGCTGGAACAATGTGAAATGGTAAGACCCGGATATGCGGTCGAATACGATTTCTTTCCACCTCATCAGGTTGATTTAACTTTGGAGACAAAATTAATTGAAGGATTATTTTTTGCCGGACAAATAAACGGAACATCCGGTTATGAAGAAGCCGCTGCACAAGGACTGGTTGCAGGAATAAACGCTGCTAATAAAATTCAACGCAAACCGGATTTTGTACTAAAAAGAAATGAAGCTTACATAGGCGTTTTAATTGATGACCTTGTCAATAAATCCACGGAAGAACCTTACAGGATGTTTACGTCGAGAGCTGAATACAGGTTGCTTCTCAGACAGGATAATGCCGATATCCGACTTTCAAAATACGGCTGCAAATTTAATTTGATAGATGAAAAGGAAAACAAAAAAATTGTTGAAAGAGAAAAACTAATCAATAACTGTATTGAATTATTTCATAAAATAAAAATTCACGCAAGAGACTTAAACAAATTATTACGGAAAAAAAATTCTTCTTTAATAGACTCTACCGAGACAGTTGCTAAACTGAGCAAGAGACCGGACTTAAATTTAGAAGAACTTATTCGGTTTGTTGAAGTAGAAGAACATGAAATTGTAAGGCAATTGTTAAACGATAAAACAGCTTTTGAACAAGTTGAGATAGAACTAAAATATGAAGGCTATATTAAAAGGCAGTATGATCTAATTTCTAAATTTGAAAAATATGAGTCGCTGGAAATTCCTTTAACCTTAAACTATTTAACATTAAACGCTTTATCCGCGGAAGGAAAAGAAAAATTAAACAAAGTTAAACCGCGTTCTATCGGACAAGCCTCACGGATCTCCGGTGTAACACCTTCAGATATTTCTGTATTATTAGTATATTTGAAAAAGTAAAAAAAATAATTATAGTATGATAGAAGTACAAAATAAATACCAAAAAGAACTACTAAATTTTTATTGGGAAAACAAAATAAACGGCGATGTAATGAAGATTCAGCAGCTCTCCTATTTTGCTGAATTAGTGGTCGATAAAAACAAGCAAGTCAATTTAATTTCAAGAAAAGATATTGATAACATTGTAGAAAACCACGTATTTATTTCTTCATTCATTGCAAAGTATATACCCGAAAAATGTACTAACTTTATTGACATCGGAACGGGCGGGGGTTTTCCCGGCATACCCTTGGCTATATCGCGCCCCGAGTTAAAGGGTGTTCTTGCCGATTCAACCGGTAAAAAAATAGACGCCGTTAAAGAGTTTTTAAACAAATTAAAATTAAGCAACGTAATAGCCGAGAACGAAAGAGTTGAAAGCAATGAATTTATTGCCAAGTACTCCAACAAATTTGATTTGGTTGTCAGCCGTTCCAGCGTGCCGTTGATTATTCTCTTCAGATATTCCCTTCCGCTTATAAAAGAGAAAGCTTACATTGCAAGCATTAAGGGAGGTAATTTAGAGATGGAATTTAAAAAAGCCGAAATGAAATATAAAGCTTACATAAAAAAATCTACTGTCTACGATTTATCTTACAAACCGACAAACGTACGAAATCAAAAAGGAAAAAAACTGGTACTGTTGGAGCTTCAGAAATGAGTTCCGATGATAAAGCAAAAAATTTATTTGACGAACTATATAATTTAAGCACCGAAAAACGAAATAAAAATTCTATGAGTATCGATGCGGCTTCCACCGCGGAGATATTAAGAATTATAAACGATGAGGATAAATCCGTTCCCTTTGCAATAGAAAAAGAATTACCATACATTGAAAAAGCCGTCGATTTAATCGTCAACTCTTTAAAAGAACACGGGCGCCTGCTTTACTTTGGTGCGGGCACAAGCGGACGTCTCGGAGTTTTGGATGCCGTTGAATGCCCGCCGACATTTGGTACCCCAGATTATTTAATAGAAGGATTTATTGCAGGCGGAAAAGAAGCGATGTTTAAAGCACAAGAAGGTGCCGAAGACCTTGAGGAAAACGGAGGTAAAGCTGTTGATGACGCCTTGGTTACTAATAAAGATATTGTTTGCGGAATAGCTGCCAGTCGAAGAACTCCGTACGCAATAGGCGCAGTTAAAAGAGGAAAAGAATTGGGCGCTTCAACTATTTTTATAACTTGCAATCCGAGAGAACAATTTAACATCAAAGAAGTTGATATTGCCATCTGCCCGTTTGTTGGTCCCGAAGTAATAATGGGCTCGACAAGAATGAAAAGCGGCACTGCTCAAAAGATGGTTTTAAATATGTTGACAACCGCATCGATGATAAGGCTCGGAAAGGTTTATGAAAATATGATGATCGACCTGCAGATGACAAATCAAAAACTTGTTGAAAGATCAAAACGAATTGTGATGACAATTACCGGCGTAAACTACGAAGAAGCTGCGGATTATTTGAACAAAGCAAACGGACACGTTAAAACGGCATTGGTAATGATACTTGCAAAAGTAAACTACGAGCAAGCAAAAAAAAGACTGTTAAAAGCCGACGGGTTTGTAAGAAAAGCAATTGATATGAAACAATAAGTAAAATTCTTATTCCGTTATTGTCGTTAAAACGATATTATTCTCAGATTAATTTTTCATAAATTTATAACCGACTTAAATTTTAGAATATATATGAAATCAAAATTTTTAGCTCTATTTTTTTTATTTACTTTTCAGGCATTTAACTTACAGGCACAGGTCGGGGATGATATTGCCAAGTTTTTTAGCATGGGCGGGAAAATAATTTCCGCTCCCGCAAATTTTGATTCCAATGATATTTTAAATTTTTCGCTGGTTACCGGAGCTACGGCGGCATCATTCTTTTTGGACAACACGGGCAGACAGTGGGCTTTAAACAACAGAAGTAATTTTGGTGATAACTTGTTAAGCATAGACAAACCAACAACGGCTTTTGTCGGTGCGTCTGTAATTGGTCTTTACGGATACGGTTTGGCTTATAAAAACAGTAAAATCAGAACCCTCGGCTTGCAGCTTGCCGAAGCAAGTTTTTATGCTACGGGCGTAACTTACTTGATTAAAACAATAACGGGCAGAAGCCGCCCGTTCAGGAATAACGGGCACAAAGATTTTAATCCTTTTCAAATTAAAGAAGAAAAAACCTCCTTTCCTTCGGGACATTCGACCATTGCATTTGCTTTTTCTACCGTAATGGCTCATCAAATTGATAATGTTTTTTGGAAAGTCGGCTGGTACGGTGCGGCGTCTTTGGTAAGTATAGCAAGGGTTTATCACGATAAACATTGGGTCTCCGATGTTCTGCTGGGAAGCGCTATCGGTTATTTTGTTGCCGAATTCGTTTTAAACAATCAAGATAATAACAAAAATAAATTAGTGAAAAAAACAAGCGTAAATAAACCGATTTATTCTTTTGGGTTAAAATATTTTAACAACCAACCGATTTATTCTTTAAATTTCGGTTATTCATTTTAAATAGTATTTCTGTCCTTTTTTATGTCCTCTAAAAATTTAGATTTAAATTATTTCAACCTTGAATTTATTTCGGTGTTGAAAAAATCATTGTACGAAAAATCAAAACCGAAAGAGATAGTCTATATCTCTCCGCTCTATGGTTCTTCCAAAAGTTTGTTTGTTTCCGACTTATCGAAAGCCGAAGACCAAATTCTTGTACTTTTCCCCGACAATAAAAGTGTAATGGAATTTAATGTGGAATTGAACGTGTTGGGAATAGAAAAAAAAATAATCGAGATAACGGAATTCGAAAGTGAAAAGATTCAGGAAAAACTAACCCGGATAATTAAACACGAAAGCTTTATAATTATTTCAACGTACGATATTTTAAATTTGGAACTTCCCGTAAAAGAAACGTTGGAACGCTCTACTACCCAAATTCAAATAGGCGGTGAAATATCATTTGATGATTTAATAGAATATTTAAATTTACTCAACTACCAAAAAGATAAATTTGTTGAAACGCAGGGAAGTTATGCACAAAGGGGATCTATTATAGATTTTTGGTCTTACAGCGAAAATAATCCCGTAAGATTGGAATTTGACGGAGATTTTTTGGAATCGATACGTTACTTCAATCCCGACAGTCAGCGTTCGATTGAAGTGGTTAAAGAAGTTACTCTTGCAGGAGCTTTCGGAGAAGACAAAGATGAAATACAGAAAAATAAAACCGCTGATATTTTCGATTATCTTGAAACCCCCTTTGTTTTAGCCTCTGAATACAATTTAAATAATTACATTCCTCATAAAATAAAATTCTCCGAAAACATTTCTCTTTCGGAAATTCAAAACAAGAAAGTTACCGAAACGGAAGACTTTGAAATTGACTTCGGCGGAGAGCCGGCAGAAACCACGGAAGATAAAAGTAAAATTACTACGGTAGAAAAATTTCAATTTGAAAAAATTAAAAATACGAATTGGATAATCGAACAAGAATTAAGTTCTTCGGCGGAGAGAATCGATTTGGGGATTACCGAAGCTTTTACAATTAACGGAAATTATAAAATTCTTTCGAAGTCATTAATTGACTACGCCTCAAAAAGTTTTAATATACTTGTTACCTCCGAAAACGAACTGCAAACACAGCGCCTTAAGGATTTACTTTCGGAGTTGGACGGTAAAATAGCGGGCTTGATAGAAAACGGAAAAGTTAAAATCATATCGCTTGCAATTAAAGAAGGTTTCGTACTTAAGGATGAAAAATTTTTACTGCTTACGGATTATCAAATTTTCAACAAACCGTACCGAACGAAACTGTCGGATAAACGGAAATATAAAAGATCGAAAACAAATAAAATCTCCTCCATAACAAAAGGAGATTATGTTGTACACGAAGATTACGGAATAGGGCAGTATCTCGGATTGGAAACAATTAAAATAGGCAATATTAAACAGGAATCCATGAAGCTGCTTTATAACGAGGGCGGCGTGGTTTACGTAAATTTGAATTACCTGACGTTGGTAAAGAAATATTCTTCAAACAAAGTAGAAAACGGTGAATTAAAACCGACTCTTTCTACTCTTGGTACCGGGGAATGGCAAAACACCAAACGAAAAACAAAAAAGAAAATAAAAGAAGCTGCCCGCGAACTGATTGAACTGTACGCAAAAAGAAAGGCGGCAAAAGGTTTTAATTTTAGTCCCGACACCGTTTGGCAGAAAGAACTGGAAGCTTCATTTATGTACGAAGATACCCCTGACCAGTCGAAGGTAACCGAAGAAGTAAAGGAAGACATGCAGGCTGAAAATCCCATGGACAGACTCGTGTGCGGCGATGTGGGTTTCGGTAAAACGGAGGTGGCTGTAAGAGCTGCATTTAAAGCGGTTCAGGACGGAAAACAGGTTGCCGTTCTCGTTCCTACCACCATCCTTGCAGAACAGCATTTCAATACTTTTCGTGATAGACTTTCTCAATTTCCTCTAAGGGTGGAAGTTATCTCCCGTTTTCAATCGAAGAAAAAACAAAATGAAATTCTTAAAGATTTAATCGAAGGAAAAGTCGACCTCGTTATCGGAACTCACAGACTGATTTCAAAAGATGTTAAATTTAAAAACCTGGGACTTTTAATTATAGACGAGGAACATAAATTCGGAGTAAAGGCAAAAGAAAAACTGCGCTCTTTGAAAGTTAATGTTGACACACTTACAATGACAGCCACACCGATTCCACGCACGCTTAACCTTTCGCTTTTGGGTGCAAGGGATCTATCTATAATTGCAACCCCGCCTCCGAACAGACAATCAATTATCACTAAAGTATTTACGTTTGATATTTTAAAAATTAAAGAATGGATTTTTAATGAACTGAAAAGAAACGGACAAGTATATTTTGTACACGACCGCGTAAACTCAATCGATAAATTAGCGGACTATCTCGTAAAATATATGCCGGGGATAAAGGTTGCCATTGCGCATGGACAAATGAAACCCTCTAAACTGGAAGATGTTATTCACGGATTTATGAACAAAAAATATGATGTGTTGATATCCACCAAAATAATTGAATCCGGAATTGACATACCAAATGTAAACACAATAATTGTAAATAGAGCCGACAGATTCGGCTTAGCCGAACTTCATCAATTGCGCGGACGTGTGGGACGCTCCGACAGGCAGGCTTTTGCCTATTTTATAGTTCCTACTATTTCCGGAATTTCAAAAAAAGCTCTTAGAAGATTGCAAGCAGTTGAAGAATTTACGGATGTCGGTGCAGGCTTTAACCTTTCGATGCGCGATATGGAAATAAGGGGAACGGGTAATCTGCTCGGTACCGAACAAACGGGTTTTATAAACGATGTCGGTTTTGAACTGTATATGAAATTAATTAACGAAGCTGTTGAGGAATTGAAATATCAGGAATTTAAAGAGATATTTAAAGAACTTCCGCAGACAAAAGAAAAAACGGATCCCAAAATTGATGCTTATTTTGAAATAGGCATTCCGAAGACATATATGCCCGAACAAAAAGATAGGCTTAATTATTATACTTCGTTTTATTCGGCTGAGTCAACAAACGAAATTGAAGAAATTAAAGAGGAAATAACAGACAGATTTGGTCCGTTACCGCTATTGGTAAAACGACTGACCGCAATTTCCTATTTAAAATTCTATGCATCCTATGCTTTGTTTGAAAGAGTAAATATGAAAAGGGAAAGAACGGTAATTATTTTACCGAAAGGAAACAGAGAAGATTATTACAAATATAAATTTGTAGAATTGATGCGTTTTATATTGGACAACCACAAAAATACGGTTTCCTTCAAACAGGATAACGACATAATGAAGCTTATCATTAAAAACAATTATGAGTCGCCCGAAACACTGCTTGCTTTTCTAATTAAATTCTGCAATGAAGTTATCGAGTTATTCAAAATTGAAGAGAATGCAGCGGAAAAGGAATCTTCCCGACAAGAAATAAATTAATCTCGGATATTTATCGCATGGACGACACTCCGGCTGTTAATTTGCGAATCCTTTCATCTCGTTAAGCATTACATGTATAAATAAAAAAGTGTTGAAATATTTGCGGGAACACTTTTGCTACGGCATTTAAAAAAGACAATCAAAATATAGTAAAGAAATTTTGAGCCGCAGTTTTAACGAAACAATGGAAGAAAACAAATAAATAATTTATTAATATATAAATGAAAGGTAATAATAATGACTGAACATTTAACCAAGGAAACTTTTTTGAAAAAAGTTTTTGACTACGAAAAAAACAAAGAGTGGAAGTTTGAAGGAGATTTGCCCTGCGTAATTGATTTCTGGGCGCCATGGTGCGGACCCTGCAAGGTTGTAGGT
>CAZAOG010000059.1:6735-15713 GCA_964486645.1 uncultured Ignavibacteriaceae bacterium | reverse complement strand
AGAATTCGAAGACGGACCTGTCCGGCGTAGTCCGGCAGCTGCCGGACGAAGACGGATGCAGTTGAATTTTGGGATGTTGGGTTTCCTAATTGAACTGCTATCGCAGTTCTTTTTTGTTTTTGTTTATTTACGCCTACGGACTTCGTCCGCAGCTATTATAAATTGAAGTGCTTTCGCACTTCCGATAATCAATTTAAATTGTTTTTTTTGTTTGTGTTTTCGTCGGAACAAACCCGCGTTTCTTCTTGTCCGACTGCGAACGCAGTCAAATTTATAATAGCCTCGAATGAAATTCGGGGGAAGGAAACAACAAGGGAAAACACAACTACGAAGTAGTTGAATTTTTTGGAATGTTGGTTAATTTTTATATTAGCACATCAAAATATTATTTAGCCGAAAAATCACCAAATGATAAAGCCTAATTATACTGAGTTTTTACTATTTTTAATATTCACATAAAAATAATTTATTGTGGATGATAAGAAAACTTGCGTGGCTGCAATAAACGCAGGAATTATAATTGAACAATTAATCTTATTTTATCCATATAAATTATTGACAGCGTGTGGAAAAGCAAGAGCTGAAAGCTTTTAACGATATTGCCGATTTCAATAAGCGCGGGGGTGTTCCTTTGATTATTACAATCGAGGATAAAAAATCAGTTGATAAACAGAAAACGTTTTTAATTTACTGTTTATCTCAGCAGAAAAAAAATTATCATAATTTATTCATTTAATCAACGAGGTTAATTAAATGGCAAGGAAAAAGATTACTACAAGAAGTTGGGCTGAACCTTTTAAAATTAAAGTTGTTGAACCCATTAAAATGACAACGCGCGAACACCGCGAAAAAGCTATGAAACAAGCAGGATATAACACTTTCCTGCTTAAATCCGAAGATGTTTACATCGATCTTTTAACCGATAGCGGAACCAACGCGATGAGCGATAATCAATGGGCAGGTATGATGCTTGGCGATGAAGCTTACGCAGGCAGTAAAAACTTTTACTATTTAAAGAACAATGTAAAAAAATATTACGGTATGCCGTATTTTGTGCCTATGCACCAAGGACGTGCCGCCGAACATATCATTTCTAAAATTTTAATTAAGCCGGGAGATTACGTTCCGGGCAATATGTATTTTACAACAACAAAACTTCACCAGGAACTTGCCGGAGGAACTTTTGTGGATGTAATTATTAAGGAAGCCCATAATCCTTACAGCACACACCCTTTCAAAGGAAATATCGACATTCAAAAATTAGAAGACCTAATTAAAAAAGTAGGTGCCAAAAAAATTGCTTACATCAGTATGGCCGGTCCGGTAAATATGGCCGGTGGTCAGCCGTTTTCTATGGAAAACTTAAAATCCGTGCGTAAGCTTACTAAAAAGCATGGAATTAAAATGTGGTTTGATGCCACTCGTGCAATGGAAAATGCCTACTTTATTAAAAAAAGAGAAAAGGGTTACGAGGATAAAACTCTGCAGGTAATTCTAAAGGAAATGTGTTCCCACTTCGACGGTCTTTGGGTCAGTGCCAAAAAAGATTTAATGGTAAACATCGGCGGAATATTTGCTACACGCAATAAAAAAGTTTTTGATGCTGCCCGCAATATGGTTGTTGTTTACGAAGGGCTGCATACGTATGGGGGTCTTGCCGGTCGTGATATGGAGGCAATGGCTCGCGGAATGGAAGAGATGGTTTTGTTTGATAATATTAAAGCTCGTGTCGGACAAGTTGAATATCTCGGTAATAAACTGAAAGATTACGGAGTACCGTTTGTAAAACCAATCGGCGGACACGCTATATTTTTGGATGCAAAAGCATTTTTGCCGCATATTCCTCAAGATGAATTCCCCGCACAAACTCTCTCTGCGGAAATTTATATAGATTCGGGTGTACGCACGATGGAACGCGGAATTGTTTCCGCAGGCAGAAACAAAGAAACCGGAAAAAACAATTATCCTAAGTTGGAACTTGTCCGAATCACTTTACCAAGACGCGTTTATACGCAGGCACATATTGACGTTACCGCAGAATCCGTTGCCGCCGTATTCGATAACAGGAAGAAGATTAAAGGACTGAAAATGGTTTATGAACCTTCTTATTTAAGATTTTTCCAGGGGCGTTTTGAACGATTATAATAACGTTTTTTAATTTTATTCATACGAGAGGTTGTTTATTCAACCTCTTTTTTTATTATAATTAATTCATTAAAAAAAGAATTTAATAAAACAAAAGGAACTTTTATTTTACCGCTCTTTATTTAAATTCCGTTATGCGATTATTTTATGAATTTGGCAAGACGCGTACTTAAATTATTTTTAGTTACCGGCAACATGGCTTAATATGAATCTGAAAAATTTTACAATATTTATCTTATTATTCGTATTATTTAACGGCTGCAGCAATACCAAAAAATCCGAACCTCTTCTTGATAAAAATATTCTCAATGAAGAAACCGAACAGATAAAAGCTTTTTATTTTGTAGGTAAAGACAAAGGGAAAATAGGAATTTATAAATATAATTTTACGGATAAGAAATCATCAAAATTTTGGTTTGACAAAAAAGAAAAAGTAATTCTGTTAAATTATTCTCCCAATTTAAAACACCTTTACTTTTTAACGGCAAAATATTTCGGAATAAGAAGCACGCTTCCCTACATAAAAAGAATAAAGCTTTACAGTATCGATTTGGCTAACGAAGAAGTTACATTTGCGGATACATTAATAAACGGAACACAAATAAATGCCGGTTGGATTGGCAATAATTCATTTAAAGTGATTATCAACTCAAGAGATATTAGGGTTTCGGAATATATAAATAAGCACACATTTATTTATAACGGTACAGGCAAAAAATTATTAAGTAAAATTGAGACGATAAATTTTATAAAAGACGGTTATCCTCTGCCGGTAATAAATAATGAGATAAAAACAACGTATGAGAACTTCCGATTACAACATGGAACAACCGATAAAGACTCGCTTTACTTATTTGATAATAAAACAAATGAAACTAAATTTATTATTAAGTTAAATAAGTTGAAATTAAATGAAGTTTATTGGAATAATAATTATTTGATTTTTACAACCAAGGATAAAGACAAACGTCAAAGTTTAACCATTTATTCCTTAAAAGATAAAAAGGTAATAAAATCTATCGGCGGCAAAAACATTAAAAACTTTTTGGTATTCAATAATTATTTAGTTTATGATTTAGGTTTAAGTTTTTCATCATCTATTAGTATTTTGAACCTTGAAAAATCAGAGATTACCGACTCGATAAAATTAAACAATAATTGCGGGTTAAAAAACGCTTTTTAAAAAGAGAAAATAATTGAAAACTTACTTCAGAATATTAAGTTACGTTAAGCCCTATTGGAGACATCTTGCATTGTCAATTGTGTTCACCATGCTTTATGCCGGTTTAAACGGACTTTCGATTTATCTTACAATTCCCCTGCTGGATACACTGTTTCAGGAGTCTTCCCGAAAAGAAGTCGTTCAGCAGCCCATATCAATAGAAAAAACATCATTCCTTCCGCAGTGGGTAATAAACGTAAAAAACGACATATCCGAAAAATTCAAAGAAGTGATAATGAGCGGTACCAAAGAAGACGCACTTTTAAAAATTTCTTTTTTAGTTTTGATAGCTTTTATTTTTAAGAACATATCCGGCTATCTGCAGGCGTATTTTCTTTCGTATGTTGAACAGGGCACAATAAAGGATATCCGCAATTCGGCTTACAAGCATTTACACAAATTACCGATGAGTTATTTTAAACACGAAAGAGTAGGCAATCTTATCTCAAGAATTACCAACGATGTAAATGTAGTGCAGGCAAGCATCTCAGCAGCATTTTTAAATATGATAAGAGAACCGCTGACGATTGTTGTTTTCCTTGGAATAGCTTTCAGCATCAGTTGGAAATTGACCCTGCTCGCACTCGTTGTACTGCCTTTTTCGATGCTTATAATTGCTTGGATAGGCGTAAAATTAAGAAAACAAAGCGGAATTATTCAGGCTAAAATGGCTGATATAACCACCATCTTGCAGGAGGTAATTTCGGGAGTAAAAATTGTTAAAGCGTTCGGTATGGAAAAATATGAAAACAAAAAATTTACTACCGAAACGAACAATTTCTTCAAATTGATGTTAAGAATTGTAAGGGTACGAAACGCTTCATCACCCATCACCGAAATTTTAAGTACCACGGTAGGCGTAGTAATTATTTATTTCGGCGGGCTGCTTGTACTTAAAGAACAAACCCTATCGGCTAGCGAATTTATGGGGTTCCTTTTTGCCATATTCCAGATGATGCCTCCTATCAAAGAACTGAGCGGTGTAAATAACCGGATTCAGGAATCAAGTGCAGCAGGCGACAGAATATTTGAAATATTGGATACTCCGCCCGTAATTACAGATGCGCCGGATGCGATTGAGGTAACTTCGTTTAACGAATCTTTGAAATTTGAAAACGTTTATTTTAACTACGAAGATTCAAACGAAAGCGTACTTAATAATGTAAGTTTTGAAGTAAAGAAAGGCGAAATATTGGCGCTTGTGGGACCCAGCGGCGGCGGGAAATCAACCTTGGTTGATTTAATACCAAGATTTTACGATCCCGTACAAGGCGCTATTTTATTGGATAATATTAATATTAAAAAAATAAAAATTAAAAACCTCCGCAGCTTAATGGGAATTGTAACCCAAGAGACTTTCCTTTTTAACGAAACCGTTAAAAATAATATTGCATACGGATTGAGCGACTTCCCCATGGAAAAGATAGAAGAAGCTACAAAGATGGCTAACGCACATAACTTTATTTTGGAACTGTCAAAGGGTTACGATACAATAATTGGAGAAAGAGGGTTAATGCTTTCGGGCGGACAAAGACAGAGACTTGCCATTGCTCGTGCATTGTTGAAAAATCCCGAAATAATGATTTTTGACGAAGCCACCTCTTCTTTGGACAACGAATCCGAGAGTTTGGTACAGGAAGCAATTGACAGATTGATGTACAACAGAACAACAATAGTAATTGCACATAGATTAAGTACAATCAGAAATGCTTCGAAAATTTTAGTGTTGGATAACGGTAAAATTGTTCAAAGCGGCAAACACTCGGAATTAATAAGTCAGGAAAAAGGACTTTATAAAAAACTTTACGAGATGCAGTTCAGAGACGAAGAATGATCAAAACAACAAGAGCCGTAAAAATAATAGATAAACTGACCTTCTTTTTTATAATCATCTTTTTGTTAAGTTTAACAAATTCAATCTTTGCAAATCAAGTCGGTTATTATCTTGCGTTGTTATTGCTGCTTTTTAAGTTTGCAGTAACCAAAAAAAATCCGTTTCAAAAGTCCGGACTTGAGGCGGCATTCCTTTGGTACCTGTCGGCGGAAATAATTTCTGCCGCTTTGTCAGACTCCACCGGTTTGGCAATTCACAATTTACTGAAATACGCCCTTTTAGTACCCGTTGTTTATACAACGATGTCGGTCATTCCCAACATTGACAGAGCAAAAACATATTTTAAAGTTTATATTGCCGCGGCGCTTGTAACGGTTGTAATCTATTTGGTTTACGCTTATAAATATTATATTTTTAATCTCTACAGCATTGAACAGTCTGGCCCCTCATTGTTTCAATATCCGATAACCGCAAGTGAAATTACCAGTTTTACGGTTTTGTTTTTCTTCGCTTTTCTTGTTAACGAAAAAGTATCGTTTAAGTACAGAATATTTTTACTGTTTGGATTTTCGATCTCGCTTCTCGCTTTATTTTCCACATATAAAAGAACAGGCTGGATGGGAGCCGCGTTCGGTATTCTTCTTATATTAATTATAAAAAAACAGTGGAAAATATTGATCCCTTTGGCGGCTCTGGGAATTGCGGGAATGTTAATGCAGAAAAATATTAGCAGGGTAGAAATATTCGGATTTGAAAATGATAAACCCGTAAAGCAAACGGAATTTAAAACCGAAGGAAGAGCCTATAATATTTTACCGGCAGACAGTATTTTTTACGTAAGTGACTTTGAACACGGGTTATCAGCTTTTAAAGATTCGACCGAAATTAATAATTATAAACTTCCTTCTCCCATTGTAAAATTTAATAAATTAAATAACGGGTTGTATTTAGCACAATTAGTCGATACACGTTTTCTCCTGCTTAAAAAAAACGGGGATAATTTTATTCAACAAAAAGAATTTTCTTCTCCCGGTTTTACTACGGATTTCAAAATATACAACAATTTAATTTACGTTTTGGATTCCGACAGCGGCTTAACCGTTTTTAACTTATCAGATTCTGCAAATAAACCACTAAGATTTAAGGAACTATCCCGTTCCACAAAATTTTATGTCGACTCGAATTATATAGTAAGTTTTTCTCCTCCGCAAAATATTTCCGTTTATTTGTTAAAAGATTTTATCCCGTCAAAAAAAATTATAGATTATAGAAATAAAACGGACATTGACTTTATTTATTACAAAGATCTTAAGTTGTTCATATCCGATAACGATGGTTTGGGGTTGTATCAAGTAGAAAACAACAATCTTAAATTGTTGGACAAAAACAAAAAAATTAAAAAATTATATAATTGGTCTTTCTCTAAAAATAAATTGTTTGCATCCGGTATAAACGGTGAATTGTATAATTTCAAATATCCCATAGGCGATAAAATTATTATACAATCAAAATTTGTTTTGGGTTTTGGTCCAAAATCCATTGTGTACGGAAATAATAAATTATACACTACTTACGTAAAGCGAAGCAGACTGCTGAGCATATTTGATCCTTATCTTCCTTCCAACACGGTTCGCTTCAAATTATGGGCGGCAGGCTGGAAAATGTTTTTAGATCGTCCGTTGTTCGGTGTGGGAGATATTGACCTGCAAAAGCTTTATAAAAAGTATAAGAATTATTACGACAAAGAAATACAGGGGCATATGCACAATAACTTTGTTCACGTGTTGGTGATACTGGGACTTTTCGGTCTTGTTGCCGTTGTGTATTTATTTATCAAGTTGTTGTTAATTGAAATTAAAATTTACCGGGAAACAAAAGGAATAAAATTTGTTTCTTCATACGCTCTCGGAGCTCTTGCTTCTTTCACTGCGTTTTTAATTGCCGGGCTTACCGAGTGGAATTTCGGGGACCACGAAATTATAACTTTAGTGTGGTTCACCTTTGGAATAAACGTTGCGTTATATAAATTAAGTAAACAAAATAAAGAAGTTACTACGGAGTAAATGAATGACACTTTCCGAAGAAAAAAGATTGAATAAAATTGCCGAAGAATTATCCTCACCCTTCAATAAAAACTCGAAAGAATTATTTATAATATTGGCAGCCGGTCACGGAAAAAGAATAAAATCACAAACTTCAAAAATGCTTCATAAAATATGGGGGAAACCCACCGTTGAAAGAGTTTATAATTCACGTTTAAAAGGTGCAAACACTATTGTTGTGGTAGGCATAAAAGCCGAAGAAGTTATGAGAACGCTCGGCAAACAGAAAAACACAAAATACGTTATTCAACCAAAACAAAACGGCACGGGTCACGCTGTGCAAGTTGCTTTAAGTAAATTAAAAAAGAACGAAAAATTCGAAAGGGTTTATATATTGCCCGGCGACGTTGGTTTAATTGATAATGAAACCATTAAATCTTTCAGAAATAAATTTATTAAATCCGAAAGCGACATGATGGTTTTAACCGGTACATACGACGGGGATCCGTTAAAAAATTCATACGGTAGAATATTGAGGGTAAAAGGAACCGATGCAAAAGGAAAATCAAACGGAATAAATAAAGGAAGAGTGATTCAAATTATAGAGGCAAAGGACATAAATCTGCTGAAAGACAACAGCAATTACAAAGTTAAATTCAACGGAAGTTATCAATCATTTACAAAAGAAGAATTGGTTAATTGCAGCGAATACAATTCCGGTATTTACGCATTTAAATTTAATAAACTAAAAAAGTTCATAACTTTAATTAAAAACAAGAATGCACAAAACGAAATTTACATTACCGATTTGATAGAGATATTTAACAAAAATAATAGCAGCGTCAGAGCGGCAAGTCCGAAAGACCGGACAACAATTATGGGATTTAACAACAAATCCGTTTTAAAGCAGATGGAAAGCATAGCCCGTGAAAAAGTATACAATCAATTAAAAGACATAATAGAGATTGATGACCAAGATGATTTTTTTATTGACGAGTCGGTTGTCAGCGATATTATAAAAATGGATAAGAAAAATATTCCTTTGGATATAAAAATAGGAAAAGGTGTTTTTATCGGCAAAGGGGTAAAGCTTAACTATAATATTGAATTAAAGCGCGGTGTGTATATATGCGGAAATGTTTTTTTGGGAAAGAACGTAACGATCCATCCGAATGTGAGTATAACCACTTTTGAAAACCAAAAAATGTCAATTGAAGATAACGTAGAAATATTTGACGGTAACATTATAAAAGGGAAGGTTAAAATTGGAAAGGGCGGCAAAATTGAGTCACGCGTATACATCACGGGAAGCGATGAAAATTCCGTTAACATAGGCAAAGGTGTTTTGATAAAAGGAACGAGTTACATTTACGGATGCAATATTGCGGATAACGTTACGATTATTCACAGTGTTTTGATTAACAAAAAAATCAGAAAGAAAGGTTCCTCGATAAAATTTTATTTACCCGAAGCGGAAGGGATTGAAAATATTGAACCGTGGAAATGATTCGGCATAATTACATAATAATCCAAATCAACATATGGGCGGATGCTTTTTGTCTTTAACCACTCTTCTTCAACAATCTTTCCGTAATTGTTTAAGATTATGTTTTCATTAATAATGTTGATTAACACGCATTTTTTATCTTGTGTGCAAATTGTAACATAATATGCACCGTTTTGTGAGTAATTATACTCCTTTAACCTGATGGAACGACGGTGATGCGGGTTTGTG
>CAZAOG010000059.1:0-6635 GCA_964486645.1 uncultured Ignavibacteriaceae bacterium | reverse complement strand
TATGCTAATTCTTTTTATGGGGAAGTGATGCTTAACGCTTCTTACGATTTTTTTATTTAAAATAAAAAAAGCTCCAAAATATTTCGGAGCTTTTGCAAATCAAAAGAATCAATAATTTAAGCAATTGTAACTTCTTTGGTCAAATAAACATCCTGAACCAGATTAACCATCTTTATCCCTTCTTCCATGGGTCTTTGGAATGCTTTTCTGCCTAATATCAATCCCATTCCGCCGGCGCGTTTATTAATAACAGCCGTTTCGGCAGCATCGGCAAAATCGTTAGAACCGGAAGCACCGCCGCTGTTAATCAAACCGGCTCTGCCCATATAATTATTAATTACCTGGTAACGGCAAAGGTCAATCGGGTGATCGGAATTTAGTTCCGTGTACATTTTTTCGTTAGTTTTTCCAAAACCGACAGCTTTAAATCCGCCGTTATTTACCGGCAGTTTCTGCTTAATAATATCCGCTTCAATTGTTACACCCAGATGATTTGCCTGCGCGGTTAAATCGGAAGCAGCGTGATAATCAACGCCGTCTTTTTTGAACGCCGAATTTCTTAAATAGCACCAGAGTATTGTTGCCAATCCCATTTCGTGTGCATATTGGAAAGCCTCGCTTACTTCGATTATTTGTCTTGAGCTTTCAGCCGATCCGAAATATATAGTCGCACCAACTGCAGCAGCGCCGAGGTCAACAGCCTGCTCTACTGAAGCAAACATAATCTGGTCATATTTAGTGGGATAAGTTAAAAGTTCGTTATGGTTGAGCTTCAAAATGAAAGGAATTTTATGTGCATATTTTCTTGAAACCATTCCCAGAACACCGAGCGTGGTTGCAACGCCGTTGCATCCGCCCTCGATAGCAAGTTTAACAATATTTTCGGGATCAAAGTAAATCGGGTTTGGGGCAAATGAAGCACCGCCGGTGTGTTCAATTCCCTGGTCTACGGGAAGTATTGAAATATAACCCGTGCCTGCTAATCTTCCGTGAGAAAATAACCATTGAAGATTTTTCAGCACGTTTACGTTTCTGTCGGATTGAGCAAAAACGCGGTCAACAAAATCCGGTCCCGGCAGATTTAATTGCTCTTTCGGAAACTTTGCTTTGTAATTTAAAAGATCGTCGGCTTTATCGCCCAAAAGTTCTGTAATTTTATCAATCATTTTTTGTCCCTCTTTCATTAAAATTTATAACATGGTTGGAAATTTAATCATTCCTGAAAATAATAAAAAATTATTCTTCCGATAATTCGATGTTGTCAAAGATAATTACTTCTTATTAGTTCATAATTTCTAAATTGAATCTAAACTTTTAAAGTTTCACCCTCGGACTTTGCAATAATAACAGAACCGCAGGAATCACTCCACACATTGATTGCCGTTCTGCACATATCTAAAATTCTATCCACCGCCAAAATAAGACCTACACCCTCCAAGGGAAGACCGACAGCAGAAAGAATTACGGTTATCATAACCAAACCTGCCATTGGAATACCCGCCGCACCGATTGACGCAAGCAATGCGGTAAAAACAACAACCAACTGCTGAACGAAAGACAGATCAATTCCGTAAGCTTGAGCTATAAACATAGCAGCCACAAGTTCATACAAAGCAGTGCCGTCCATATTTACCGTTGCACCCAATGGTAAAACAAAACTTGTTATTTTATTGGAGACTCCCGCATTGTTTTCAACGGCATCCATGGTTAACGGAAGTGTTGCTGAAGAAGACGATGTGGAAAACGCGGTTAAAAGCGGTGTTGTCATCGACTTAAAATGGAGCCACGGGTTTACTTTACCGACAAATTTAAGCAACAGCGGAAGAGTGACCATTGAATGAAAGCCTAAACCCAATAATACCGCAGCCATATATATTCCGAGTCTCTGAACGATACCCAATAATGCTTGTTTATCTCCAGCCTGATCCGCTACAACAGCTGCAACAATTCCGAATATTCCGATCGGTGTAAACTTTATGACAAAAGAAGTTACATTCATCATCAGTTCGAATCCGCCGTTAAATAAATTAATTAGAGGATCACGATAAACAATCTTAAGTTTTGTAATAAAGTAACCGATAAGAATAGAAAAGAAAATAATTGCAAGCATGTCCCCGGTAGAAAGGGCGCTGATAATATTTGTAGGAACCAAACGAAGAAGGATGTTTCCCAAGCTGTCGGAAACATTTGTTAGTTTTTCAACATTTTGAGTAAAACCAAGATTGGCACCTACGCCGGGTTGAAGTAAGTTTACTAAAATTAATCCTGTAAAAATTGCAAACAGGCTTGTGGTTATATAATAGGCAAAAGTTTTTAATCCGAGTCTCCCAAGGTTCTGTGCATCACCGATATTTATAATTCCGGATGTAATGGAAGTAAAAATAAGCGGGACGATCAACATTTTTAACGCACGTAAAAACAAATCCCCGGACCACGCCACATAACTCACATAATCTGTAAGGAACAATCCGTATAAAGCTCCGAGAAATAAACCGATTAATATCTGCCAGTGTAATTTTATTTTCAACATATAAACCCGCAATTTTTTTGCTTAAATATTGACTTATGAATGAACCTGCTCTAAAAAGTTATGTCCGGTAATAATATAATTCAATTATAGTTCAAAATCGAACTTTAACTTCCTGTAATTGACCTTTTTAGATTTACCAGTCGAAGTTAGCCCCCGGTAGGGTATAGAACGTAGACTGGCCTGCCTATGCCGAAACGATTACGTGCCGGCAGGTTCGGCTCATAAATATAACAATTTTTCCTTATTACAATAAATTTTTTAGAATTTCATCGCAGACTGCATAGCCGCGGTTTGTTAATTTTATTGTTTCGGAATTACTTTCAATAAAATCTTTTTCAATTAGTATTAAAAAATAATCTTCCTTTTCTTTCAGCCATTCACCGCCGAATTTTTCCCTGAACTCTTTTTTATTCAGTCCGCTGCTTCTTAAAGAAAGCATAACATATTCGTTTAGTTTTTGTTCTTTAGTCAAGACTTCATAATTTCTAACAGCCGAACCGCAATTATTAATTTCAGAGATATACTTTTTTAAGCTTGAAAAATTCCACCATCGTTTTCCGTTTGCAAAAGAATGTGCGGCAGTACCGAAACTTAAGTAATCGCGGTAATGCCAATAAGAATTGTTATGCCTGCACTCAAAACCGTCCTTGCAGAAATTAGAGATTTCATATTGTGTATAACCTTGATTTGTAAGAAATTCGATTGTTGAAGAATACAGGTCGGCATCGTAATCCGAATCTTGGAGCGTTACTTTTCCGTCAAGTACCATCTTATTTAAAATCGTTCCCCGTTCAAGTATTAAGCTGTAGGCCGATAAGTGAGTTATCGGAAGTGAAACAGCCTGCTCAAGATTATTCATCCAAATTTCTTTTGTTTGTTTTGGCAGGTTAAAAATCAGATCAATATTTATATTTTCAAAGCCGGCGTTGTTGGCATCTTCAACAGTTTTAACCGCAGCTTCTTTTGAATGTATACGCGTTAAAAATTTCAATTCGTCTTCATTAAACGACTGGACACCTATGCTGATTCTGTTAAAACCTATGTACTTAAATTCTTTTAATTTTTCAAAACTTATCGTACCGGGATTTGTTTCTATTGTTGTTTCAACATCATCGGCAACAGTAAAACATTTATTAATCCGATTCAGAACTTCATTTAAATAACCCGTCTCCATTAATGAAGGGGTTCCTCCTCCGAAGAAAATCGATGTTATTATCCTATCTTTCGAAAAATTTTTCGAATAAGTTTCAATCTCTTTTTTTAATGCCGATAAAAAAGGATTGATGTTATCGGTTGTTATTATTGAGTAAAAATCGCAATAAATACATTTGTGTTTACAGAAAGGGATGTGAATGTAAAGAGCGGTTTGTTTCATGAATATTTATGATGATTTTTTTTACTTATTTTAACTCTATCAACCGGTATATTTTTTTTCCTTGCATCATATAATACATTAGCATATATTTGAAATGAACCACTGAAAATGTGAATACATCGTAGGTGGTGTATAGTTTTATAGGCGGTCATTTGACCGCCTATTTTTATTTAGGATAATAAACAATACCATAAATATTCTTACCGCTTGCTTTTAAATTTAGTACACTTCTAATAATTTCCAACCATTTCATTATGTCTTCAAATTTAACATAGTCTTTTAATCTATTCGGTAAGTTATGCCCATCTAATTTAACAGAAGAATATAAAGTAATAATATATGATACCAAATCAGCTAATTGAATAAAATAAGATTCTTTTGAATCTTTAGGTAATGGGTCTTCTATTAAATATTTAATTTCTTTTCTATAATTAAAGCTGGAATATTTGGAGGGAATATAATTGATCTTTTGAATTTTTCTGGTTGTTTTTCTCATTTTACCCACACGCCCTGAATCGGTAATAATCATGAATCTTTTATTGCTTTCATTAACAGCAGACAAATCATTTTCAATTCTCTGAACTGAATATGTTAATGCTCTATCTAATACGTCATATTTATCAGATATTATGTTTTTCTTTATAATAACTGTATTAATAATTTTTAGCTCTAATGAAGAAAGAAACTGACAAAATGATGTTATTATTTTGATCTTATTTTGTTTTGAAAAGTTAAAATCCCTGTAAGGATTTTTATCTAAAAGAAAATTTTTCGTATGCATTTCTAAATTAACAGGTAATCCAAAAACATTTTTTAATTTTTTCCTAAATTCTTTTATTAAGGCATAATTATTACGCCAACTTAGATAATGCATGTAAATAGCTGATAACACAAAGAAGGGTGATGAATAAATTGGATAACCATCATCACCGGATTCATCATAATATACTAGATGCATTAGCACTCTTATTATTTTTTATAAGTTCCTTAGCCCCGTTTATGCTTGCCTCGGTTATTTTTTCGCCGCTCATCAGTTTGGCAATTTCATTAACACGCTGTTCATCATCTAATTTATTAATAGAGCTGACAACCCTGCCGCCGATTAATTTTTTATTTACCGCATAATGGTGTTGTGCATTGCCCGCAATTTGCGGCAGATGTGTAATTGCTATTATCTGGTGACTTTTGGAAAGCTCTTCCAAAGCTTTGCCGACTTTCCGAGCAATTCTTCCGCTTATTCCGGAGTCTATCTCGTCAAATATTAAAACAGGCAAAGCTTCGGTTTTTGCAAGCACGGATTTTAACGCGAGCATTACACGGGAGATTTCCCCGCCCGAGGCTACTTTTACCAGGGGTTTTACGTCTTCGCCTAAGTTTGTGGAAATAAAAAACTCCACTTCGTCACAGCCGTTATTTGTTATTTTTATCTTTTTATTATTTGATAGTATATAATTTGTGTCATCATCTTCCGCCGATAATCTTTCAATTTTTACTTTAAAGGATGAATGTTCAATACCAAGTTCATTGAGTGTTTCGTTGATATTCTTCTCTATCAAAGGAACTTTACTTTTTCTTTGATTTGAAATTTCAATTGCCAGGTTTCCGCAATTGCTTCTTAAATTTTCAATCTCATCCTCAATTTCTTTTATTCTTTCCGAAAAATTTTCGGCAAGTGAAAATTCTTCCCCGATCTTTTTTCGATGCTTTAAGACGGCTTCAATTGAACCGCCGTATTTTTTCTTTAGCAAATTCAAAATACCGAGTCTCTGTCTTACTTCCTCGAGGTGTTCGGGCTCGATATCTATTTTAGAATTGTAAGAACGGATTGTTTCGGCTATATCATTTATCTGTGAAAGTATGTTCCTGCTTTCTTTTTCCGTAACGGCAAAGTTCTCGTCAATTAGCTCTATTTCGCCCAGCTTCCGGTTTACCTCGCCCAAAATATCTTGAACGGAGTTTTCTCCTTCGTAAAGAGTTTGATAAATTGAAGTGGTAAGTTCGAGAAGCCGTTCGGAATTTTCCAGGATCTTTAATTCGTTAGAGAGTATTTCGTCTTCTTTCGGCAGTGGAGAGACGGAATCGATTTCTTTTATTTGGAATGAGTAAAGTTCTTTTTTTTCGTTTAACGCCCTCTCTTTTTTCTTTAAAGATTTTAATTCATTAATTTTTTCCTGAAAGTCATTGAAGGTTTTTCTGTATTCGGCTAATAATAAGCTGTTGTTCGAATACTGATCCAAAAAGTCAATATGTGTTTCGTTTCTCAGCAGGGATTGATGTTCGTGTTGTCCGTGCAGGTCAATCAGCAAATCCCCCAACCGGTTTATAAAAGTCAGAGGCACGGGCGAATCGTTTACAAAACAGCGGTTTGCTCCTTTTAATGATATTTCTCTTCTTATGATTAATTCATCCGTTGTTTCGACATCGTTGTTTAACAATAATTCTTTTACCTTGGCGTTGTCTTTTATTCTAAAAATTCCTTCTACAAAAGATTTTGCAGCTCCTTTTCTTACAACTTCCGTTGATGCTCTTCCGCCGAGAAGCAAACCCATGGCATCTACAATAATGGATTTACCGGCACCGGTTTCTCCGGTTATGATATTCAATCCTTCACCGAACTCCACCTGCAGATGTTCGATAAGTGCGTAGTCTTTTATTTCTAATGATATCAGCATAAATTGGAATTAATTTAAGGTAGGATAATTTAATTTATTTTGGAAGCAATTTCAAAAA
>CAZAOG010000058.1:0-15987 GCA_964486645.1 uncultured Ignavibacteriaceae bacterium | reverse complement strand
TGGTAAAAGAATTAAATTGGAGGGAAATAGTTTTGCTTCTCCTGTAATTAGTGGAATTGTCGCTTTATTGTTGGAAAATTTTCCTAATGCTAATATTAACTATATAAGACTATTATTACAAAAATATGCCAGTTTATTTGAAAGAAATTAAGGTGTTTAAAAAAATAATTTTAACATCAAAATATCAGGTAATTGAAAAAGACCCGCAGATATATTTTCAACTTGATATGAATAAATATGAAGAGGGGGAATACTTAATGGAATTGTTTATAAAAGACAATAATTCCGGTGAGGAAGTAAAAGCAGAAAGAATTTTCTTCCGTAAATAATAATTCCCTATTTTGTTAAGCGATTTGTCTTTCTTATTAAATTTTATTCCTTTATACTGAACTAAAATTAATCTGTATGTGTTGAATATATAAAAGAAACAGGGCTTTTAGCAGGGTATAATTTTTGTTCGCTTAAAACTAAAAATTCATCATCGAATAGGTAATTGCATGAAAGCATTTCTAATTTTTTCCTTTATGATATTTTTCTCCTCTGCTGTTCTAATATTTCCGCAAACTAAAGACATAACTAAGAAAGAGTTGACTACAATTAGCAGAAGTGATAGCAAAAATATAAAAACCGTTCGCGGTGTTGTAATTGATATTAAGTCTAAACAACCGATAAAAGATGTTGTAATAATGATTGTTGATACAGCAAATGTAATCCGTGTGGCGCAAGAGTCGGATAGTTCGGGTGTTTTTTTTATAACGGGAATTATGAATGATAAATTTAAAGTCAAAACAAGCAGAAACGGATATATAGGAACAATAACAGGCCCCTATAATTTAGCGGCACACGATACTTTAAATATGATAATTAAATTGGAAGCCGTTCCAAAAAAGTTGCGCGAAGTAGTCGTTACGGCAAAAAAAATGAACCCGTATCTTGATAGCGTACATTTCTACGAACGAAGGGACCAGGGATTGGGTCGTTTTGCAACCTGGATGGATTTTAAAGTCAGGGGACTCTCAAATGTTTATGATATTTTTAGGGGAATACCGGGTTTGATTGTTAAGAACGGCAGGGTTTTCTTTGCCAGGTATGCTTCCTCTTCTCTTGGCGGAACTGAGCCTCAACCGTCTATTTATGTTGACGGATTTCTGGCAAATAATAGCGATATCGACTGGCTCAGCGCCGAAAATATTGAGGCTGTTGAAATTTATAACGATTTTTATGCCCCGGCACAATACAGCACGGGAAGGTTCGGAGGAGTAATATTAATTTGGACTAAACAATAAATTATTTTTGAAAATGAATTTAATAAACCGGAGCTATGACAAAACGGTTCAAAATATTAAAGAATGAATACAAGATTAATTTTAAACTAAGCCTTATTGCAAGTCTTATAATTTTCATACTTTTATTTTTATTCTTTCCGTACGTTGCTCCTTCTTCTTCTCATACGAAAGAATACCGATCGCTCCTATTTACAATAAACGATCTCGCACCAAACACCAAACAGGATAATATAGAAAGCCAAAAACCGACTGAGCCAAAAATACTCATACCCGATGTAATTGAAGAACCGGAAATTTTGCCCGATATAAAGATTGTTTTATTAACCGAAAATGAAAGCGCCGGTGGTGGAACCGGGAATGTTTCAGGAAAAGGAGCAATACTTAACGCGCCGCAATTACCCTTCGTTCCGAGACAGATACTGGAGGTTTTACCCGAAAATATTGACGAAAATATAAAGGGTTTGATTGTAATAAAATTAAAAATCGATACGGACGGAAAAGTAGTTGAATTTAAGGTCATGTCAAATACAACAGGCTCACAAAAATTTTTGCAGAGTGTAATTAATGCTGCTAATAAATCAAAATGGCAGCCCGTAAAAATAAAAAATAACAATATTGTTTACTGGGTTGAAAAAACTTACAGGTTTAATTAGACTCGCTTTAGTTATTTTATTTATCAGATACTTCTTTATATATTAAAATCAATTTAAATTCTTTTAATTGGTAAAAAATATGCCCCATAAGCAGAAATTCCAAAAGGGAAACGTAACCATCATTTCTTTCGCGCATTTTGTCCACGATACTTTTTCTTCTTTTTTGGCTCCCATTCTTCCTTTACTAATTGAAAAACTCAGTATCTCTTACACATTAGCAGGTTTTCTTTCCGTTGCCAGAAATCTACCGTCCCTGATCAACCCTTTTGTTGGTTTGATTGCGGATAAAATCAGTATTAGATATTTCGTAATTGCGGCACCGTTTATTACTTCAATTTCAATGAGTTTGCTGGGTGCCGCACCGACTTATACCGTTATTGTTATACTCCTTTTTTTAAGCGGAATAAGCGCTTCAATGTTTCACGTTCCGGCTCCGGTAATGATAAAAGATATTGCCGGAAGTAAAATAGGAAAAGGGATGAGCTACTTTATGCTCGGCGGTGAATTTGCAAGAGGTATAGGACCAATAGTTATTTTAGGAGCTATATCGATTTGGGGACTCGAAGGAACTTATAGGTTGATTATATTTGGTTTTCTTGCAACTGTATTCCTGTTTATTCGATTTAAAAAGATTAGAATCTCGGAAAAATTAAAAAATCAAAAGAGGGATTTAGGGGCGGTTAAAACATTAAAAGAACATACCCGCCCGCTGATTTTATTGACCGGTATTATCTTATTTATATCGTTTATGCGGGGTTCTCTCAGAGCTTTTTTACCTACTTATTTAACCCTAAAAGGAGAAAGCCTCTGGATGTCCGGTATCGCTCTTTCCGTTATTTCTTTTGCAGGTTCCGCAGGTTCGTTCTTCTCGGGAACAATCTCCGATAAAATCGGAAGAAGAAATACGTTATTGATAATCGGCATCGGCTCGCCCATATTTTTATGGCTGCTTACCATTGTAAACAGTTTTTGGATGATGCCCGTTCTTGTTGTTCTCGGACTGTTTGTGCTTTCTGCCAATCCGGTGCTCCTTGCTATAATTTTAGAATTGGAATCCGACAGACCGTCATTTATAAACGGCGTTTTTATGTCAATTATGTTTTTGCTGAATGCCTTCTGCGTGTTTGTTGTGGGGGTGTTAAGCGATTTGGTCGGAATGGTGTTCACATTTAAAATTCTGGGGTTGATAGGATTATTTGCCTTACCTTTTATTTTCAAATTGGAGAAAAAGTAATATTTAAAAAATTGTTTTCCTCGGGGTATACACTCGATATAAAAAAGTTTTATTTTACCTTGTCACAATTCCTTTTGAAAATATGTAAAAAACAAGAGGCTGTCTCAAAACTGTAAATTTTAGGTAACCCACGATCCAGCCGGCAGGCAGGTTTAATCGTGAGATGAATATAAATTATTCTTGAAGAAGTATGATATTCAAACCGGTTAGAAACCGGTTGCTGTTATTGTATGTTCGTTTGATCTTCGGGATAAATTCCGAAGTTAGAAAATACCGGGATAAAGATTATGTTAAAGAGACATCCGAAAAATTCAGAATGCCGCCATACTGACCGCCGGCTGCAGGATTATTCCGGTATCTCTACTTTGAGATTTTAAAATAAACCTGTCTACCGAAAGGTAGATTCAGCATGACATTTATTAGCTTTTGAGACAGCCTCTTGTTTTTTTTTGAACTATTCTTAATAATAATTTAATTATTTTAATATTGATAAAATTTACAATTCGATTTTATAATGATAGAAATAGAAAACTTACATAAGAGTTTTGAAAATACCGGTGTTTTAAAAGGAATTGACCTTAAAATTAATTCCGGTGAGACGATTGTTATTATCGGCAGCAGCGGATGCGGTAAAAGTGTTCTGCTAAAACATATAGTCGGACTTTTAACCCCCGACGAAGGCAATGTAAAAGTAGAAGGGCAAATTATTGACGAATTAAATCAGCACGATTTATATGAGTTAAGAAAAAAATTCGGTTTTCTTTTCCAAGGTTCCGCGCTATTCGATTCAATGACGGTAGAAGAAAACGTTGCTTTGCCCCTTGTTGAGAACAAGGACACTCATACGGAAGAAGAGATTGAAAAACTTGTTTCCGAAAAATTAGAACTCGTAGGCTTGCCCGGTACACAAAAAATAAAACCTGCTGAACTTTCCGGCGGAATGAAAAAAAGAGCCGCACTTGCCAGGGCGCTAATTACAAATCCTCAATTTATTTTATACGATGAACCGACCACTGGCTTGGACCCGATTATGTCGAACAATATAGACAATTTAATAAAAGAGTTAAGCGAAAAATTAAATGTAACTTCGGTTGTAGTAACCCACGATATGTACAGCGTAAAAAATGTTGCATCTTCCGTTGCTATGATATACGAAGGAAAAATTTATTTTCACGGTTCACCGGATGAGCTTCTTAACTCCAAAGATAAAATAATTGTTGATTTCATCGCAAGAACCTGCACTTGAAAATGTAATTCTATTACAAATTCAATTGCATTCGCAGTTGCGATGTTCTCTTTCTTTTTTTTCCTCGAATTTCATTCGAGGCTATTATAAATTCTACTGCTGTCGCAGTTGTTTTTTTAATTGGCAGAAGTGCGGATTTCTTCTGATAAAAAGACAAACACACAATTCCAAAAACCAAAATTCAAATTGCCGAGAACTGCGACGGCAGTTAAAATCACAATTTATTTTCCGTCCCATCATTTCAACTTAAATCTTATCATAAATGTATTCCCAACTATAAAAATCTCTCCTTCACTTATTTTTTTGGTACTGTACGGCGGTTGCCGGACTACGTAGGACAGATCCGCAGTTGTGGGTTCTCAATTTTCGAGAAATGTAGATTACACCAGAGATTCCCTATATTTCCAAAATATCGGGAATCTTTTTCAACAAATTAATGGAAACTGCGAAGCAGTTTAATTCAAAATAGCTTTGCAAATCCGGCAATTGACGGAATGGACGAAGTCCATAGGAAGAAAAGAACAAACAAACTGAATCGAACTGCGATAGCAGTTCAATTGATTTTTTAGAATTATTATTTTTTTAAAAACAAAATAGAATTAATAAGTCAGGCTTCGCACAAATTTAACATTTTTGAATTCAACTGCATTCGCAGTTGTAATATTTTTTTCCTTTCTTTTTCACCTCGAACTTTGTTCGAGGCTATTTAGATTTAACTGCTTCGCAGTTTTAGATTTTTCAATTTCCGGAATTGCAAAGCACTTCAATTTATATTATAATAGACAAACAGAAACGAACTGCGAGGCAGTTAAATTCATAATAACTACGGACTTATGCGACAAAAAGATATTTGTTTACTCCCCCTTATTAATACTTTTCTTTTTCTTTCCTAAATTCCTGTCAAAATTATTATATTTAGAAACTTATTATTCATATTTACGGAAACGGATTTGGGAAAAGAAAAAATACTTGTTACATCGGCTCTTCCTTATGTAAACGGACCGATACATTTGGGTCATCTCAGCGGTGCTTACCTGCCCGCCGATATTTATGTACGCTACAACAGGCTTAAAGGTAACGATGTTCTGTACATTTGCGGTTCTGACGAACACGGCGTTCCAATTACTATCAGCGCGGATAAGGAAGGCGTAAAACCCCGCGTAATTATTGACCGCTATCATAAAATAAATAAAGATGCTTTCGAAAAATTTGAAATGAGCTTTGATGTTTATTCGAGAACAAGTCTGCCGGAACATCACAAAACCGCACAGGAATTTTTTCTTGAATTTTACAAACGGGGAATTTTAAAAGAGAAAAAAACAAAACAGTTTTATGACGAAAAAGCCAAAATGTTTCTACCCGACAGATACGTCGAGGGTACCTGTCCCAATTGCGGCAACGAAGAAGCAAGAAGCGACGAATGCGAAAACTGCGGCGCCTTGTACAAACCGAGCGAACTTAAAAATCCAAAAAGCAAAATTACAGGCGAGACACCCACGCTTAAAGAAACATCACATTGGTTTTTCCCGCTTGATAAATATCAGCCCAAACTTGAAGAATACGTAAATGAAATGAACGAAAAATACGGCTGGAAGGAAAACGTTCTGCAGTATTGCAAAGGCTGGTTCAAAAGCGGGCTTGAAGAAAGAGCCGTAACAAGAGATTTAGACTGGGGAGTAAAAGTACCCTTGGATTCCGCCGAAGGGAAAGTATTATATGTTTGGTTCGAAGCAGTATTGGGTTATATCTCCGCTACTAAAGAGTATTCTAAAAAAACAGGCAATGAAAATCTTTGGAAAGATTACTGGCAGAACAAAGACACAAAATACATTGCCTTCATCGGAAAAGATAATGTGGTTTTCCACTGCATAGTTTTTCCGGCAATGCTTATGGCTTGGAATGAATGTAAAAAAGAAAAATTTATACTCCCGCAAAACGTTCCGGCTAATGAATTTTTAAATTTTGAAGGAAAGAAATTTTCAAAAAGCAGAAATTGGGGAATTGATGTCCACGAATTTTTGGATAAATTCCCCGCGGACCCGCTTCGTTATACCTTAGCCGCTAATTTACCGGAGACAAGGGACTCCGATTTTTACTGGAAAGAATTTCAAGCACGCAACAATAACGAACTTGCCGATACGCTTGGTAATTTCATCAACCGTACTTTTATATTTGTCAAAAAACATTTTGAAGGTAAAGTACCCCCAAAAGGAAAGCTCGACGAAATAGATAAAGATATGCTTTCTCAAGCCGAATCACTCTCTAAAAAAGCAGGTGAACTTTTTGAAAAATATAAAATAAAAGACGGCGTGTTCGCATCAATGCAGCTTGCAAGAAACGCGAACAAGTATTTTAACGATTCGGAACCCTGGGTAACGGTAAAAAATGACAAGGAAAGATGCGGTACAACGCTTTATGTATGTCTGCAGATAATCTTCACCTTGGGAGAAATATTTTACCCCGTTATTCCCGATTCAAGTGAAAAAATATTTAAGATGTTAAATACCGAACCAACGGATTGGGATAAAAGCGGCGGCGAAAATTTAGCTCCCGGACATTCATTGAACAAAGCGGAGATTTTATTCAAGAAAATAGAGGACGACGTGATAGAAAAGCAAATTGAAAATTTGGGCAAAGCAAATTCACCTATTTTAAATGAAGACGGCTTGGTAAGCATTGATGAGTTCTTTAAAGTTGAATTGAAAGTAGCAAAAATATTGGCTGCTCAAAAGATTGAAAAAAGTGAAAAACTTATGAAGTTAAAAGTAGAAACCGAGGAAGGAGAAAGACAGATAATTGCGGGTATTGCAAAAGATTATAGTCCCGAAGACGTTTTAAACAAAAAGATAGTGATTGTAGCTAATCTTAAACCTGCAAAGCTTATGGGACAGGTATCCGAAGGGATGCTGCTTGCGGCGGAAAACGCAGAAGGAATTTTAAAAATAGTTGAAGTGGATGATTCGGTAAAAATTGGAACAAGAGTTAAATGACGAAGGTGTAAATTATTTGATTTTAATAACATAAAATGGCTTTTCGAAATAACAGATCAAATTTATTTTACTAAAATTAGGAATAATTAAAAAGGGAGAAAAAAAACATGCAGTTAAAGCTCACAAAAATATTATTGACGATTATTTTTGCTTTCACAGTAATGTGGGCACAATCCAGGAAGGATGAAGTAATTGTTGCAAAATTTAAAAACCAAAAAATAACATTAAATGAATTTGAAAAAGCTTATGCAAAAAATATAGGCGGAATTGAAAAAGCGAAAAAGAAAACGATTAAAGACTACAAAAATTTCTTAGACCTGTATGTAAAATATAAAATGAAATTAGCAGACGCTAAAGAAAGAGGCTTGTACAACGATCTGTCTATTAAAAATGAACTTAACAAATACAAAGAAAGTATAGCTTCAAGTTTTTTGATAGAGAAAAAACTTATTGAACCCGAGACAAAAAAGCTGTATGAACTAAGAAAACTTGAATACAGAGTAAGCCAAATTATGTTCATCCCCGAAAAAGGGAAAGAAGATTCCACATATAAAATGGCTGAGACGGTTTTAAATAGCATCAAAAATGGAATTGATTTTGCTACGCTTGCAAAAAAATATTCTCAGGATAAGTTTTCCGCCAAAGATGGCGGCGATATATATTACATTACCGCCGGTTTTCTCCCTTTACCATTTGAAAAAGCAGTCTATTCGTTAAAGGTGGGCGAAGTTTATCCGAGTATCGTTAAAACCAAATACGGTTACCACATAATAAAAGTTACCGACATACGAAAAAGAATACCCGAAATTCGTGCCAGCCATATTCTGGTCGGTTATAAAAATAATGGTAAAATAGATACCGCCCGTGCGTATAAACAGGCGGAATTGCTGTTGGATAGTTTGAAAAACGGAGCTAACTTTAGCGACCTTGCAAAAAAATATTCAAATGATACAGGCAGTAATAAGATGGGCGGCGACTTGGGCTTCTTCAAACGAAGAAGGATGGTTAAACCTTTTGACGAAGCGGCTTTTAATCTGAAAAAAGTCGGCGATATCTCCGGTATTGTTCAAACAAGATACGGCTTTCATATTATAAAATTAACGGGCAAGCTTTCACTTCCTTCGTATGAAAAAGACAAAGAAGAATTAAAAAAATTATTTAAGAAAAACAGATTCGAAGAAGCTAAAAGCAGATTGGCTTCTGAGATGCAGAAGAAATACGGCTATAAATTTAACACTGCAAATTTTATTAAGCTGGTTGAATCCGCCGATACGTTAAAAGTGGGAGAGTCAAATAAGTCACTGGAAAAAATTAAAAACCTGCCGATATTCTCTTTCAAAAACAAATCATATTCCATAGACGAAATACTTACGGAAATTAAAAACAATAAGAAATTTAAGAACAGAAAGATGAAAGCAAATTTCTTAGACAAAGAAATCAGGAATATTGCAGAGGAAAAAGCTTTGGAAATTGAAGCCTCAAGACTGGAAGATTTGAATCCTCAGTTTGCCGACTTAATGAAAGAATACAAAAAAGGACTTATTATTTTCAGACTGCAGCAAGATGAAGTCTGGAATAAAATAAAAGTCGACAGCGTTAAGTTATTAAAATTTTTTAACGAAAACAGAGATAGATTTTTATGGCCAAATAAGGTGGATTTTACCGAAATTTTTTCAAGGAGTGATTCGCTTATTAAACATTACGCCGATTTAATAAAAAAAGGCGCAAACTTTGATACACTTGCCGCTAAATATACCGAAAGAGCGGGCTTTAAGAAAAAAGGAGGTCGTTGGGGACTTAGAGATGCCAAATATAACAATCTTACTCAAAAAGCATTTACCCTAAGCAAACCGGGAGAAGTTTCCGGATTGTTTAAAAACTACGGCGGTTATTCAATAATAAAACTTAATAAAAAAATACCCGCTTATCGTAAAACTTTTAAAGAAGCTAAAAACGAAGCAACGGCAGCTTATCAGGAAATGGAGGCGCGTAAATTGGAAAATGAATATCTTGCAAAGTTAGATAAAAAATATAAACCCAAAATATTTCCCGAAAAATTAAGTGAAGCATTCAAATAAAAATATAGTTTATATTGTCTTTATAATTATTTTGCTGCTTTCTTCCGGCTGTAAGAAAAAGGAAGTGCAAAAAAAATATGTTGCAAAAGTAAACAATGTTTATTTAACCGAATCGGAATTAAATTCGGCTCTTGATAGGAAAAACGGACATAATCTTACAAAAAAAGAGTTCATAAGAAACTGGATAAACGATGAACTTTTATATCAAGAGGCGGTAAAAGAAGGTATAACGGAACAATCCGATTATAAAAAAATGATCGAAAATTCACAGAGGAAAATTTCCGGTTCATTGCTTATAAGAAAAATACTTTCATCCGATAAATTAAATATTACGGATGATAAACTTGAAAATTATTACATTGCACATAAGGATGATTTTAAACTTTTCAATAACGCAACTCTTTTAAATAGAATTTCGTTTAATGAAGAAGACAAAGCTATTCTTTTTAGAAATACCGTGATTAAAAGCAATTGGGAAAAAGCCTATCGTTTGTTTATTAACGATTCTTCCGTAGTAAAGAACAACAATGATCTGCTTTTATACGATTATCAAATTCAGCCCAAATATTTATTGCGGGTAGTGAAGGGATTGAATAAAAACGAAGTAAGCCTTGTTCTTCATTACACGGAAAGTTATTACGAAGTAGTGCAAGTTAAGGAAAAATTCAGGAAAGGAGTTACTCCCCCTTATTCTTTAATTAAAGAAAAAGTTAACGAAATGTATTTGACACAGAAACAGCAATCCCTGATAAAAAATTATGTGGATAATCTTCGTTTAAATAATGATGTTGAAATTATTAATTAGGTGTATATGAAATTTAAAATAACATATTTGGTATTACTCTTTACAATCAGTTTATTCCCCCAGAAGATAGCCGATAGAATAGTGGCGGTTGTTGATAACGAAATAATACTTCAGAGCGAAGTTGACTTTCAGACGAATTTACTTGCCGCTCAAAGAAAACTGGACCCCAATGACCCCGAGCTTAAAAAGAGAGTTCTCAATTCAATGATTGAAGATAAACTTGTTTATGCACAAGCCGACATAGATTCAATTAAAATATCCGAGGAAGAAATAAATCAAAGGATCGAATATCAAATAAACGTGTTCACGCAGCAGTACGGTTCCATAGAAAAAATAGAACAAGTATACGGAATGAGTTTAAGTAAAATAAAACGTGAACTTAGGGATGATGTAAAGAAAAATTTAATGGTTCAGAAAATTCAGCAGAAGAAATTCGGTAATGTTAATGCAACACGCAGAGAAGTGGAAAGATTTTATTACCAGTTCAAAGACAGTCTGGGGATTATCCCCGAAAAAGTTCGCATTGCCCACATCTTTAGAAAACCGGAAGCTTCGAAAGAAACGATAAAAAAATACTATGATTTTGCCAATGCAATAAGGGACTCGATTATAAACGGAGCCGACTTTGCAATTATGGCAAAAAAATATTCCGAAGACCCCGCGAGTGCATCGAAGGGCGGTGACCTTGGTTTTGTTAAAAAGGGTGTTTTTTATCCGGAGTTTGAAGCCGCCGCTTTTGCATTAAAAGTGGGCGAGGTTTCCCCCGTTATCGAAACACCTGTCGGTCTGCATATCATACAGTTATTGGAGAAAAGAGGCGAAGCAATTCACACAAGAAACATATTGATAAAAATTAAGAAAGGCGACGAAGCCGATTTTAGGGCAATCAATTTCTTAAATGCCTTAAGAGACAGCATCGTAAGATTTAATAAATCGTTCAAAGAAATGGCGAAAAAATACAGCGAAGACGACAACTCTAAAAATTTCGGCGGTGACTTAGGCACGTTTTATCTTAATCAATTGGACAAATCCACCTTGGATGTTGTTGCTAAACTCGGCGAAGGGGAAATAAGCTTTCCAAGAAGATTTGAATTCGGCAGGGGCAATTATGGCTATAACATCGTTCTTCTTAAAAAAAGAATTCCGCAGCATTCCGCAGATCTATTAAAAGATTATAACGAACTTGCAAAATTAGCTACCGAATACAAGAAACAGCAAAAATATAAACAGTGGATTAGTGACTTAAAAAACAAAATTTACTGGCAAATTAAAAGTTAAATCCAACGGAATACCATTGAACAATATTGAAAAAAATAAAAACGACGTAGAACTTGTAGAAAAGTTAAACGAGTCCGTAAAAAAAATAAAATCGGAAATCCGGAAAGTGATAATCGGACAGGACGATATTATTGACCAACTGCTGCTTTCATTGCTTGCCAGAGGCCATTGTTTGCTTGTGGGAGTGCCGGGGCTTGCAAAAACCTTATTGATTAAAACCTTAGCACAAGTAACCGATTTAAAATTTAAACGCATACAATTTACCCCCGATTTAATGCCAAGCGATATTACCGGCACTGAGCTGGTTGAAGAAGACCCGGTAACAAAGAAAAGGAATTTCAGATTTATTCCCGGACCGATATTTGCAAATGTTATTTTGGCAGATGAAATAAACAGAACTCCACCGAAAACTCAAGCTGCTCTTTTGGAAGCAATGCAGGAACACAAAGTAACAACAGCCGGAATAACTTCCACGCTGGAAGAACCTTTTTTTGTTTTGGCAACTCAAAACCCGATTGAACAGGAAGGTACTTATCCTCTTCCCGAAGCTCAATTGGATAGATTTATGTTCAATCTTTGGCTCGATTACCCTTCTGTTGATGAAGAGAAGAAAATTGTTGAAACAACCACAAGCGAATATGAGCCTGAATTGTCACCTGTTGTTACTTCCGAAGAAATAATTAAATTTCAAAACCTTGTTCGAAAAGTACCCGTAGCGGATAACGTAATTGACTTTGCGGTAAACATTGTAAGCCAAACAAGACCGAACAACGGAAAATCACAAAAATTTATTAAAGACTGGATAAGCTGGGGAGCCGGACCAAGAGCATCTCAGTATTTAATACTCGCCGCCAAAACCAAAGCCATAACGTCCGGCAGATTTACACCTAACATTGATGATGTTAAATTTGCTATGCTTCCCGTACTAAGACACAGAATAATTACAAACTTCAGCGCCGAAGCCGAGGGTGTTTCATCCGTTGATGTAATTGAAAAGTTGAAAGCGTGACAAAATCAGTCGAAAATATAAAAATATTTCTTTCCGTTTATCATATCATTCGCTTTAGACTTGGTATTGAGAGCTTACCGTATTCATTTTAATTGACGGTTTATCTTTGATGTGTTTCTGTCGTGTGAATCTTTAGTATTCCGCTACAGCCGTTGCCGGCGATAGATTTTCTATTTCTGAAATTAGAAGATGTAAAGCTTTTTTACTATCCTCTAAATCACTTAGAATGCCATACTTTGTATCTTCAAATTTGTCTTTCAAGTTACCGAATAACCCGAGATAATAGTCAATCCCTTCTTTTAGATTTTCTACAAAAACAGACAAGTACTTTTCTTGTTTGTTAGTCATCGAAACTCTTGTTTCTTCTATTTTATTTTTCAGAAAATTAATGTAAAGATTCAGTTCTTTTACAAACATATTCGGACGGTCGTTTCTTGTAATAATGTTTATTCTTCCGTAAATATGGTCGGTGATTTCCTTCAAGCTCATTGTTTTTGAGAAATATGCCATGTTCGGTCCCGGACAAATCGAAACCCCGTTATCTTCAACCTTAGTGTCCAAATTATTTACCAACAAAGCGGATGTGCCCAAACCGGTACAAAGACATGATTTGTCGACTATTTCATCAAATCTGTTTCTATGCTCGTTGGGATACAGTCTTTCATTGTCTAATTGCTTTAACTTTAAGTGTTGGTATTCGCGTGAGGCTGTACAAATAGCTTTTTCACCAAACTCTTTATTAGAAATAAGAAATCTTTTGGGGCAAGAACTACCGGGTCTTCCTTTATAAACCAAATTTAATTTTTTAATATCTTTGCTATTTCCTTTAAGACTATTAAACGGAACACCTAAGGGAGAAATATTACTTAAGTATAAATCATCTTCTTTGGCTTCCTTTAATTTGTTTCTGGTTTGGTCGTCAACGTTGGTAACTTCGGGTACTAAAAGAAAAGGGGTTCCCCAGCCAACGGAATCAAGTTGATAATGATCGATCAGAAATTGATGTTCTTCAGCCGTACCTACACCGCCTTGAGCAGTGATTTTCAAAGGTAAAGTTTTTTGTGGTATCGAGCGCTTTTTACAGGAAAGTGTTTTAACAAAAATTTCGTGCATGGTTTGAATTAATTCTTTTCGTTTATCTCTGAATTCGGCTAATATTGGTCCTAAAAGATATCCGTCCGTAGCAAAAGCATGCCCGCCGCAATTAAGTCCCGATTCAATTCTGTATTCAGAAATCCACAGTCCTTTTTTAGCCATAAATTTACCTTGAATTAGAGCCGATCTGTAATCACTTACTTTTAAAACAATTTTCTTTTTTATTTCGCCGTTTTCATCAGGGTAAAAATCTTCAAACTTCTCCATATAGCCGTATAACCTGGGATTCATTCCTGCCGAAAGTATTATGGAAGATCTTAAATTACTATTCGCATATCCCCTAAGTGCAGCATGAGCATCGTTGAATTCAACAGGTAATTTTTCACCGTTACTATAGTTTTCCTTATCAACCTTGGTCATAATATTTACATCTATACTGCCCATCGATAAGTTGTCTTTTACCCAGCGTTCGATATCATTTAATTTAAAATATTTTGAAGTAAAGCTCTTGAATTCTTGTTTTACGGTTGAACTGTCGGGCAGCATATTGAAGTATTCTTTTATCTTGTTACCTTTATTAATAGTGGCATTTTTTAATTCTTCAAATTTCTTTTCAGCCAAGTCGTTTATTAAATTCAGGTAGGATGTAATTCTTTTTGCCCTGTAATCTTCTGTTTTTTCGGTAATTTCGTTATAAGGGATTTTATATTTACTGCAGTACATTTTTCTTAACTTTTCAAGTAGAATGTCATCAACCAAGGAAATAACGGAATCAATTCCGTATTGAGAAACCTTTAACGGAGTATCAATGGTAAATCCAATCCCCATAACCGGGATGTGAAAAGAGTGTCGATTTTTCTTTTTCATAGTATTTTGTTCTTTCATTAAGTCGTTAAGCTACATAAATTACGATGAACAAAAAACTATTTTACGCTGCTATTTAACACTTTTACATTACTTTTACATTAAAATAAAGCTCTCGGGACAAAATGGCGGTATAAGTTGATTAAGCAAAATATTGAATAATTCCGAAGCAGAATATTTATGTGAATCTATAATTTCTGTTTGTGGTTAGTTAATCCGGAAGTCATTTACATTGCTTTGTTTTGTACAAAGCTTACTAAACTTTGCTTTTGACATTTGATAATCCTCTGACCCTAAATTTAAGTCTTTGCCTGCCGTACGAACATCCTGTCCGTAAGGGTTCGGAAAAGGCAAGCATTACTGTTTTTTTATTCCCGTGGTTACAATTGCTTCCCAATTTATATGCATTTTACCATCCTTGATATAGTTTTCGGCTTTGTTAAGTACTGTTTTCTTTACATCCTCAACCACCTCTTGCGGTGCGTTGTTCAACGCTTGCACTATGGGACCTGCTACCTCTGAGAATACTTCCCAGTACTGAATAGTTGAGTTAAAAACTGCTTCTCCGCTAATGTTCGACTCGGTTACATTATCTAAACCTGCATCAACAAGCAGTTGTCTCGTCAGTCCGGGCTGTGCACAGCTAAAAATTCCGGGTGCATCAGGTGATGGTTTCGGAAGCTTCAATTTTTCAATTACAGTCAAAGCCAGTAATGTAAGAAAAGGGTTCAGTTCCGGTCCTGCCCACACGGTAACAGCCAGTCTTCCGCCCGGTTTCAGTACTCTTGTCATTTCTCGTATGCTGCCCGATAGATCCGGAAAGAACATCACGCCGAAGCGGCAAATTACATGATCGAAAAAATTGTTTTCAAACGGCATATTTGAAGCATCGCAGGCTTGGCTTTGATAATTGGTAATGCCTCGATTTTTTGCATGTTTATTTGCTATCTTAACCATGTTTTCAGATAAGTCAGACCCCGTGACTCTGCCCTCGGGTAGGCGTGTGCTTAATGTAAGTCCCGGTTCCCCGGTACCCGATGCCACATCCAGTACATGTTCGTTACCTTTCAATTGCAAGACCTCTATAAACCAGTCGCTGATAGGACGCATTATGGTCATAAGTATCTCGTCCCATTTTTCCCATCCGGCTGAATATTGGTTCCAGGTTTTTCTTTGCTGTTCTAATTGTTCTTGTTGTTGTTTGTTCATTTATTTTTTTGTTTAATTAATGTAATGTCAGTTAAAGGCTTAATAAATTAAGTATTGTCTGTTATGTAAAGTATATTTTATAAAAAGAAAAAACAAGAGATTTAGGATAAGCTGCAGACAGACATATTCAACCGACGACTGCGACAATTACTAAAATATTTTTCCAAAAAAAACTCTTCATTCAAAAATTTTGAAACTCTTGAAGATTTCATTAATTTTGGCGTGCACCCTTAGCTCAGT
>CAZAOG010000057.1:4398-16264 GCA_964486645.1 uncultured Ignavibacteriaceae bacterium | reverse complement strand
TGTATTCGGTAAAAATACCTAAATGATACAGCTAAATCAAAATAGCCGTTAGATTGGCAGGAATTACAGTCTAACTTTTGCTTACTATTTTATAAACCTTATCACGCGGACGGATGAGTTCTGCGCAGGGGAATGTTATCTCTTCGCCTTTTGAAGCCTTGTTCACGCTGACATCGTTGGAGAAAATAGATTCGATATTTAATTCTACAACCCCTGTTGTTTCACCGATAATATAAACTTTATCATTTAAGCTGATATTGTCAGATTCCAATTTCACAAAACCTATTTTCTTGTTTTTGAAATAGTTCAGTACTTTACCGACATAAGTTTTTTTAACAACCGCCAGGTTACCGTAACCTTCTGTAAATTCTTCGGTTGAAGGAATCTTAAAATAAAAACCGGAAGAAAAACCTCTGTTGTAAACGGTTGAAAGTTCTTCCAATAATTCTTTTTTGATTTCATCGGTTAATTTGTTTTCAAAGTATAAATCAATTGCTCTTCTGTAAACCGACACAACAACCGCAACGTATTCGGGACTCCTTTTTCTTCCCTCTATTTTAAAGGAATCTATGCCCGCTTCTATAAGCCGGTCTATAAATTCAATAGAACAAAGGTCTTTGGGAGACATTACATAATCTTCACCCAATATCATTTCATTTCCGGTTTGGGTGTCTTTAATTTCATATTCTCTCCTGCAAGGCTGAATACACTCACCGCGGTTTGCGCTTTTATCAAAAAGCTCGTGACTCATAAAGCACCTGCCGCTAATTGCAATACACATTGCTCCGTGTACAAATGCTTCAACTTCAATATCTATTTCGGATATAATTTTTTTTATGTCTTCAAGTGTGCATTCCCTGGCAAGCACAACTCTTTCGGCACCGAGTTCTTTGTAGAGTTTAGCCGAAGAAGAATTTGAAACCGATGCCTGTGTAGAAACGGCAAAGGGCATGTTATATTTTCGGCAAATATTTATTACCGATAAATCCCAGCAAATTACCATATCAACACCGGAATTTTTTGCTTCCTTAACTAATTTTTCAGCAAGTTCTATTTCGTCTTCGTAAATTATCGTGTTTAGCGTCAGATAGGATTTTACTTTTTTTTCTTTGCAGAATTCAACAATATTTTTAAGTTCTTCAACCGTAAAATTTTTTGCTTTGGCTCTCATGTTTAACCGGTCGACGCCAAAGTAAACCGCATCTGCGCCTGAGTTTACGGCTGTTCCGAGCATTGTCCGGTTTCCGGCAGGAGCCATTAATTCGGGTTTTTTTATTTTATTTGTTTTTTTCACGGCACAAAATTACTGAAAGAAAAGGCAAAAATCCCTTTATTATATTTTTTACTTTATTATTCTTTTCTTAATTTTATAAAAAATCTATTTAATTACTTACCTAATTGAAAAATTTCATTTAATTTATTTAAGGATGAAAGATGTCTAACGCAAAGCACAAGTACAAATATTATGATTTTATCATGGCTGCTTTTGTTACAATACTTTTATCTTCAAATATAATAGGTGCCGAAAAAGTTGTAAGTATTTTAGGGTTTTCATTTGGTGCGGGAATTTTATTTTTTCCCATAAGTTATTTTTTCAACGATATATTGACCGAGGTTTACGGATATGCCCGTTCCAGAAAGGTTGTTTGGGCGGGATTTGCAGCCATGGGATTTGCATCTTTTATGGCTTGGGTAGTAATTAAGCTTCCTCCCGCACAGGGCTGGGTGCATCAGGCAGCGTATGAAACCGTTTTCGGTCAAACTTGGAGGATTGTACTTGCTTCTTTGTTGGCTTTTTTTTCCGGTGAATTTGTTAACTCGTACGTGCTTGCAAAAATGAAATTGATTACAAACGGAAAATTTTTATGGATGCGGACCATAGGTTCCACCATTGCGGGCGAACTGATGGACTCTTTAATTTTTTATCCGCTGGCGTTTTACGGCTTTTGGCCCAACGATCTTTTAATTACCGTAATGCTTACCAATTATGTTTTGAAAGTAAGCTGGGAAGTGATAGCCACACCCGTTACATATAAAGTTGTAAATTTTCTTAAGAAAAAAGAACACGAAGATTACTACGACAGGGACACAAACTTTACACCGTTTTCAATTTCCGTGGATTGAATCGGATAATATGTTTCCTGAAATGTAAAAAATTTCAGTAAATATTAATGCAAAAATAAGTTGACTTGTTCAATATACAGGGAATTGTTTTTTACAGTTTTTGGTTTAGTTACTCGGTTACAAAAAACCGTTGAAACGGTTATAAAAATTTAGTTTCTTGTGTTGTTAACCCAAGACTTAAGGGTCTGTTGCACAACACCGGTTTGTCACTCTGATCCGGCAGCTGCCGGATTTCAGAGTCTTAACTTAATCAATTGTGAAAATTCATAAATTAAATTAACCCACAGACCTGCCTACCGTACAGGCAGGTTTATCTGTGGGATTATGACGTAAAAACAAATTTTTCCGAACTGCTTCGGCAGTTTTTTTTATTTTTCACACAGCTTATTAAGTCGTAGGTTAAAAAGAAACAATAAAGAATAACAACGGTTTGCAAAAGGAAACAGTCAACTTTAATTACTTTAAATATTTTTCAAACCACATTTTTCTAATATCGTTTACTTCCTTTCTGTGCTGCCTCAAAAAATGATCTCCGTCTTCGAACATAACCAATCTGTATTTTAAATTTTCTTTTTGAAATTGTTCGGCAAGATTTATTGTGTCAAGCGGGGAGACGCTTTCATCGGCTGTTCCATGAAGCAATAAATAATGTGTGTCCTTGGGCAGCTTATCTATAAAGCTTGTAGCCGAACGCTTATCGCATTCATCTTTGAATTTTTCAATGGGTAGCCCGGGAAATATTTTTTCGCTGACTAATTTAATATAGGGACTGTCTTTTTCGCTGCAGTGAAGGTTCGAAACTCCCCCGACAATCATAACGGCTTTAAATTTTATTTTACTTTTAACCAAGGAGATATATGTCATCATTCCCCCTCTGCTCCAGCCTTCCATAGCCCAGTTTGATGTGTCGGCAAAGTCGAGTTCGTCAGCCAAAGGAATTAAATTCAAAACGTCGTTCACATCTTTACCGCCTAATTCGTCGAGACCTTCACTACCCATATTTCCTCTGTAGTGTGAAGCAAATACAACGTAACCGTTACTTGCAATGTTGCCGTAGAAACCTCCGGCATTAAAAGTATCAATTGCTCCGTTATCGCCGTATCCGCCTCTGTTCCAAATTAAGCAAGGATATTTTTTTGAGGTATCTTTTGGATACGCAAGATAACCTTTTACTTTTAGTCCGTCGGAATTATAGGTAATATTTTCCACGATTGTATTTTGCAATACGTTTTCGCCCCAACCGCTGGTAAGCATTTTTTTTTGTGAATTACTGAAAATAATTTTTTCTCTTTCTAAAAAATTTGAGTTCATCTTAATCTTTGTTTTTTTTGTACAATGTAACTTTAATTTAAAACGTAAAGTTATCTATAAATTTAATTATTTGTAATATTTACGTAACACTTTAAAGCACCATCGGGTCAGATGAAACGCAGCGAACACAGAGTGAAAATAAATTTAATAATCTGCTCTGTTTACTCAGTGAACCCTCAGGGTTCCATGCGGTTAAATCGTATTGTTTTAAAAATAATAACCACAAACAGAAATTATGGATTTACACAAATATTCTTCTTTAGAATTATTCGATATTTTACTTAATCTACATTTACCACCATTTTATCCGGTGAACCCATAACATAAATTGAAAATAGTAAAAGACTTTACAGAAAAGGTTAGGGAAATAAAATTAAGAATATAATTCGGACTCCAACAATTCGCAGACAATATGCGCAACGGTAATATGTCCTTCCTGAATTCTTTGAGTATTATATGATGGGATTTTTATCGGGATATCAACAAGGTTTAAAAGCTGTCCGCCTGTTCCGCCTAAAAATCCGATAACCTTCATTCCTTTTTCTTTGGCTTTGTTTACGGCTTTAATAACGTTATCGGAATTTCCGCTTGTTGAAATAGCGAGTAATACGTCACCCGCTTGACCCAATCCTTCAACGTTTCGGGCAAAAACATTTTCAAAACCGATGTCGTTTCCGCCTGCGGTCATATTGGATGAATCGGTGGTTAAGGCTATTGCGGGTATTGCAGGTCTGTTGATTTTATGGTTTAATCTTATCATTAATTCCGTTGCAATGTGCTGGCAGTCGGCAGCACTGCCGCCGTTGCCGCAAAGTAAAAGTTTGTTTCCTTTTTTATAGATTTCTACCAGAAGGTTTACTGCGGAATTAATATCATCCAGACATTCTTTTTCAATGTTAACCTTAGTTTCAGCACTTTCGACAAGTGAATCAATTATAAATTTTTTTCTGTCCATAAGATAAATTGTAATGGATGATTAAACCGTTATAGGTAGTTTTGTGTGAACAGCAGAAGCAAAATCCTTAATAATTTCCCAATTGTTTTCGTCTTCAAAAAAATTGCCGGTAACAATTATGTTTGCCCCGCTTTCCATTTTTTGTCTAACGCTTTCCGGGCTTGTTATACCTCCGCCTACAATAATCGGAACGGAACATTGACCGGCAACGGCTTTAATTACCTTTTCAGGAACGGAAATTTGTGCACCGGAACCGGCTTCCAAATAAATCAATTTCATCCCCAAGTACTCTGCCGCCAAAGCCGTAGCTGCCGCTATTTCGGGTTTGTCTCTCGGTATCGGTGAAGTACCGCTCATATATTGAACAGTGGTTGTTGTACCGGATTCAATTAAAACATAACCGGTAGAAATCGGTTCTATCCCTTTGCCTTTAATAATTGGTGCGGCAAGTACGTGTTTACCTATTAAGTGTTCCGCATTTCTTCCGCTAACTACGGATAAATAAAGAATAGCATCTGCGATTCTGCTTATTTGGTTTACGCTTCCGGGGAAAATAATAGCCGGAAGATTAGTGGCAATTTTAACTTTTTCTAAAAATTCATCAAACTTGCTGTTAACCATCAAACTTCCGCCAATCAAAAAACCGTCCGCACCGGCTTGTTCGCAATTTCTTATGAACAAAGGAAGTTTTTCTTCTTCAATCCTGTCAGGGTCAATTAAAATAAGATAAGCACCACCCTTATTGGCAATTGTATCAAGTAAATATTTATAAATTTTCATTTTTATTTATCTTTGGACAATAAATTAAGAAATTGATATCTTATATAAAAGATAACATTTTTAAAAATTGCAAACCATTTTTCCCTCTTAAAATAGAATAAAAAACAGATATTCGGAAAGATGACAAGTGTAATATAAATTAATTTTTTAATATTAAAAATATTTTGCTTAGGAGAATTTATGAATAAAATCATTGTTTATGAAAAACCCACCTGTACTACCTGCAGAAAAGTATCAAAATATTTGGAAGAACATGGCTTTGATTTTGAAAAAATCAATTACTACATAAAACCGTTTTCCAAATCATTATTAAAAAGATTGTTAAAAAAAATGAATATGAAACCGAGTGAATTACTGAGGAAAAGGGAAAAAATTTATAAAGAATTGAATTTAAAGGAATTAACCGAAAATGAAATTCTTGATGCTATGTTGGAACATAACGACTTAATTCAAAGACCGATTATAGAATACGGCGAAAAAGCAATACTTGCCAGACCGCCTGAGGTGATAAAAGAGTTTTTAACCGAAAATTAAAGGAAGTTCACCGAAAATTTATTTATAAATGATTTATTTTTTATATGTTTATTATGAATGTATAATTACAAACAGGAGCCATTAATGGAAATGAAAAATAATGTTTATAAAAAAAATAAATTAGACCCAAGAGTTGTTCTCGGAATAAGTCTGGTGATAATCGGGGCTTTAATACTTTTAGACAATATTTATGTAATTAATTTTAATATACCCGGAATAATTTTTTCATTTCCCGCTTTGCTGATTTTTATCGGGATACTTGTTCTCCTACACGGTAACAATAAAGTGCTCGGATCTATTTTATTAATCCTTGGTGTGTTTTTTATAATTCCAAGAATCTTTCCCTTTGTTTATTACGACAAACACATAATAATTCCCGTTTTAATTATTGCATTCGGATTATACATTATCTTTAGAAAAAGGAAAACATCTTTCTTCAATAGTTGCAACGTTGGTTCCGAAACCGAAGGCGGTTATAAAAGATACGATACCGACAGAATTGACGATGTATCCATTTTCGGAGGAGGACAAAAAATTATTGCTTCCAAAAATTTTAAGGGAGGTAATATTACTTGTATATTCGGCGGTTCGGAGATTGACTTTACAAATTGTACATTAGCCGAGGGAACGGTTATAATTGATGTTATTGCAATATTCGGCGGTTCAACTTTAATTGTACCGAATGATTGGAATATTGTTTTAGATGTATTCCCGCTGTTCGGCGGATTTTCTAACAAGGTAAGAAGAGCACCGGATACTAAAATTGATATGAGTAAAACCCTAATAATAAAAGGAGTAGTTATTTTTGGCGGCGGTGAATTAAAATCTATTTAGCTAAAAAAAACATTTTAAGCTATGTTGACTAACCCAATTCTATCAAACTTTAAGAATTTTAGAATCTATCTGCTTTTTTGGTTAATTATTATTGCCGTATATTTTAATATTCTCAATTTCGGAATACAAACAGAGTTATATACAAACGTAATTGACACTTTGGTGTTTAATTTAATCTTAAGCGGATTGGGTTTGAGTTTTTGGTACAGCGCCAGATTTATGCCGCTTGATAAACATAACCTAACAAGAATTATTTCAACTCACATCCTGGGCGGTGTTTTACTTACGATTGTTTGGCTGTTCCTCGGATATAACATTATAAATTTATTTATAATTACTTCCGAAGATTACACTAAATTTTTCTTTGAAACACTCTCCTGGAGATTTTTAATAGGACTTTTAATCTATTTTTTAATTACTTCTTTTTACTATATAATAACTTATTATACCGGATTTCAAGAAAAATTATTAACCGAATCAAAGTTTAAAAACCTGGCAACGGAAGCGGAATTAAAAAGTCTGAAGTTCCAAATTAATCCGCATTTTATTTTCAACAGTTTGAATTCCCTAAGTGCACTTACAACAATAGACCCGAAGAAAGCAAAAGAGATGATACAAAAACTCGCTGATTTTTTGAGATACACGCTTTCGAATAACGAAATTCAAAAAAACAAATTAAGTGAAGAATTAAGGAATATTAAATTATATCTGGAAATAGAAAAAATAAGATTCGAAGATAAATTCGAATACATTGAAAAAATAAACGAGGAATGTAAACAAGTTGAAGTACCGAGTATGATATTACAACCTTTGGTTGAAAATGCAATCAAGCACGCCGTTTACGAAACATTGGACAAAGTTACATTAACCTTAACGTGTGTTACGGAAAGCGAATTCCTAAAAATAAACCTTACAAATAATTACGATAAAGAAACCGAAACTAAAACAAGTTCGGGTATCGGGATAAAGAATATTGAGGAAAGATTAAAGCTTTTATATGAAAGAAACAATCTGCTTAAAATTGACAAAACCGACAACACTTTCAGCGTAAGTATTTATATTCCCTTAGACGGTTAATAAATTTTGGTTAAAATATTATGAAACAAAAAATTAAAGTAATAATTATTGACGACGAATCTCTTTCGCGGGAAATAACAAAAGAGTATTTATCTTCTCAAAATGAAATTGAAATTGCCGCCGAATGTGCCAACGGTTTTGACGCGATAAAAAAAATAAACGAATTAAAACCCGATCTTATATTTCTTGATATCCAAATGCCGAGGTTAAACGGTTTTGAGGTTCTCGAATTATTGGATAATCATCCCGTTATTATTTTTACAACTGCATACGACCATTTTGCAATAAAAGCGTTTGAAGTAAATGCTGCTGATTATTTATTGAAACCGTTTAGCGAAGAAAGGTTTAACGAAGCACTAAAAAAAGCTTTTGTGCATTTATCTGATAAAGCAAAGCAAAAAGCCATCATCAAAAATCTGATTGAACACAACGAAGAAGAAGCGGAATATTTGGAAAGAATTGTTATTAAAAAGGGTACAAAGGTTTCAATTATTCCAATGGAACAAATTAAATGGTTGGAAGCACAAGACGACTATGTAATGATTCACACCGAAAAGGAAAAATATTTAAAAAACAAAACGATGAAATATTTTGAAAAACATCTTGACCCGAATTTATTTGTCAGAATCCACCGTTCGCATTTGATCAGCATCGATTTTATCCAGCACCTTGAACAGACGGAAGGTGACAATTACAAAGTATTCCTTAAAAACGAACAGCAGCTCCCGGTAAGTAAAACCGGGTTAGCCAAACTGAAAAATATACTTTGATAAAAAAACAGAACACGGATTCTCACGGATAGGATCCGTGAAATCCGTGTCCAATCAACACCTTATTTTATTTCTTTAAATTTATTAAAAATAGAAAACCCTGAATTTTTAACTTTATCTTCAAAACTTTTTACGTCTGTCAAGTACAAAGAATTATATTCTTTAAAAAGTTTTTCGGATAATTTTTTAATCTTGTCAAATTTAACAACTGCATTTTGTCCGGGCAGACCGGAAGTGTGAGAATTAATATATCTTAAATTATTCAGCTCACTCATCAATATACCCGTATTATCCCAGTACCCGGTTCTGTCTTTGTCCGGTACCAATTTATTTCTAAGTGTTGTTAGTTTTTTCTTTAATTCTTTCGCATCTTTCTTTAAGATTTTCGTTTTTGTACTGTCCATATTTTTTGAAAGAGTATTGAAAGTATTGATTGATTTCAAAGTTTTACCGATTTGTTTATAAGCATCGGCTACTTTGTTTGTTATCTCGCCGATTTTTTTATTAAACTTATAATTTTCTTTTGCAACGGCTTCATCATATTTAAATCGCGGATCGGGTTTAACTTTAAATTTAGAGGACATTTTTTGGTCGCCGGCTGTTATCTGTACGATATAGGTTCCGGGCAAAACCTTAAGTCCTCCTCTGTCTTCTCCGGGTTTGTCTTTTCTCAGCGGGGATTTAAAAGCTTTTTCTCTTAAGTCCCAAGTAATTCTATTTATACCGTTCTTCATCGTACCTTTATAAGTACGAATAACGGTTGAATCTTCTCTCATAATTTTAATAACGGCTTTCTTTTCTTTTTTTGTGCCTTCCAATTTTTTAACGCTGTCGGGCACTTGCAGATAGTATGTAAAGAAAGCACCGTATTTTCTGTTCTTTCCTCTAAAAGCTGTTGAACCGGCGCCGTATGTCGGCGGTTCTCCGGCTGAGTAAAATCTATATAAATATGCATCGTTAATATTGAAGAGGTGGGATTTTTTCTTCAATAAATTTTTACTTAGTTCTCTAAAAGGTGTGATATCATCAATTATATAAACCCCTCTGCCGTATGTACCGATGACAAGATCATTCTCGCGTTCTTGAATTTTTAGTCCGAGTACCGGCACCGTCGGAAATCCGTTTGTCCATTTTGTCCAATTTTCTCCTCCGTCAATAGTATAATAAAGACCGAACTCCGTGCCGAGGAACAAGAGATTTTTATCAACCGGGTCTTCAACAATTGTTCTTACAAAGCCGTCAATGTTTTTCTTTGCTATGTTTGTCCAGGTTTGTCCGTAATCGCGGGTTACAAAAACATACTTTTCCCAATTGTTTCTTCTGTAATCATTTGCAACCGCATAAGCTGTTGCTGCATCGTGCTTTGAAGCTTTTACTCTCGGTATCCATGCAAACTTAGGCATCATTTCTTCTTCGATTAAATAATTGGAGACATTACTCCATGTTTTTCCGCCGTCCTTGGTAACCTGGATGTTCCCGTCGTCGGTTCCCACCCAAATTACTCCTTGTTTTACTCTGCTGGGTGAGATGGAAATAATTGTTGTATAATTTTCGGCGCCGGTTACATCGCGGGTAAGTCCGCCGCTTTCAGCCTGTTTTTGTTTAGTGGTATCGTTTGTTGTTAAATCGGGACTTATTATTGTCCAGGTTAAACCTTTGTCCGTACTTTTATGAACAAACTGGCTTCCGTAGTAAATAGTACTTGGATTAAAAGGGTCTATTGCCAAAGCCGCATTCCAATTATATCTGTGTTTTTTGTCGGAAACCGTTGGTCTTATTGTTCTGCGGTCTTTGGTGTCAAGGTTGTAGTAACCCAGCCATCCTTCTTGCGACATAGAATACCCGGCGTTAAAATTATCAGGATCCGGTCTTGTATCAAAACCGTCTCCGCCTCCAAGTTTCTGCCAGTTAAAATTATAAATACTACCGCCGGAAAACGATGTGCTCGGTCCTCTCCAGGAGCCGTTATCCTGCAGTCCACCGTAAACATTGTAGGGAATAGCGTTATCAACAGCAAGGTGATAAAATTGAGATAGGGGAAGATTGGTTACAAATCTCCACGATTGTCCTCTGTCGTGACTAATAGCAATACCCCCGTCATTTCCGGCAATTATGTACTCACCGTTAGGGTCAATCCAAAATGCATGGTTATCAACGTGTATATTGCCTTGTATTCTTTTAAATGTTTTTCCGCCGTCTTCAGACACCCTTAAATTAAATTCTATTCTATAAACAATATTTTCATTTACGGGATTGACAGCCAACTTGCCGAAATAAAAAGGTCGAGGATTTACATTTTTGTTTTTGTTAACTACCTTCCATTTATAACCCCCGTCTTCCGATCTTAAAATGACACTCTTCTTTGCTTCAACCAAAGCGTACACAATATTCGGTCTGCCGGGTGCAATTGCCAAACCTACTTTACCGAGTTCACCCTCAGGGAATCCGTCTTTGCTTGTAAGCTGTTTCCAGTTTTCGCCTCCGTCGACGGTCATATAAACTCCGCTTCCGGGACCGCCTGATTTAAAGAACCAAGGCCAGCGGCGATGCTGCCACATAGATACAATTATCTTGTTGGGGTTGGTCGGGTCCATTACCATATCGCCGACGCCTGTTTCGTCATTTACATATAAAATATTTTTCCAGGTTTTCCCGCCGTCGGTAGTTTTGTATAAACCTCTTTCTTTTGTAGCTCCCCAATTTGTGCCGAGTGCACCCACATAAGCGACATTAGGATTTGTAGGGTCTAATAAAATTTTAGAAATTGTCTCCGTTTTCTTTAATCCCAAGTCAATCCAGGTCTTTCCGCCGTCAAGAGTTTTATAGACGCCTCTTCCAACTCCGGCTGAATTACGGATATTTGATTCGCCTGTTCCAATCCAAACAATGGAAGGATTTGCCTGATATATTGCAACAGCGCCTATCGATGAAACAGGCTGTTTGTCAAAAATCGGTTTCCAGGTTGTTCCTCCGTCGGTTGATTTCCAAACTCCGCCGGTTGCGGTTCCGGCATAAATAATACTTGGATTTGAAACCACTGCATCAATTGAAGCAATTCTTCCGCTCATACCGGCGGGACCGATACTTCTTGCAGAAATTCCTTTAAAAAGCGAAGTGTCGATCTGAGCGAAAGATAATGTTGACAATAATACTACGGAAATAGTTGCAAATGTCTTGAAATAATTTTTAAACAATTTGATGTTCATTGGATACTCCTAAAATTTTCTTGTTTTTTACGAAACTTTTAAAACAGAATAGTATGGCGGAATTAATCTAAAACAATTTTTCTGAAATTCAAAAAAATTGTTTTGCCGTTTATCAAGTTTTTATGGAAGAGTATAAGACGAAGAATTTAAATGACAAAGACATCTTTTTGAATTTAATCTGTTTCGCTTCAGTTTATCCGACTGCGAAAGCAGTCGAACCTACAATAGCCTCGAATGAAATTCGAGGAAAAAAAAGAAACGGATGGTACAGCTGC
>CAZAOG010000057.1:0-4298 GCA_964486645.1 uncultured Ignavibacteriaceae bacterium | reverse complement strand
TACAATAGCCTCGAATGAAATTCGAGGGAAAAAAGGAAACGAACGGCACAACTGCGAATGCAGTTGAATTTTGGGATGTTGGTTTTCCTTATCTGTCACGGCAGTACCTTGAAAGCCTTTTAAAAAAACAAAAACCCGACCCGTTTGTTAACGGACCGGGTTTGTTTCTATAATTATTTCCCCTCTCTTTTACATTTCATGTTTTAACGCTTATTTTTTATCAATTTCCTTCAGCAGTTCGTCAACCGCTCTTTTTAACTGCGGATCAATGCCTCTTGCTTTTGCATCGGGGGGATTGTCAACAATTATATCCGGAACGGCAGGTCCCCATTCCATATTCTTCTTAGTTGCTTTTACGTACCATCCTCTGAAAGGAAGACGCACAAACGAACCGTCAATCAATCTTCTTCCTCCGGTTGAGATTACCGCGCCAAAGGTTGGTTTGCCGACTAATTTTCCTATCCCAAGTGTTTTATAAGCATGCGAGAAAATTTCCGCGTTTGAATAGCTGTTTTCGTTGCTGAGTGCAATTGACGGTTTTGTCCACGACGCAAAAGGAAGGCGTTCGCCAAAGGGATAATGATTAATAAATTTTGTTTGTTCTTTCTTAAGATTTTTAGCCGCTCCGCGCGGTATTGTGTAAGCGTGCTGTCTGTATGTTAAAACGGTCATTAAATAATCCGTAGTCCAACCGCCTCCGTTGTAACGAACGTCAATGACTAATCCTTCTTTACCCAAACCGGCTGCTGTTAATTCTCTTTCAAAAACTTCAAAGCTTCTCCAATTCATTCCTTGTATATGAATGTAACCGAGTCTTCCGTTTGAATATTTTTTAACAAGTTCTTTCCTGGAATTTACCCATTCACTGTAAAGTTGTGTGCGCAGGCTGTTTGTAGGACGAATTGCTACTTCTCTTTTATTCCCGTTTTTATCCTTTATTTCAAGCAAAAGTTTTTCATTAGATCTGTTTATCAAAGGAGAATAAAAATTAATGGAAGAATTTATCGGAACGCCGTCAACGGATAAAATAACATCGCCGACATTTATTTTGCTTGTAATTCTATCGGCGGGTGAGTTGGGGACAACGTGTGTAACAAGAACCCCTTTATTTAAAGGTTTAACCGAAACTCCTATTAACCCCGTAGATTCCCTTTGAGTTTTAGCTCTGTCGCTTCCGTATAAACCCATGTGACTTGCATTTACTTCACCCAGCATATAATTAAATATTTCACGGAAATCTCTTTTGGTCGATGCAGCCAACGCCCGGGGTCTGTATTTGGCTTTTAGTTCGTTCCAGTCTTTCCCGTGAAAGTCCGGATCGTAAAATCCGTCCCTTAGAGTTCTCCAGGCTTCGTCAAAAATCTGCTCTCTTTCTTTCGGATAGTTTATTTTCATTTTAGCGGCAAAAGAAAGCGGGGTCTGTTTAGAACTTTTAATACCTATTTTAGCAAGTTTCCCGCCTGATTTCAGAAAGTAAAGGTTTGCTCCTTTTTTATCAATAGAAACACCGTAGGGTTTTTGCCCGCCTTTTGTAAGGGCTTTCATCTTTGAACCGTCCCATTTTACGCTGTACAAATCAATCTTTGCTTTGTATGTTTGTGCGGAATTTCTGTAAGCGACAAAGTAAAATGTTTTTCCGTCTTTAGAGATAACCAAATCCGATTCGTTACCGGGAAGTGCCGTAACCTGCACAAGTCTTTTATAAATATCTTTAAAATCTATTTTAATCGGTTTTACTTTTTTAGATTTTTTACCTTTCTTGTCCTTTTTTGGTTTTGGAGAATCATCGTCGTTTTCCCAGTCCTGCTTGGTTTTTTCCCAGTCTTTTTTATTCAGCCACACAAACCAAACATCGTCGTCGCCGTTATTTCTGTTTGATATAAAGCCCAGTTTGCTTCCGTCTTTGCTCCAAAACGGATTGTAATCTCCTCTCGGATGCATTGTAACATTAACAGGTTTTCGGCTGTTGTCGGCGGCATGAATATAAACCTCATCGTTAAAATCCAAATCGGGTAATGAATATGCCAGCCATTTGCTGTCCGGACTCCAGGTTACTCCTTCAGGCGTAGCCCATCCGTCGAGCAATATTTTTGAATTTGATATTTTACCTGTTTTAGAAATTTCAGCCGTTACTAATTTTCCTCTTCCTATTCTGTATGCTATATGTTTCATATCGGGTGAAACAACGGGACTGAATTCGTCCTGAGGCGTATCGGTAATCCTTCTAACTTTTAATTTTAAGGTTTTAAATAAATCCGGTACTTTCTTGTCGGCGGATGTAACAATGTAAAGGTCTCTCTCGCCTGTTCTGTCGGAGACAAAAATAAGAGTACTGTCGTTCAGCCATTCGGGTGAAGTATCTCTGTAGGGATTGTTGGTTAGATTAACGGTTCTCTTTTTACCTTTTTTGTTTTGCATTACAAATATTTCACCGCGTACAACAAATGCAATATATTTTCCGTTCGGCGATACGGTATAATTGTTCATTTTATTTGAATAGGTTTTATAATCAACGGCATCAAATCTATTGTCTTCGGTTACATTAATTGAAACCAATTTGGGAGAACCGCCCTTTGTATTCATTGTGTATATATTTGTGTTGCGTTCAAACACTATGGATGAACCGTCGTAGCTTACATCAAAATATCTTATCCCGTCTTCGGAAAAATTTGTCAGAGGTGCGGGCTTGCCGTCTGCTTTTCCGTTTGCATCAATTTTCAACTTGTAAATATTGTACTTGCCATTTAAAGCGCTTAAAAAGTAAAGAGTTGAATTATCTCCCCAATCAGGATATATATCCTGCGCGTCAAAAGCAGTTATTTGATTGTAAGATTTATTTTTAGTGTCGAATATCCAGATGTTTCTGTTAGCGGGTCCATTGTATTGTTCTCTTGTAATTCTGCTGGCACCTTTAACGAAAGCAACAAATCTTCCGTTGGGAGAAACCGCGGGCATGTATCCGAACGAATTTATCAGTCTTACGGGAGTGCCGCCGTTTGAAGAAACGGAATAAAGTTCGTTTTCCCATTCTATTTGTCTTTCATTTCTTCTGGTTTCAAAAAGCAGATCTCCGTTTGACGTCCAGTTGCCGAGTATATCGGGAGTAGAGAGGAAAGTTAATCTGTTGGGTTTACCGCCGTTAGAAGGAATTGTAAAAATATCATCGTTACCGAAACGGTTGCTTGAAAATGCAATCGTTTTATCGTCGGTACTCCATTTGGGTCTTCCGTCGTATGCTTGGTGAATTGTAAGTCTGAATGCTCTGCCGCCATCGGCGGGTACCGTCCAAATATCACCTTGATATGAAAAAGATATTTGAGTTCCGTTTGAATTTAAGGACGGATAACGTACAAAAGGATTGTCGTCTTTTGCCTGAACCGATGTGATAAACAACATCAAAGAAACAGTGAATAAAAATTTAATTTTAAACATTTTAACTCCCTCTATTATTATTATCAAAAATTATGATTGAAGCAGCATTGAATTCATACAACTTTAATATTTCGAAAGGTTTTATCAAATTTTAACAAAATTTGTTAGCACGATATATTAAAATATAATATATTGCATCTTATCATAACACACAATCATTTTGAAGTTCCACTTATCATTTTTTTTTAATCATAAGGATAAATAATGACTTTATACCCAATTATTTTAGTAATTCATATTTTATCGGCGGTTACTTGGCTGTCATTTCTGCCTGTCGATTATATTTTAAGAAAAAACATAAGGGAAACTGACGACGTAAATGTAAAGAAAAAGTTAATTTCTATCTGGTTAAAAACGTCGGATTTGTTGGGCATTGCCGGTATGTCCGGAATATTGGTTACGGGAATTATTTTGGTTTCGGCTTCGTCGCACTATCATTTTTTCCAATTTTCAATGAATCACTGGCTGGCGACAAAGCAGGTATTTCTGGTTGTATTGATAATAATAATTTTTATATTCTTAATTCCCAACGCTAAAAAACTTTCCGCTCAAATTAAATCGGGTTTACGGGACGAAAAATCACTGAACGAAAATACAATTGAAGATATGGATAAAGTCGGTAAAATATTAAGCGTTATGAATGTACTGGTTTTAATTAATTTCTTGCTTGCAATTACTCATAAATTAGTTTGATTCGCCTAAAAAAGGTCAACCGAAGAAAACTCTGTGTATCCTCCGTTTCCTTTTTGGTTAATTAATCTTTATTATTTATCGTTAAAAATCATACGCATTGTTTCCTTTTGTTCTCTAAAAAGCTAAACAAACAGTATTCTTTGGTCCATTACTCCTCTGAAGCCAAAAAAGGG
>CAZAOG010000056.1:13148-16379 GCA_964486645.1 uncultured Ignavibacteriaceae bacterium | reverse complement strand
CGAAAATACGATAAATGATTTTAGAATTATATTTCTTTAAATTTACTCACCTTTTATTAAACAAAGAAAAATTGATTTGAAAGAATTTGAAATACCGACATATTATAAAAGCACGATAATTTCTAAAATAAAAGAGATCCGTTTACAAAACGATCCGAGAAAGAAAGATTATTCGGCAACGGAGTTGGACTTCGGACCCGTCCGGTTTTTTATTGCAAGACATTTCGGATTTTGCTACGGTGTAAAGAATGCAATTGAAATAGCATACCAAACAATTGAAGAAAACCCGGATAAAAAAATTTACTTGCTCAGCGAGATGATTCACAACCCCGGGGTAAACTCCGATTTGCAGAAACTTGGTGTGCAATTTATTATGGACACGAGCGGACAACAGATCATTCCATGGGAAGCAATCGGCAGCAAAGATATTGTAATTATTCCCGCATTCGGTACAACTTTGGAAATTGAAAACAAACTAAATGAAATCGGTATTAACCCTTATAAATATGATACCACATGTCCGTTTGTTGAAAAAGTTTGGAATCGTTCCGTATCGCTGGGGGATGAAAAGTGTACGGTTATTATACACGGTAAACATACTCACGAAGAAACACGGGCTACTTTTTCTCACAGCAAAAACAAAACTCCTTCACTTATTGTCCGCGACAAACAAGAAGCGGAAATATTATGCAAGGTAATCTTAAACGAAGCAAGTAAAAAAGAATTTTATGATTTTTTCAAAGGAAGGTATTCAAAGGGATTTGACGTTGAAAAACATTTAAATAAAATCGGAGTTGTAAATCAGACCACAATGCTGGCAAGCGAAACTGTGGAGATTGCTTCTCTCCTGAAAGAAATAATGATTAAAAAATACGGAGCGGAAAACATAACCGATCATTTTGTTGATACACGTGATACACTTTGCTATGCAACAAACGATAACCAGGATGCAACTTACAACCTGCTGAAAAACAAAGCCGATTTTGCAGTTGTTGTAGGAGGATACAACAGTTCCAACACCGGACATATCGTAGAACTCTGCAGCGAAAAACTTCCTACTTATTTTATTTCTTCGGCGGATAAGATTTTAGACGGGAGAAGCATTAGACATTTTGATATTGAAAAGAAAAAAGAAAAACAAACGGAAAATTATCTGCCCAAAAAAGATAGAGTGGATATTCTGCTTACAAGCGGAGCCTCTTGTCCCGATGCCGAGGTAGACAGAGTATTGATGAAATTTTTGTCAATGTTTAAAAAGACAAAAACAGTTGATGAGGTTATTGAGGATCTGCAGAAGTAAGCTGTCACGGTAAGACCGCGGCAGCAAAAAAAATATTTTTCAAACTTTAAGAGTTATCTTTTGGGAGAAAACACAATCTTTAAATCAATTTTTTCGGGAGTATCCTTGCCCAATTTTTTTGCATCTAAAGTAAAATTATCGTTATTCACTTTTGTTGCTTCAACTTTATCAATATATACTCTTTGATTTATATCCTTCATGTTTTTTGATAAAATCTGTAGTTGTAATTTATCCGTTTCAAAAAATCCGTTATTAAAATCCACTAAATATGGGTTAATACCTTCCATCCCTCTTGTTAAATTAAATAAATCTTTTCTAACCTTTTGTAATTCTCTTACTACTCTATTCAGTCTTTTTTCGGAATCTTTGAAAACTGCAAATAATCCATCGGCTATTATATCTTTTTCAAAAAGTTCTTTCCATCCATTTATCTCCTCTTGTTTTAAGTGTTGCGATATTCCTGCCTTAAAAAATTCTATTGCAGCCCCTTTTGTTAAGTCTCGTCCAATTTCTCTAATAAATTTATCGCCAATTTTAATTTGACTTAAATCTTTTTCAATTTTTTTCAGAGAATTATTTCTTTTAGCCCATAGTTTACTTGCCTTATCATTTATCTTATCCGGTTGTTCTTCGGTATATTTAACAACATATGTATGTATGTTTTTTATTTGTTCATTTAATGTTGGAGATGGAGTTTGTAATATTTTTTTTTCAAAATCATTCAAATAATCTGCCGCGTTTTTAATGTTAAGCATTTTTAATATTTCGCCTTTGATATGCCCGTTTGCTGCATCAATTGAAGTTTTTAAAACCTTACTGGTATCAGCAAGCTTTTCTTTAACTCTCTTTTTAATTGCTTTATAGTCAATATCATCCTTTGTTAATTTACCGCTTTTGTAGTCTTGATAAAAAGTCAAAGACTTTCCGGCCAAAGCTGCCAGCATTCCCGGAATTCCTTCTTTACCACCATCAATAATTACATCTTTTATATTTTGAGTAAATTCTATAGCGGCATTAGTTAACGCTCTTTTCATAATTAAACCGCGCCACCCGGATAAACTTTCACCGGCAGTTATTGCTTCTTCTCTAGCTGTCACAAAATTTCTTAATGCTTTGTCCCTAATCCTTTTTGCATTTTTTTTCATCCTGTTTAATTTTTTAATTAGATTTTTAAATTTTAATTTCTCTTTTTCTAATCCGGGTGCGGCTACGGCTTTTAATATGTCCGATTTTGAAGCATTAATGAAAATATATTTTATATTTGAATTGGCGGTTGAAGCTAATAAATTTTGTAATTCACTTTGTGCGTAATCTATTGCTTCAACTCTTTTGTCAAGCTCTTCTCTGTATTTATCATATGAATAAAAAACTATATCATAATCGGAATCAAGTTTGTATTGTTCTTTTTTCATGTTCCATAAATCATTGTCTATTTTTAAATATTCATTATTCAATTTTTCTAACAATTTAAGTTGAGCATCATCTTGCGTTTTAGATTTTATAGTTGCATTTAGTTTATCTATATATTTTAATATCTCATCACGTCTTTTAAATCTTGCGGTATTTTTCGAATGTCTTCCCTTTTCGTAGGATGCTATTATTTTATTTTCCAACTCGGTTAGTTCTTCTTGTGAAAGTTTTCGGGTACCGATATATGCTTTAACCAACGGGGTAAATTTTGCTCTTTTAGCCGAAAGAATTTCATTAGTTTTTTTCTTTAATGCTTCGCTTAATTTTTTTGCTTTATTATTTAATCCATTTTGTTTTTTACTAAGTTTAGATATTTTATCCTTTATTTCTTTACCGGTCTTATTTTCATATTCTTTATAACTTTTAATCCTATAATTAATTTGATCTTTTAATAATCTTAAATAACTTTCCAACGGTCCACCGTCAAACACAATGTTTTTTATTACATATACTTTTTCTAC
>CAZAOG010000056.1:0-13048 GCA_964486645.1 uncultured Ignavibacteriaceae bacterium | reverse complement strand
TTTTAGCTTTTTTCATTTCTTTTACATAACCATTCAGCTCTTTTATTACAGTATTTACATCGCTTTTACTTTGTGCGTTAGTAATATTAAAAAGTGGGAATGATAAAATAAAAAGGAAAATCAGAATGGATTTAAATGTAATTAAATGAGTAACGTTTTGGGGCGGTGATTTCATATTAACTCCGGATGCTATAATTTGAGATAAGAATCCCTTTAATATTTTTATAATAAGGTAAAGGCATCCAAAATGCAATAAGAAAATTAAGGGTAAAATGAATGAAAGAAAGATGTTGGAAACAATTAAAAATTTTCTAATTTTTCCGTTGCTTCATCGAACTCACTTAATAATTGTTCAAATAGTTCATTTACGGAAGGCAAATTTTTTATTAACCCGGAACTTTGTCCCGCTTCCATTACACCTTCTAATTCGTCTCCGTCAAAAATGCCTAACTTTTCTCTTTTCTCTCCTAATAATTCTTTTAACCGTTCTTTATTCCAGCCTTCAGCCTCGGCGTTTTTCGAACGTTCCGCAAAATCGTTTTTTATCATTCTAACAAGACCTATTTTTTTGAAAGCGAGCAAAGTATCGTTATCGCCTGCTTCTATCACTTTATTTTTATACCTAAGGTGTGCGGATGATTCTTTAGTCGCGGCAAACCTTGTACCCATTTGCACTCCCTCGGCACCCAAAGAAAAAGCAGCCAAAATTCCTCTTCCGTCTGCAATTCCGCCGGCAGCAATTACGGGGATATTTACCGCATCCGCAATTTGGGGAATTAAGCACATCGTTGTTGTCTCGTCGGCACCGTTATGTCCGCCTGCTTCAACACCTTCTCCGACAACGGCATCGCATCCGGCCGCTTCGGCTTTTAAAGCAAATTTTACGGACGGAACAACGTGAGTAACCGTAATGCCGTTTGACTTTAATTTTTCCGTAAAAGTCTTTGGATTTCCGGCTGAAGTAAAAATTATTTTTACATTATTTGAAATACAAACATTTATTAATTCTTCAACATCCTTACGCATCAATGGAATATTGACGCCGAAAGGATTGTTTGAAGCTTTTTTGCATTTTAAAATATGTTCATTTAATAATTCGGGTTTCATAGATCCGGAACCTATCAAACCCAAACCACCGCAATTAGATACGGCGGAAGCAAGCCGCCAACCCGAAGCCCACACCATTCCGCCCTGTATAACGGGGTATTTAATCCCGAATAATTTTGTTATTCTATTATTTATATTCATAGTAAAGCAATCTATTTTTATTTGTTAATAAAAACAAGATTAAGTAATTTTAAATTTATACTAAAAACAAAAATAAAATTTATGAAAGCAATTATACCGGTAGCCGGAGTCGGAAGCAGATTAAGACCGCATACATACACTATCCCAAAAGTATTGTTGAATGTAGGGGGTAAACCTATTCTTGCACACATTTTAGATAAACTGATTTCCGAAAATATTACAAGGGCTACCTTTGTTATAGGTCACCTTGGAAACATAATAGAAGATTTTGTTAAAAAAGAATATCCGGAAATGGATTGTGAATTTGTTGTGCAGAAAGAATTGGGCGGACTTGGTCACGCAATTTACACGGCAATACCTACATTCGACGATAAAGATATTTTTATAATATTGGGCGATACAATTTTCGATGTTAATCTTGATAAAGTTTTTAACAACAACTGTTCGATGATAGGTGTTAAAGAAGTTGAAAACCCGAGCAGATTCGGAGTTGCCGTCCTTAAAAACGGCGAAGTTGAAAAACTGGTTGAAAAACCAACCGAGCAGATTTCTAATTTAGCTATTGTCGGACTCTATTACATCTCCAATGCAGGTGCTCTTGCAGAATGTTTGAAAGAATTGGTTGAAAAAGATATAAGAACAAGCGGGGAACTTCAGCTTACCGATGCACTGCAAATGATGCTTGAGCACGGAGAAAAACTTTGTACATTTCCCGTTGAAGGATGGTATGACTGCGGTAAACAGGAAACACTGCTTGAAACAAACAGAATATTGTTGGACGATAAATGCACGGATAAAAAATTCGAAAATGTGGTTATTAACAATCCCGTTTTTATTGCCGATAATGCTGAGATTAAAAACTCAATAATCGGTCCTTATGCAACCATTAGTAAAGGCAGTAAAATATCGGAATCGATAATTAAAAATTCCATCATCGGAGAAAAATCCGAAATTTACGCCTCCCTGCTTGAAGGTTCCATAATCGGTAATAATACAATGATAAAAGGGAGCTATAAAAAACTTAACACAGGTGATTCAACTGAAATAGAAATTCATTAAATTTACACTTCATTTTTTAAAGGAATATTATGTCATACTTTTTCACTTCAGAATCTGTATCGGAAGGGCATCCGGATAAAATTTGTGATGCAATTTCTGACGGAGTTTTAGATGCTATTTTCAAAGAAGACCCCAATGCAAGAGTCGCTTGCGAAACTTTTGTAACTACGGGATTAGTCCTGGTGGGTGGTGAAATAACAACCGATGCTTACATCGAAGTTCAAGATGTTGTTCGCGATACCGTAAAAAAAATCGGCTATACAAAAGCCGATTATAAATTTGATTCGGAATCATGTTCCGTTTTGAATGCAATCCATTCTCAGTCACCCGACATTGCAATGGGTGTTGATACCGGCGGAGCCGGAGACCAGGGAATTATGTTCGGATATGCTTGCGACCAAACACCCGAACTGATGCCGATGCCGATTATGTATGCACATAAATTAGTGAAGAAACTTGCGCAAATAAGAAAGAAGAAAAATGCTTTGATGCCGTATTTAAGACCCGATTCTAAATCTCAGGTAACAATTGAATACGATGACAATAACAAACCGCTGCGAGTTGACGCCGTTGTTGTTTCAACTCAACACGACGGTAACGTAAAACAATCTAAAATAAAAAAAGATGTTATCGAGCACGTTATTAAAAAGGTAATACCGGAAAGATATATAGATAAAAAAACCAAATACTTTGTTAATCCAACCGGAAGATTTGAAATCGGAGGACCTCACGGCGACAGCGGATTAACGGGAAGAAAAATTATTGTAGATACTTACGGCGGCTGGGCCCCGCACGGCGGAGGCGCATTCTCCGGCAAAGATCCTTCTAAAGTTGACAGAAGCGCAACTTATGCCGCCCGGCATATAGCTAAAAATATTGTTGCCGCAAAATTAGCAAAAGAATGTATGGTTCAATTAGCATATGCAATCGGCGTGGCACAACCCGTCTCCGTTTTTGTTGATACAAAAGGAACGGGCGTAGTTTCCGATACCGAAATTTCAAAAATGATAATGAAAGAGGTTGATCTTACTCCGACCGGAATAATTAAAAGGTTAAAATTACGAGCTCCAATTTATCAGCAAACCGCTGCTTACGGGCACTTCGGAAGGAAAGAATTTTCTTGGGAACAGCTTGATTTGGTTGAAAAATTTAAAAAATATAAATAATTAAAGGACGTATAAATGAGTAACGTAACGGAAGAAAACATAAAGCTTATGAAATATAAAATAAAAGATATATCGTTAGCTGATTGGGGAAGAAAAGAAATTGTACTTGCCGAAAAAGAAATGCCGGGTCTGATGGCACTTAGAGAAAAATACGGCGAAGAAAAACCTCTTAAGGGTGCTAAAATTATGGGCTCGCTGCATATGACTATACAAACAGCCGTATTGATTGAAACGTTAACTACTTTGGGCGCCGATGTTCGTTGGGCAAGTTGTAATATTTATTCCACACAAGACCACGCAGCAGCTGCAATTGCCGAAGCAGGCATACCTGTTTTTGCCTGGAAAGGGGAAACGCTTGAAGATTATTGGTGGTGTACCGAACAGGCTCTGACATTCCCCGATGGAAGCGGACCGGATATTATTGTTGATGACGGCGGCGACGCTACCTTAATGATACATTTAGGTTACGAAGCGGAAAATAATTCTTCCATTTTGAATGAAGAAAAAACTACCGAAGACGAAATAGAATTATTTAAGAGATTAAATGTTACTTATAACGAAGACCCGGAAAAATGGCACAGAATAGCCGAAAAAGTCAGAGGAGTTTCGGAAGAAACAACTACAGGCGTGCACAGATTATATCAAATGATGGAAGAAGGAAAGCTTCTCTTTCCGGCAATAAATGTCAATGACTCCGTTACAAAATCCAAATTTGATAATCTTTACGGCTGCAGAGAATCACTTGCCGACGGTATTAAAAGAGGCACGGATATAATGATTGCGGGTAAAAACGCAGTAATCTGCGGCTACGGAGATGTGGGTAAAGGCTCTGCAAAATCACTCGCCGGTTTCGGTGCGAGAATACACGTAACGGAAATTGACCCGATCTGCGCTCTGCAAGCCTCGATGGAAGGCTATGATGTAAAAACCGTTGAAGATTTTTTAAGCATCGGTGATATTTTTGTTACCACTACGGGCAACAAAGACATAATAAAAATCGAACATTTGGAAAAAATGAAAGACGGTGCAATTGTCTGCAACATCGGACATTTTGATAACGAAATTCAAGTTGAAAAATTAAAAAATTATCCCGGTATCAAACACATTAATATCAAACCTCAGGTGGATCAATATCAATTTCCCGACGGACACTCGATTATTCTTTTATCGGACGGCAGACTTGTTAACTTGGGTAATGCAACGGGACATCCTTCTTTTGTAATGAGTAACTCATTTACAAACCAAACTCTTGCACAAATAGAACTTTGGAAAAAAGATTACAAAATTAATGTATACAGATTACCGAAGCATCTTGACGAAGAAGTTGCTCGACTGCATCTGGAAAAGATAGGCGTAAAGTTAACCAAGCTTACAAAAGAACAGGCGGATTATCTCGGTGTTCCGGTTGAGGGACCTTACAAACCTGAACATTACAGATATTAAAAAAACTCACATTATTTTTTAAACCTTCGGAGTAGGAATATTCCGAAGGTTTTTTTTATCTGCCCATATCCGCTTAATCCGTGTTCTATTAATGACTTGTTAATAAAAAATTAATTAAGCAAATCCATTAGTGCTTTATCAATTTCGGCAAATTTAAATTTGTAGCCGTTATCAATTAGTTTTTTAGGATAAACGCGCTGACTCAACACCAAATTATCCGCAATCTTTCCCGCTGCAATTCTTAAAACAAATTCAGGTACTTTAAAAAGGGAGGGTCTGTTCATCACGCTTCCCAATATTTTGGAAAAATCCTTCATTCTAATTGAATCGGGCGCGGTAATGTTTAGCGGGCCATTAATGCTGCTGTTGTCCAGTGCAAAAGCAATAGCGTTTACCTCGTCATCAATATGTACCCACGGGAACCATTGTCTGCCGTTACCCAAAGGACCTCCTAAAAACAATTTGTACGGCAGCAGCATTCGTTTCAACGCTCCGCCGTCTTTTGTTAAAACGATCCCTGTTCTTAAATTTACCAAACGAACATCAACATCAAGAACTTTTTTAGAAGCATTTTCCCACTCCGCACAAATATTTGCCAAAAAGTCGTTTGCAGCTTCCGAGTTCTCCGTTAAAATATTTTCTCCGCCGTCTCCGTAATAACCCGCCGCAGAAGAAGAAATAAAAACTTTAGGTTTACTGCCGCATTTGCAGATTGCCTCTGCAGTCAATAAAGTGGTTTCAATTCTGCTGTTTTTAATTTCCTCCATATATTTTTTATTCCATCTTCTTCCGGCAATAGGTGTACCTGCCAAATTAATTACGGCATTGAAACCATTGATTTCAGGCATTAGCTGTTCCGCCGATTTACAGTTCCAGGTAAAATAACTATCGGCAAATATATTTTTTAATTTTGCAGAGTTTGAATTACGGGAAATTAAAAGAATTTCATCGCCTCTTCTTTTCAGCACTTTACTCAGCGCCGTGCCTATTAAACCCGAACCGCCTATTATTGCAATTTTCATAAAAAACAACTTATTTTTTTCAGATAAAAAAATTCTAATTGAATATATTATTAGTAATGTGTAATTTCAACAAAATCTATTAGAAGAATAATCAACTTAGTGGCAAACACTATATCTACCGGAGTAAAGGATGGGCTTTTTTAACTCTAAAGAGATTCAGAAACTTAGAAGTGAAAACGAAGAACTAAAGACCAGGTTCCATTTCATGTATGAAAAGGAAAACCAGGCGGAAAATCTAAAAAAGACTCTACTAAAACTCAAAAAAGAAATTTCGGAAATTAACGCATCTAAAAACGAACTGAAAGAAAATTTAAGTGAATTAAAACTTAAACATCAACGCAAAGAAAGCGAAGTTGAACAGATCAATAAATTAATTATTGAACTTGACAAAAAAAGGTTCGAATTAAAGGAAACCATAAATTCTTATGATGAAGAGATTAAAGAAGTTTCCAATATTCTCGGAGAAACTTTTGTCAAATCCGATTTAAGCTTTTCTTCTATTAAAGAACCTGATACAACAGAGAATATCGAGTTATTTATTACAAATCTTAAAAACAATTTAATAAACTTAAAGGATGAAGAAGCAAAGCTAAACAGGAAAATAGAGATAAAAAATTCGGACATAAAAAATTTGGAAAATAAAACCAAAGAACTTTTGGAAGAACAAGAAAATGTTATAAATCAAATAGAAGAAAAAAAGGCACAAAAAGAAGAAGAGCTGAAGGAATTAATTGAAGAACTTGAAACCGATATTAAAACCAAAAGAGAATTTAAAGATTCGTTGCAGGTAGAAGCATTTAATCTTGAAGAACAAATTCAACAGCTGAATATAAAAATAGACGAAACAATTGAGCAAAAGAAAAATTTAGATGAAAAGACCATCGAAAGTGAAAAGAAGTTATATGAAATAAACCAATCTTTGGATATCAAAGCAAAAAAGCTCTCGTCTGTAAATACCGAAATAATGCTTCAGAAACAGACAATTCAAAATCTAAAATCGGAAATAGAAAAATTAAACGCCGAGAAAGAAAAAATAACGATTGAATTCAATGAACAGAACAATTCGTTAAGGAACTATGAATTAAAAATTGAAAAATTAAAAGAACTTTGTTCTCTTCTTGAAACGAGGAGAAGAGAAATAGAAAAAGGAAATCTTGCACTTGAAAACCGATTTACAAATATGTTTCAAAGGTTTAATGTTGAATTAAATAAAATAAATAAGAAAAGAAATTTACTTGAGAAAATTATTCTCACCAAAGAAAAAGAAATTGAAGCTAAAGACCAGGAATTGTTTGAGAAAATCGCATCGCTTGAAGAAAGCGAACGTGTGTTAAACATGAGGCAGATTGAAGTAGACTCATTGGAAAAATACATAAAGACTCTTAAAGAGAAAAAAGATTATATATCAAATGAAATTAACGTAATTACAAATGAATTTAAAAAACAGAATAGACATAAAGAAATTTTAAAAAGTGAAATTAATCTTCTTATGGAAAATAAAAACAGAATTGATCTCGACCTTCAAAATCTTGTAGATGTTATGACCTCAAGTTATAACAGAGCAGAAGAAAGAAAAAAAGAGATAGAAAAAGATGTGAAATTGTACGACGAACAGCTCGATACATATAAAGAAAGAATTAACGAATCGATGAATGAATTGCTTGAAATACAATCATCCGTAAGCGGATTAAAACTTGAGCACGAAGAGCTGAAATCAGGTATAAAAAAACTGCTAATGACAAAGAGAAAGCTTCACGAAGATATTTCCAAGTATCAAAATGTTGTTCAGCGTTACCAAAATATAAAAGAAAAACTTAAAATAGAAAAAGCGCTCGCTAAGAATAAAGCAATTCCGGGACCATTTAAGGGCAGCGGAGCCATAACAAAAGTTACCTTGGATAAAGAAGCCGACCAGCCCAAAGGGTCGAAATTATTTAAGATATAATTAATTGAACCGCTTTCTCATTATCGCCTTTTTATAATCTTTTATATAAAAAACAATATGCTTTCTTTGATTTAACGAAAGCTTTGAATAACCATTTTTTGTCATTCTGAATTTATTTCGGAATCTCTAATTTAGCAAGTATTTGAATTTTTAGATACCGAGACAAGTTCAGTATGACAGTATAATTATGGTTATTAAAAGCCTTCTTAAATATTTTAATTAAAGTTTGAAATTATTTATTTTTAGAATGTCTATTACGGTAATCGAATTCAATTAATTTATCTAAATGTAAATTAATTGCCCGTGGTAAAACAAAAGGGACAGGTATTAAATATTAGATTATAATGAACCCTAAAACAATTCTAAAAAAAACATTTGGCTACAACGAATTCCGTCCCCTGCAGGAAGATATTATTGACAGCATCCTTAAAAAGGAAGATTCATTAATAATAATGCCTACCGGCGGCGGAAAATCCCTTTGTTTTCAGATACCGGCATTGATGTTTGAAGGATTAACCGTTGTTGTTTCTCCATTGATTTCTTTAATGAAAGATCAAGTTCAGCAGCTTACCGAATTCGGCGTTGATGCCGTTTTTCTGAACAGTTCCCTCTCTCCGGAAGATTACGGAATTAACAAAAAATTGATAAAAGAAAATAAAGTGAAGCTGCTGTACGTTGCACCGGAAACACTTGCGATGGAAAACACCCTCGAGTTGCTTTCTTCAATTAGGATTGACTGCTTAACGGTTGACGAAGCTCATTGTATTTCTGAATGGGGGCACGATTTTCGTCCCGACTATAGACAGATTGCAGACATTCGCCTAAAATTCAAAGATGCCGTAACGGCTGCTTTTACCGCTACTGCAACTCCGCAAGTTCAGGATGATATTATAAAAAATTTAAGATTAAAAAAGCCGAAAAAGTTTGTCGCAAGTTTTAACCGTAAAAATTTATATTTACAAATTATCTCCAAAAGCGATCCGCTTATTCAAACAATTGATTTTTTGGAAAAGTATCCGAATCAATCCGGAATAATTTATTGTTTTTCACGCAAACAGGTCGATGAACTTTACGAAGAACTTAAGTATAGGAAATATTCCGTTCGTCCGTATCACGCCGGACTTTCGGATGCGCAGCGGAAAAAGCACCAGGAAGAATTTATTAAAGACGATGTACAAATTATTGTTGCAACAATCGCTTTTGGAATGGGAATTAATAAACCGAACGTTAGATTTGTTATTCATTACGATCTGCCGAAGAACATTGAATCATATTACCAAGAAATCGGACGCGCGGGCAGAGACGGTTTAAAGGCGCATTGTTTGCTGCTTCTCGGTTACGGTGATATTAGCAAAATAAATTACTTCATCGATCAAAAAGAGGATAAAGAAAGGCGTATTGCAAAAATGCACCTCGATGCATTAATCAGATATGCCGAATCATATAACTGCCGGCGCATACCGTTATTGAATTATTTCGGTGAAAAGTACGTTAAAGAAAATTGCGGAATGTGTGATAACTGCGATAAAGAAGAAAAAGATTTAATTGATATTACAACCGAAGCACAGAAGTTTCTTTCGTGTATGAAAAGGACGGGTGAAATATTCGGTGCAATGCATATTGTCGATGTACTGCGCGGTTCAAAATCTCAGAAAGTAATTAATAAAAATCACCATCTGCTTTCGACATACGGAATTGGGAACGACCTCGGCAAAGAGCAATGGTTGAGTCTATCGCGTCAATTTTTACAGCAAAATATAATAGAAAAAGATTATGAATATGGAAGTTTAAAAATTACCGAACTTGGCACCGATGTACTGAAGGGAAAATATAAAGTTAAAGGGAAGCTGATTGCAGAGGAAATTAATTATAAAGTCCAGCAAGAAACATCCTTGGATTATAACAAAGAATTATTCGAATTATTAAGAACGAAACGAAAAGAAATTGCCGACGATTTACAAATTCCCCCCTATGTTGTTTTTTCGGATAAAACATTAATTGAAATGGCAGCGTACTTTCCGCAGTCTGAAATTTATTTAAGAGCAATACATGGGGTAGGTACACAAAAACTTAAGAGATATGGAAAAATATTTCTTCCTTTAATTATAAAGTATTGTCAAACCAACAACATAAAGGAAAAGCTGCCGGTTAGAAATAAAACAAGAAAAAAGGCGGCAATAAAAAAAGGGCGGCATTTTGAAATAGGTGAAGCATATAAACAATGCAAATCATTTGAAGAACTTATTGACAGGTTTAAAGTAAAACAAAGTACGCTTGTCGGTCATTTAACAAAGTACGTCCTCGAAGGCAATAAAATCAATACGGATATGTTGATTAAGTTGGTGGAAGCAGATGAAGAAAAACAAAAAGATGTTTTTAGAGCCTTTGATAAATTGGAAACTGATTATCTGAGACCTGTGTTTGATGAACTTAAAGAAACCGTTACTTATGATGATTTACATGTTTTGCGGATATGTTATATAAATGATTTGCTTTGAATTAAAATATTTTAATGGAAAGTAGAAATTGCTTATTTTTAAAATGTCTATAACAGTTATAGGATTCGATCATTTCATTTTGTTACAGCAAAACAATTATGAAAAATAAACTCATTCTTGAATATTTTCACAAAGTAAAGAATGCTAATAAAGAAGCTACTAAGAAAGAAGCCTTTAAAGATCTACTCAACAGGCTTTACTCAACGGATAAAGAATTATTAAAAGTAATTGACAAGATTACACTTGGTTCTGAAAAAAAAGTCCTTAAAATTCCACGAAAAGATAAAATCCATAGAGGCAGTGCCGATACTCTTTACAACAAAATAATAATTGAATTTGAAAATAACTTAAAAGTAACGCTTGATCATGCTAAAGAACAATTAGCCGGTTATCTGCTTGGACAATTTAAAGCAGGTGAAGGTTATAATTTCATATTGATTGCAACGGATTGTATAACCTGGAAAGTATTTGCACCCGATGTTACCTGCCTTGAAAATATAAATGAATTAACCGAAGAAGAATTATTACTTAACGAAGTAAAAAGTGCCTCTTTTAGTTTAACCGAAGGAAAATAACCTGTACAAATTACGGAACAGAAATAGATATTCAAGATATTTTATCTCACAGGTTGGAAGGAGATTTGCAAATGAAGTATAGTGCTAAACTTGCTTAAGAAAAGAAAAAGAATGCAAGAAGAATATAAAAATGCACAGTCAACAATTGACTATTATAAATGAAAGAAAATAGTTTATTCGACAAAAAATCTTTGGACATTATTAAAGGGAAAAATACCGATTGGCAAGAATTGGCAAAGGATTGCGTTTGTTTTGCCAATGCAGCCGGTGGAGAAATACATATTGGAATTAAAAATAAAGAGACTCTACCGCCTGCAAACCAAAGAATTGACGATAAACTTATAGAAAAAATACTTAAAACAATACCGTCATTAACAATAAATGTAGCTATTTCAGCAAGAAAAGAAACAGCCGAAAACGGAGGCGAATACATAATTGTTAAAGTTAATGTTAGCAAACAAAATATCGCAAGCACTACCAACGGCAAATATTACATTCGCATATCAGATGAATGCAGACCTGTTTTGCCCGATGAAATGGCAAGGTTGGCAGATGATAAAAATGCTTTTATTTGGGAAGAGAAAGTAGTTAAAAAAATTCATTATACCCAAAGCGATAAGCAAAAACTTAATCGATTTATTTCAGATATAAATAATTCCGAACGAGTCAGCCGTTTTGTAAAAGAAATGTCGGAAGAAGAAAAATTAGAACATTATTTGTTAATCAAAGATGGTTTTCTTACCAATCTCGGTATTTTGTGGATCGGCACAAAAATGCAAAGAACAGGTTTACTCTATGCACCGGCTGTGCAGTTTATTAAATATGACGAATTAGAAAGAAAAATAAATAAGAAAGTATGGGACGATTTCAGCAAAAATCCAAAAGAAATAATAGAAGATATAATTACAAACATACCTGAATGGAACGAATTTATTGAAATTTCAGATGGTATTTTTCGTAAGAACGTCTATCATTACAACTCTGATGTTGTTAGAGAATTGCTTGCCAATGCTTTTGCTCATCGAAATTACAGTATGCGGGGCGATATTTTTATAAATTTATTTACCGATCGTCTTGAAATTCACAGTCCCGGACTATTGCCGCTTGGCGTAACGCCCAAGAATATTCTTACAAAATCAGTTCAAAGAAACAGACTTCTTGCAAAATTATTTTACGATTTGCGTCTAATGGAGAAAGAAGGAAGCGGTTACGATAAAATTTACGAAATTCTTTTGTCCAATGCCAAAAAACCACCGGTTGTTATGGAAGGCGACGACCGTGTTATCGTAATTATTTATAAAAATATTATCAACAACGAAGTTTTACAAATTATGCAGAATGCTTCGGAAGAATATTATTTAAAACAAAAAGAAATAATATCGTTGGGACTTATAGCTCAAAAAGGAACTGTTTCTGCATTGGAATTATCTGATTTGCTAAATATTACCAGACCGAACGGACTTTCTTATTGGTTGGGAAAACTGATTGATTATAAACTTGTTCTGTCAAAAGGGAAAACAAAAGGGACAATGTATTATGTTAATCCTGATTTTCTAAGATTAACCGATTTTAAAGCGAAAACCAATTTGAAAAGAATAGAGCCATACAGGTTAAAAGAATTAATTTTAGCAGATTTAAAAGATTATCCGAACAGTTCGATAAGCGAAATACACAAAAGAATAGGAATAGAAATAAACAAACATACCGTAAAAAATAAACTTGACGATATGATAAATGAAGGATCAATAAATAAAATTGGAAATAAAAAAGGCACAAAATATTTTATCAAGTAAAACACATGAAATAATTGATAAAATATCAAAAAAATATCAATAAAAAACGGATAAATACTCATAAACCATTGTTTTTTAACCGGTTATATAAAGTGAAATAATTGATAAAAAGTTGATAAAAAACAACTAAAGGAACTAAAATGAAGAAAAACAAAAAGATGTTTTTAGAGCCTTTGATAAATTGGAAACTGATTATCTGAGACCTGTGTTTGATGAACTTAAAGAAACCGTTACTTATGATGATTTACATGTTTTGCGGATATGTTATATAAATGATTTTAGTAAGAAATAAAGGCTAA
>CAZAOG010000055.1:0-16451 GCA_964486645.1 uncultured Ignavibacteriaceae bacterium | reverse complement strand
GCAGCACCAAAAAATGAAACAATAAATCCGCGGATTCGTTTATAAAAAGTTCCGTGTTTTCATCCTTTGCTTCTATCACAACCTCCACTGCTTCTTCCCCTACTTTTTGTGCGATTTTGTTTATTCCTTTTTCAAACAGTGAACTCGTATATGATTCCTTATTGGGATTTTCTTTCCTGTCTTTAATTACCGATTCAAGCGTCGATAAAAAACCAAACCCGCTTTCATTACTTTCGTTCCAGCAGGTTTCATTTCCCGTGTGACAAACAGTCCCAAGCGGTTTGACAAAAACCAACAGGGTATCATTATCACAATCAATTTTGATGTCAATCAGTTCAAGAAAATTACCGCTGGTTTCTCCTTTGGTCCAAAGCCTTTTTTTGCTTCTGCTGTAAAACGTAACTTTTTTTGTCTCAATTGTTTTCTTGTACGCTTCCTCGTTCATATAACCGAGCATCAGCACGGTTTTTGTCTCGGCATCCTGTATAATTGCCGGAACCAATCCGCCCTGTTTGTTAAAATCAATTTTCATAATCTGACTCTGATATTTTGTTCGTATAATTTTTGTTTTAGTTTATTTATATCGATTTCTTTAAAATGAAAAACACTTGCAGCCAAAGCCGCGTCGGCTTTTCCTAATTTAAAAGCATCAACAAAATGTTGTATGCTGCCTGCTCCTCCCGATGCAATTACCGGCAGTTTTGATATTTCCGAAATCCTTGATATTGCATCATTGGCAAAACCGTTTTTTGTGCCGTCGTGGTCCATTGACGTAAAAAGTATTTCACCCGCACCTCTTTCTTCGGCTTCTTTTACCCAATCGAACAAATCCAAATTAACGGGTATCTTTCCCCCGAGTAAATGAACCTTCCAAAACCCGTCGATTTGTTTCGCATCAACGGCAACAACAATACATTGATTACCGAATTTATCGGCGAGTTCATTTATCAAATCCGGATTGCGTACCGCCTGCGAATTTACGGAAACTTTGTCGGCGCCGGATTTAAGTAAAATGCTAACATCTTCAACCGAAGAAATTCCCCCGCCCACCGTAAAGGGAATACTAACCTTGCGGGCAACTTTTTCCACTAATTCCGCCAACGTTTTTCGTTTTTCTTTGCTTGCCGTAATATCAAGAAAAACCAATTCATCCGCGCCGTTGTGCGAGTAATATTCGGCAAGTTCTACAGGGTCGCCCGCATCCCGTAAATTTACAAATTTTGTTCCCTTAACGGTCCTTCCGTCTTTAATATCCAAGCAGGGAATTATTCTTCTAACCAGCATATTTTCTTAACTCCTTGAGAGATATTTTATTTTCGTAAATGGCTTTACCGATTATTACACCGTCCAAATCCAATTTTATCAATTCATCGATTTCATCTATCGAACTAATTCCCCCGCTTGCAATTAATTTTATACCGGTAAATCTATCCGTAATTTTTTTATACAAATTTATCGCGGCGCCTTGTAAAAGTCCGTCCCTGTTAATGTCCGTGCAGATGACGGATTGAACACCAAGCTTTTGATAACTTTCAATGAAAGAGAAAACATTTATTTTAGTGTTTTCGTACCAGCCGTTAATTGCAACCGTTTCTTCCTTTACGTCAGTCCCCAAAATAATTTTCTCCGCACCGAACTTTCTCAACCAGGAGAGAAACAACTCTTTATTTTTTACCGCAACGCTTCCCCCCGTAACTTGTTTTGCACCGCAATCAAAAGCAATTTTTATATCTTTGTCGGTTCTAATGCCGCCGCCGAAATCTATTTTCAATTTTGTTTTTGCAGCGATCTCTTCCAGTACTTTCCGGTTAATAATTTTTTTGGCTTTTGCACCGTCCAAATCAACCAAGTGAAGATATTGAATTCCGTTGTCCTCAAATTGCTTTGCAACTTCAAGGGGGTTTTCGTTGTAAATTACTTTGCTTCCGTAATCACCTTGAGTTAAACGGATGCATTTCCCTTCGATTATATCTATTGCAGGTATTATTCGTATCATAATTCTAAAAAGTTTTTTAAAATCCTTTCGCCAACATCACTGCTTTTTTCCGGGTGAAATTGGCATGCATAAAAATTATCTTTGTTCAATGCGGAAGAAAATATGCCGCCGTACTCGGTTTCGGCGATAGTATATTCCGAAGTTTCCACACAGTAACTGTTGGCAAAATACACGTAACTTTTTTCATCTACATTATTGAACAATCTTGTTTGTAAATTATTAATTTCATTCCAGCCCATCTGGGGAATTTTTAATTCAACATTAAACTTTTTCACTTTTAAAGGAAAAATATCCAAACAGGTTGTGCTGCTTTCTTCCGAGTAACTGCACATCAATTGCATACCGAGACAAATTCCCAATACCGGCTGTTTTAATTGCGGAATTATTTTTTCAAGCCCGTGTTTTTTTATGTCGGCCATCGCGCTTCCGGCTTCACCGACCCCCGGGAAAATTATTCTTTCGGCTGTTTCTATAATTTTATGATTTTTACTCAACCGCGCTTTTACTCCCAATCTTTCAAGTGCAAAACGCACCGATTGAACATTGCCTGCTCCGTAATCAATTATTACAACTTCTTTCATCACAGCATCCTTTTTGTTGTCGGCAGAATCATTTTTTCTTTATCCTGTTTTATTGCCATTTTAATAGCTTTTCCGAACACTTTGAAAACGGCTTCAATTTTGTGGTGTTCGTTTGTGCCGTAAGCTTTTATGTTAAGATTGCACCCGGCTGAATCGGTGAAGGATTTAAAAAAATGGAAGAACATTTCAGTCGGAATTCCACCTATCATTTCTCTTTTAAATTCAACATCCCATTCAATCCAATTCCTACCGCCGAAATCAATAACGGCTTGAGCCAGGCAGTCGTCCATCGGCAGACAAAAGCCGAAACGTTCTATTCCCAATTTACTACCGACTGCTTTTTTAAAAGCAGTACCGAGTGCGATAGCGGTATCTTCAATTGTGTGGTGCTCATCAACATCCAAATCGCCTTTTACATCAATTTCCAAATCAATTAAACCATGTTTGCTTACCTGTTCCAGCATGTGATTGAAAAATCCGATTCCTGTTTTTATAGTCGATTTACCGTTCCCATTTAAATCGATTTTAATAAGGACTTCCGTCTCTTTGGTTTTTCTTTCTACAACAGCCTTCCGGTTTCCGAGTTTTAAAAATTCATAAATTTCTTTCCAGCTTTCGGTACGTAAAACCACTACGTTTTCATCAAAGCCATCCGAGTTACTACCGGCAATAAGGATGCCTTTTGTTCCGAGGTTCCGGGCTAATTGCATGTCGGTTAACCTGTCGCCGATTACAAAGGAATTTGTTAGGTCGTAATTTCCGTGAATGTACGCTGCAAGCATTCCCGTTTTCGGCTTTCGTGTCGGGGCATTATCCTCAGGCAGGGATTTATCGATTAAGATATTTGAAAACAGGATTCCTTCATTTTTGAAAGCCTTAATAATTTTATTTTGAACCGGCAAAAAATCTTCTTCCGGAAATGATTCGGTGCCCAATCCGTCTTGATTGGTTACCATAACAAGTTCGTAATCAAACTCGTTTACAATTTTTGAAAGGTACTGAAACACGAAAGGATAAAACTCCAATTTTTCGAGACTGTCCAATTGATAAGTCTCCGGCGGTTCAATAACAAGGGTTCCGTCACGGTCGATAAATAATACTTTTTTCATAATTTATATTTTTTCATTGTTGAAATTAATTTTTTATTTTCTTCAAGTGTACCGATGGAAATCCGCAAACAATTTTTGCAGCCGTACATTTTTGAGCGGTCGCGGACTACAATTCCGTTGTTGATCAGATACTCATAGATTTTCTCCGCATTTGAAACTTTAATCAACAAAAAGTTAGCGTCTGAAGGAAACACCTTTTCCACAAACGGCAGCGTTATCAATTTTTCTTTCAGTTTTATTTTTTCTCTTTTAATTTTTATTAAATTATTATTAAACATTTCGATGTTAGAGAGCATATCCATCGCTTTTTGCTGGCTCAATATATTTACATTGTAGGGTGCTTTAATTTTATTGAATACGGAAATTAAATATGCGGAAGCAAAACAAATACCGAGTCTTACGGCTGCCAATCCCCAAGCTTTGGAAAGAGTTTGAGAAACAATAAGATTGGGATATTCACCCAAAACTTTTATCCGGCTTTCCTCATCGGAAAAATCTATATAGGCTTCGTCAATCAACACAGCACAATTTAATTTTTTCAACAGATATTCAATATCTTTTTTATTAAAACTGTTTCCCGTGGGATTATTCGGCGAACACAGAATAATTAATTTCGTGTTTTCGTCTTTCAATTTTTCAATTTTTTCAACATTTAAATTGAAATCCTTTTTTAAAAAAGCCTTACGCACTTCTACATTATTTATATCCGCAAAAACTTTATACATTCCGTAAGTAGGCGGTGTTATTATTATATTATCTTTGCCCGGCTCACAAAAAGCCCTGATGACAATATCCAACACCTCGTCGCTGCCGTTTCCGAGCAGTATGTTTTTGGGCGGAATTCCTTTTATTCGCCCGATTTGTTTTTTTAATTCCCTTTGCAGCGGATCCGGGTAGCGGTTCAACCCGTTGTTAAAGGGGTTTTCATTGGCGTCTAAAAAAACAGCGGCGTTATCAGAATATTCCTCTCTTGCCGAAGAATACTTAACTAACGTTTTAATATTTTCTCTGAGTAAATTTTTAATTTGTTTCATCTTTAATACTTTTTAATCTAATTGTTACGGCGTTTTTGTGGGCTTGCAGACCTTCCGCTTCAGCCATTGTTTCTACTGCGGAACCGATATTATTGATTCCTTCTTTTGATATTCTTTGAAAAGAAATTCTTTTAGTAAAAGAATCGAGATTTATTCCGCCGTAAGTTTTTGCAAATCCGTTTGTCGGCAGAGTATGGTTGGTACCCGATGCATAATCGCCCGCACTTTCCGGCGTATATTTACCGATAAATACTGAGCCTGCATTATTCAAATTTTCTATGTAATAATTTTCGTCTTCTTTTTGAACGGATAAAATAAAATGTTCGGGGGCGTATTCATTTATAAAATCAATTATATCTTTTTTCTCATCAAAATAAATTAATTTGGAATTTTGGATCGACGCTTCGGCAATATCTTTCCGCGGCAGTTCGTTCAATTGTTTTTCTACTTCGTTTTCAATAGCATCCATCAATTCTAAATTATTTACAATACAAATCACCTGACTGTCCTTTCCGTGTTCGGCTTGAGAAAGCAAATCGGCTGCCGCAAAAGAAGGGTTTGCACTTTTATCAGCTAACAGTAATAATTCGGATGGACCGGCAGGCATATCAATTGCTACGCCAAGTATAGAAGCGGATTGTTTGGCTGCGGTTACAAACCGGTTGCCGGGACCGAATATTTTGTAAACCTCAGGAACCGTTTCCGTACCGAATGTCATTGCTGAAATTGCCTGAATTCCTCCGACTTTAAAAACATTTTTAATTCCGATTAAGTTTGCCGTGTATAGAATTGCCGGGTGAATGTCCCCGTTTTTATTCGGAGGAGTGCAGAGAACTATTTCTTTACAGCCCGCAATGACGGCAGGAATACCCAACATTAAAACGGTTGAAAACAGAGGAGCGGAACCTCCGGGAATGTAAAGTCCTACTTTTTCAATCGGTCTGCTTTCCTGCCAGCACTCTACTCCGTTTGCAGTTTCAATTATTTCTTTACTTGTTTTTTGAGAAAGATGAAATTTTTCGATATTATTTTTTGCAAGATTAATCGCATCCTTCAAATCGGCGGATAATTTTTTTTCGGATTCGATAAGCTCGTCATCATATATTCTAAAATCATTAATAGCGGCTTTATCATAAAGCAACGTATACTTTTTCAAAGCCTCGTCTCCGTTTTCCTTTACCGCATTGAACACTTTATTGACCGTATCATCCAATTCTTTTAAGTTAATATTGGGACGTGTTGTAAGCTTCCGCCAAATTATTCTTTTGGGATTAATTATTTTTTGCATAATTGTTTACTTCACCATCTTTTCAATCGGAATTATTAAAATGTCTTCGGCACCGGCTTCTTTAAGCTTGTCTATTACCATCCAAAATTCATCTTCGTTAATTACGGAGTGCAGAGAACTCCAGCCCTTTATTGCAAGGGGCAAAACGGTAGGACTTTTTAATACAGGGAGAATATTACTGACCTGTTTGATTTTATCGTTCGGTACGTTCATCAAAACATACTTGGAGCGCTTTGCTTTTAAAACCGACTCTATTCTGAATAACAACCGGTTTAATATTTTTTCAATTTCAAAATCGATATTTACGTTCTTAGTCAGGCATGCTTCCGACGTTAATATGGTTTTTACTTCCTTTAATCCGTTTTTAAAAAGCGTACTTCCGGAACTAACCAAATCGCAAATTGCATCCGCCATACCTATTCCCGGTGCGATTTCCACGGAACCTGATATTTCGTGAATATCCGAGTTAATATTATTTTTCACCAGAAAAGTTTTTAGAGAATTCGGGTACGAGGTAGCGATTTTTTTACCTTCCAACCAGGAAATATCGTTAAAACTATTGTTTTTAGGAACAGCCAGCACAAGCTTACACTTTGAAAATCCGAGTTTAGCGACAATATCAGAATCTTTATTTTTCTCAATTAATGTATTCTCCCCGATTATTGCCGCATCAACTACACCGTCCTCAAGAAATTGCGGAATGTCGTTGTTCCTCAGGTAAAATACCTCCAACGGAAAGTTCTTTGCATTAACTTTCAGTTTATCGATACCGTTTTCAATAACGATACCGCAGTCCTTCAGTAATTTGATTGAACCTTCCTGAAGTCTACCGGATTTTTGGATTGCTAATTTTAGTTTACTCATGTTCTTCTCTTTAATTTTTTGTCGAGTAAACCGAAGGGCAGGATAAAAAAAACCCGTCGATTTACTCAGACGGGTTATGAAATAGATATTTTAAAAATTACATATCATTACCATCTCGCCTGAGAGCAAGTATGATGGTGGTGATGATGTAATTGTAATAAATTCATAGTTTTAAAATTTTGGTGCGTTAAAGTTAGTTTAATTAATTTTTATTTCCAAATTTATTTAAAATTTTAGGAATTCAGGTGGAAGATATTATTTTGCATATTGAGGAAAATAGAACCTGTTTGCCGACAGGCAAGCGCGAATCTCGCGGATGAATCGGATTTTCGCGGATTTTGCATCCGCGTTAATCAGCAGAATCCGCGAAATCCGTGTTCTATTTCCTTCGTATTTTATTATTCACAACAAGTACAATTACTTCTTTTGTTAATTTTAATTAAACTTTCTTGCCACGACCAAAGCCGCTTTTAATGCTTCCACTGTTCCGGAGTTTTTGTTGAACGCTTCAAGATAAACAATATAAATACCCATTCGCAGGGGATTTTTTTCTTCATCAAGTCCGTCAAAAATAATCGAACCGCTTGAACCGGAGGCAAGATTATTTTCCAATGTTCTCACCAACCTTCCTTTTCCGTCATATATTTTAATTTTCACTTGCGCAATCGGCTGAGTTAAATTATAAGATATAATTGTAAAATCCTCGAACCCGTCATTATCCGGAGAAAACGGGTTCGGTGAAATTGAAATATTTGATTGTGTACGTAATTTCTCTGTAAAGATACTGTTCTTCTTTCCCGGGGTTGCGCCTGATGAATTTACCGATGTACTCCAATTGTTTTTGTCGTTTCCGTCAATGGTCGGATTTATTCTTTCAAGTGATTTGTTTTTTGTGTCGGTAAAATTCTCGTTGTTCCATTTGTCCGAATAATAAACCGAATCGACAGTGCTGCCGAAAAAATCGGTTAGATGAATCAATTCACCTGAGTTGGATAATCCGAGTGACGATATGTTTAAAACGGATAGATTATTTCCCGACAAGCCGTAATTTTCAATAACAGAAGAATCGGCGGCAAGCAAAAAATAACTTCCGGGTTGAATTAACATACTTGTTTGAGAAAGCGTTAAACTATTACCGTTTTCATCGGAAATTTTCCAGCCGCCGACGTTCACATCGCCGGAACTTTTGTTGTAAAATTCAATAAACTCGTTGTTGCCTGCACCGGGATTGTACATTATCTCGTTAATTACCAATTCACCTTTTGTACCTCCCTTGATATTTTTTATCGAGTTTACACTTCCGGGCGTGGAATGATTTACGCTTAAAGAGGTTGTCCAATTTGTGCTGTCGTTTGTCGGCTTATCCGAAGAAATTCTCTCTAACGAAAACCCTTTACTTCCTCCCCATTTCGATGAATAAAACAAACTGTCAATTTCGGCGTCTCTGAAGTCGTAAATGATTATTCCGTCGGTAGTGTTGCCGAGAGAACCGAAGTTTACAAGTTTTACCGCGGAAGTTACATTCGGATAAAAGCCGAAGAATGATGAATCTTTTGTGAGAATTATGTATTCGGCGGGGTTAATAATCAAATCGGAATTTGAAATAAAATTTTTAGTAGGCGAAGGCAGTACATCGCTTACTGACCAATTCTTAAGGTTAATCCGTTCATCCGAATTATTTATTAACTCAATCCATTCCGGCTGACCCGAAAACGGTGCAAACATAACTTCATTTATGATTAATGAATTATGGGCAAAACCGGGCTGAATAAATGCTTCCGTATAATTGTTCAGCGTGTCTTCGTCTTGATAAAATAAAATATTAGCGCCGGCCAAAACTTTTCCCTGCAAGTTTTTTATATCGGCGGAAGAGTTTATATATGCCGAATCAAAACCCCCTAAATTTAACTCTGTTTCCGTAGATAGTAATTGATCCGGGATATTATCCGAATTGGAGTCAACAAAAAATTGAACCGAAAAATTATTCGCATTCGATTGTCCCTTGTTTACAACCATTAAAGAAGGCGTAACATTATCGCCGTCTACCGGAAATTGAGGGTTGAAAGAAATCTTAACTGCTTTTAAATCAAAATTTCTGTCCGATATGCTGTTTATTCTTCCGGGCGTGCTCATTTCGTTATCGGTAGATGACGCCCAATTACCCGGCAAATTACTTTCAACGGATATATCTTTTCTTTCCAACGAAAACCCGTTCGTACCACCCCAGCCATTGCTATAAAGAACGGAATCGATCATCAAATTTCTGTCATCTTTTAAAACAACACCGTCCGCATTGTTGTTCAGTCCCGGTAAATTCAATATTACCAATTTTGATGGAATTGCTTTGTGGAAATTAAAAATACTTGAATCCCTTGCAATCACCAAATATGATTTTGGGGGAATGAATACGTCTGAATTTATAAAAACCGATACCGGCGTTGCAAAACGGTCAGTTAAACTCCATCGAACAAGATTTATCGGGTCGGCGGAAGTGTTGTATAACTCAACCCATTCGGGCTCTCCTCCAACCGGTGAGTACATAATTTCGTTGATGACAATTGTAGACTGCCGATAACCAGGAGCAATAGTTTTTTGTTTTGTGTTATCAGTTGTGTCCCGGTCTGTTGCCGAAACCGCTTTAACCACAAACACTCTATCATTCTGCAAATTTGTTATTTGAAAGTTAAACGATTCGGTGTTGTCTTCTCCGGGATTTACGGACAAGTTTGTTTTTGTTTCCACAAGTATGCCGGGAAATATATCCGTATTTGTCATTTCATATAATTGAAGAGAGTATTGAACGGCATTTTTTCCGCTGTTATTTATAATTGTCGATATTTTTACATTATCACCCTTGAAAGGTTTGTCGGGATTAAATATTATGTCCGTTACACCGATGTTAAAATCTTTTTGTGTGAGCGAATTTATCTCTCCCGGTGTTGCTCCCGCAGGATTTACCGATGTACCCCAATTGCTCTGCAAAACAGAACTTGCATTCGGCTCTATTCTCTCCAAAGACTTTCCGTTTTCTCCACCCCAAGATGAAAGATAACTTAAGCTGTCGATCAGCAAACCCAACGAATCGTGAATTACAACCGCATCACCGCTGTTATTTAGTGACGGTAAACCGGAGACAACCAGCAAATTAATTTGGTTCTTGAATTTTATTAACAGAGTAGAGTCAGTGCTTAATACGGCAAAAGTTTTAGGACTTAAAACAAAATCATTGTCGGTTATGATTGTCGAAGAATTATTATCTGAAACCGTCCAATTCTTTATATTTATTGACGAATCACTCCTGTTGTAAATTTCAATCCATTCGCTTTGTAAGGTCAACGGAGCGTACATTAATTCATTTATAATTATGTTATTAAAAGTGTTGGGTTCGCTTATAACTTTAAAGCCGTCGGTACTTTTGTTATTTGATGTATCGTTGTCCGATGTAAAACTGATTTCTGCAATAATATTGTAATTACCGGCGGAAAGGGAGTCCATCGCAAAGCTGATATTTATTGAGTCCGATTTTGCAAGATTGGAATAATTATGAGTAAAGAATTTTTCGTTTACGGAGCCGCTGTTATCAAAGTTAGCATCGTTATACAAATTGAATGTAAATGAAGACGCTGTATTTTTCCCTATATTTTTTACAGTAATTGATAGATTAACATTGTTTCCTTCAATCAATAATTTCGGTGAATGAGTAAAGAAGGTAATAGATAAATCATTGTCGAAAGGTGTTAAAGAATTTTTAATTCCGGGTGTAGCACCGCTGCTGTTTATTGAATTTCCCCAATTGTTCCGGTCTGTCGACGGACCGTCAACATCAATTCTCTCAAGCGAATTTCCGCTGCTTCCTCCCCAAACGGAATTATAAGTAAGACTGTCAATCAATAAACCGAGTGAGTCTTTTATTACTACGGCATCTCCGTTGTTGTTAAGAGAAGGCATGTTGTCAAATACAACCAATGGAACCGGAATGCTGTAGTTGTTTAAAATGCTCGAGTCTTTGCCGAGTACAACAAAAGAACTCTCCGGAATGTTGACATCCGTGTTTGTGAAAATTACGGCTGTTGAGTTATCCCCGAATCTCCATCCATTTAAATTAACAGACGAATCCGTCCTGTTGTAAATTTCCACCCATTCCGTTTGACCAGCAAGCGGTGCGTACATAATTTCATTTATAACTATGTCGTTAAATTGATGGAGAACAGGAAAAACTTTTACCGATGTATATTTTGTGTTATTGGTAGTGTCTTCGTCATCTGCAAAAATCACTTTAGCGATTAAATTGATTTTACCCGCCGATGAATTTGTAATTGTTGTACTTACGGAGAGCGAATCATTAACTGCTAAACCGGGAAACGATTGAGCGAAAATTTTTTCGGAAGCTGTTCCTGCCGAATCAAAATTAGTATCATTAAATATTTCAATTGAATAACCGCCCGTTATTTGTGAACCTGCATTTTTTACGGTCGCGGTTATGTTTATGTTATTTCCTTCAAGAATAATGGGAGGAGAGATTAATATTGAAGACAGTACCAAATCAAAATTTAGCGGAGTAACGGAATTTCTGAATCCCGGCGTTCCGTATACCTGAATGGAGTTGGTCCAATTAGCGCCGGAATTGTTCTTGTTTGTCTCAATCTTTTCATCCGAAATGTTTTTTGGATTGTTTGCCGAGTAAGTGTAAACCTCCAACGTATCGCCTGCCGAATTCATTAAAATCAATTGTCTGCTGCCGGAGTTTGACATACCCGAAGAGCCGAAAGCGTTATTATTTAACTTTAAAATTAAAGCGGAAGCCGGCACAAGCCCGTTGTAAATCCCTGTCGATAAGTCATAATCTCCTTCAAAAATTACGGCGTAACTTTTTGGCGGCAGTAATGTCCCGAAACCGGCAGATACAATTACGTCTGCGGAGGAAGTGTAATATTTAATTTTGAAATTATTTAAGTCAATAGTGTCGGTTGAAGAGGTGTTATAAAGTTCTATAAATTCACTATTGGTCCCGCTGTTTGTTTTGAACATCACTTCGTTAAATGTAAGTGAAGTGTCGGTTTGCGGTAATAAATTAACGGTAAATAGCAGAATTACTGAAAAAATTATTTCCTTTTTCATACCCCGAATTAAAAAAATTATATAAGATTATTTTTTTACTTCTTTATCCGCAATTTTTTGGAACCAGGAATCCGGCATTCTCCTTAAGAAGCCGGTTAATAAAGCCATCTGCCAAGGGAAACGAATTACTTTCTTTTCTTTTTTAAGTCCGTTAAAAATTATCTCCACCGCTTTATCCGCCTCCATAAGATATGGCATGGGAAAATCATTTTTATCAGTCATCGGCGTTTTGATAAATCCGGGATGTACAGAAATAATTTTCACATTGAAAGGTTTATATTCCGCCTTTAAGCTTTCCAACAGTGATGTTACAGCGGCTTTGCTGGAGCAGTAAAATCCGCTGACAGGAAATCCGCGGGTATCGGCAAGACTGGAAATGCCTGCAATAAACCCGGATTTCCGTTCCTTCATTATCGGCAGCAGTTCGTTGAGGAAATAAACAATTCCAAAGTAATTTACGGCAAATGTCCTCTCGCCGATTGACGAGTCGAAATCAGCAAATGATTGTTTAAGACCAATACCGGAATTTAAAACAGCGCCGTCAATTCGATTAAATTTTTCCGATGTTAAACCGACGGCTTTTTTTACTTCGTCTTTTTTTGTTACGTCGCATTTTATTGTTAACAGCTCCGAGCCGTAATTTTCAACTTGTTCTCTTAATTCATCTAAAAGTTCTACCCTGCGGGCAATTAAAGCCAATTTGCATTTTTCTTTAGCTAATCTTAGAGCAAGTTCCCTGCCTATTCCGCTTGAAGCACCCGTTATTAAAATTACTTTGTCATAAAAATTCATAATTATATTTAATCAATTAAAAAGGATTGAAAATTAACTTAACTAATAATTATAAATTAGACAACAAAAATTTTTTGCAGAACATTTAATATTAATAATAAGTATAACTAAATTTCAGTTTGTATAATTTTTATTAATTTTTTTGATTTCACGCCGGCGGAGATAATAAAGCGTTGAAAAAACCTTGGTATGTAAATAAATCAGAAATAATTGCTCTAATAAGAAGAGCAATTGAAGAAGATGTTGGGTCCGGCGATATTACAAGCAACCTTACTATTGAAGATAAAACTATTTGGTCAGGTAGTTTTATTTTAAAACAAAACGGAGTTATTGCAGGTCTTGAAATATTAAAGGAAGTATTTAATCAAATTGATCCTTCGCTAACAATTACCTGTCAGGCAAAAGATGGCAAATATTATAATGAAGGAAAAAAAATAGCGGGCATAAAAGGAAGAGCACGCTCCATACTTGCAGGTGAAAGAACAGCGTTAAATTTTCTGCAAAGAATGTCGGGTATTGCAAGTCTTACTTACGAATTTGTCCGATCTGTTAAAGGGACGAAAGCCGTTATTTTGGATACCCGCAAAACGCTTCCCGGATTAAGAATACTTGACAAATGGGCTGTTAAAATAGGGGGCGGTACAAATCATAGATTCGGTTTGTTTGATTGTATCCTGATAAAAGAAAATCACATTACGGCTTCGGGCGGTGTTAAAAATGCGTTGGAAAACTGCTTGCAATTTAAAAAACCGGATTTAAAAATAATAGTAGAAGTTCAAAATTTAACACAATTAAAAGAAGTAATGAAGGTAGGCTGCGACAGGGTGCTGCTGGATAATATGAAACCATCTGAAATTAAAAGAGCCGTAAAGTTGGTAAATCGAAAAATTCCTTTGGAAGTTTCGGGTAACATAACTCTGACTAATGTGAAAAAATATGCCGAAACCGGCGTTGATTATATTTCGGTGGGTATGTTAACTCATTCTGCCAAAGCTCTGGATATTAGTTTTATTTTAGACAATAAATTTAAAGAGAGAAGTTAAAAATGGATATCAATAGTATTTACAATTCAATGGAGAAAGCACTGAAGGGAATTGTTCCCGAAATAGAATTAAAATATAAAGCCGAACTTGTTTATAAGATCAACAATCTTAAAAAAGAAAGGAATGCAATAATTCTTGGGCATAATTATATGGAGCCCGCCCTTTTTTACACAATCCCCGATATAAAAGGAGATTCTTTGGAATTAAGTCGCAAGGCTGCCGAAGTGGACAACGATATAATTGTTTTCTGCGGTGTTAAGTTTATGGCGGAAACCGCAAAAATTATCAATCCCGGTAAAACGGTACTGTTACCTTCGGAAAAAGCGGGATGCTCGCTTGCCGAAAGTATTACCGCTGCCGATGTTCGACGGTTAAAAGAACTTTACCCCGGGGTTCCGGTTGTAACCTACGTGAATACTTATGCGGATGTTAAGGCTGAATCCGATATTTGCTGCACATCAAGCAACGCGGTTTCGGTTGTAAATTCATTAAATACGGAAACGGTAATTTTTCTTCCGGATGAATTTTTAGCAAAGAACGTAGCGCGGGAAACAGGTAAGCATATTGTTTTTCCGCAAATCCTACCGGGTGCTGAACCTGAAAATAACGGCGGCAATATTCTTGATTATCAAATGATCGGATGGAAAGGCAGATGCGAAGTACACGAAAAATTTTCCGTAGAAGACATTAACGATGTTCGCAAACAATTTTCAGATGTGGTGGTTTTAGCTCATCCCGAGTGCTCACCCGAAGTTGTGGAAGCATCCGATTTTTCGGGCAGCACCACGGCGATGATAAAGTATGTGGAAAAATTAAAAGACGGCAAAATATTATTATTAACCGAATGTTCTATGGGGGACAACATTATAGCTGCTAATCCGGATAAGGATATATTAAGACTATGCAGCGTTCGCTGTCCGTATATGAATCAAATTACGCTTGAAGATACACTGTATGCGTTGACGCATCTAAAATATAAAATTGAAGTACCGGAAGATATTCGTTTACGCGCTTTAAAAGCCGTTCAAAGAATGATAGAAATTTCTTAATATAAATTTATGTATAGTTCAGACGTTTTAGTTATAGGTTCAGGCATTGCCGGCGGCATTACGGCTTTACAGCTTGCCGATGCGGGGCTTCAGGTTTTATTGGTCACGCGGTCCAAAGACCCCGCCGATTCCAATACCAAGTATGCCCAAGGCGGAATTATTTATAAAGGCAAAGGCGACTCTCCCGAACTGCTTGCTAAAGAAATAATTTTAGCCGGAGCAAATTTAAATAATGAAAAATCAGCGTATATTTTGGCTGAAGAAGGACCTAAACTAATTGAAGATATTTTAATTAAGAGGTTAAACACTTCTTTTGACAAAGATAAAAACGGACGGTTTTCATTATCGCTGGAAGGCGGGCATTCCATTCCGAGGATAATCCATTCCAAAGATGCTACCGGCAGAGCGATTGAAACAAGTTTGATAAATGTTTTAAAAGAACATCCTAAAGTTAAAATTCTGGCAAATCATACTGCAATTGATTTGTTAACACTTTCCCGTCACGCTAAAGATAAAAAGAAAGTTTACCTTGAGGAAGAGTGCTGCGGGGCTTACGTTTTTGATAACGAAACAAAAAAAGTTATACGCGCCATTGCACAAAAAACCGTTTTGGCAACCGGCGGTATAGGACAGATATTTTTACGCACTACTAATCCGAAAGGTGCAAGGGGAGACGGTTTGGCTATGGCAAGCAGAGCCAGAACACGTATAATAAATGCGGAATATATTCAATTTCATCCCACAACATTTTATAAAGAAAACGGACCGTTGTTCTTAATATCGGAAGCGGTAAGAGGTGCGGGCGGAAAATTGGTTAATAAAAACGGCGAGACATTTATGGAAAAGTATTCACCGGAATGGAAGGATTTGGCTCCAAGGGATATTGTTGCGCGAAGCATCTTAAATGAAATGTTAACCGAAAGTATTTCAAATGTTTATATAGACCTCCGTTCTTATTTATCAAAAAATAAAATCAAAAAATTGTTCCCGAACATCTACGGAAAATGTTTGGAAAACGGGGTAGATATAACACAGGACATAATACCGGTAGTACCTTCCGCCCATTATTTTTGCGGCGGTGTGTGGACCGATGAATGGGGAAAAACTACAATTCGAAATCTTTACGCTGTGGGGGAAGTAGCTTGTAACGGACTTCACGGCGCAAACCGGCTTGCCAGTACATCTTTGTTAGAAGGTCTTGTCTGGGGAAACAGAGCCGCCAAGGATATATTAAATAACATTAATAATTTAAACCGGTTTAACAAACGCGGTATACTTCCATGGACAGATACCGGTATTGAAGATCCCGACCCGGCACTCATACAACAGGATATGAACGTTATTAAACATATTATGTGGAATTACGTGGGACTGATTCGTTCAACAAAGCGTTTAGACAGAGCGATACGGGAACTCCGGCACTTGGAAATTGAAATCGAGCATTTTTACAGAGTAAGCCGTGTAACCGATTCGCTTATCGGTTTAAGAAATTCGGCTCAATCTGCACTTATTATTACTACGGCAGCCTGGAGAAACCATAATAGTTGCGGTTGTCATTATAGGGAATAATAATCGAC
>CAZAOG010000054.1:12588-17398 GCA_964486645.1 uncultured Ignavibacteriaceae bacterium | reverse complement strand
AAACTATTCGGATTTTGAATGATCTTTTCCGGCCTTCCCTCGGCAACAATTTCACCTCCGTATTCTCCGCCTTTAGGTCCAAGGTCCACAATCCAATCCGCCATTTTAATTACATCCAGGTTGTGCTCAATAACAATAACGGTATTGCCTAAATCAACTAATTTATTGAGTACTTTAAGGAGGATTCTTACATCTTCAAAATGCAGTCCTGTTGTAGGTTCGTCCAAGATATACATTGTTTTTCCGGTACTTACTTTGCTGAGTTCCGTGGAAAGTTTTACTCTTTGCGCTTCGCCGCCGGATAAAGTTGTTGCCTGCTGTCCGAGTCTGATATACCCCAAACCGACATCGTGGATAGCCTGAAGTTTCCTTTTAATGCGGGGTAAATCGATAAAAAAATCGAGGGCTTCATCAACCCGCATATCAAGTACATCGGCAATAGATTTTGTTTTGAATAAAACATCAAGCGTTTCTCGGTTGTATCTTTTCCCGTGACAATTGTCGCATTCAACATATACATTCGGTAGAAAATTCATTTCAATTTTTTTAAGTCCGTCACCGCTGCAGTCTTCGCACCTTCCGCCGGTAACGTTAAAACTGAATCTTCCCGGCGCGTATCCCCTGATTTTAGATTCGGGAAGCTGTGCGTATAAATCTCTAATAAATGTAAACACACCGGTGTACGTAGCAGGATTCGATCGGGGCGTTCTGCCTATGGGAGATTGATCAATTTCTATTATTTTGTCAATGTTTTCTATACCTTCAACTTTTTCAAACGGTAAGGGCACTACTTTCGATTTGTATATTCTGTTCATTAATATTTTAACAAGCGTCTCGTTAATTAAAGTAGATTTACCCGATCCGCTTACGCCCGTAACCAATGTTAATGTATTTAAAGGTATTTTAAGATCCACTTTTTTAAGATTATTTCCTTCGGCTCCAATGAGTTTTATATATTTCCCATTTCCTCTTCTTCTTTTTTCAGGAAGCTTAATATTCGATTCCCTTTTAAGGTAATCAAGCGTTAGAGAGACAATCCCGTTTTGTTTTTTTATAAGATGTTTTGTTTCGCCAACGGCACAGATTTTCCCACCGTGCTCTCCTGCACCGGGACCTAAATCTATCATAAAATCAGAGCTTTCAATTGTTTCTCTGTCGTGTTCCACAACAATAACCGTGTTTCCTAAATCTCTTAATTTTTTCAAAGATTTAATCAATTTTAAATTATCGTTTTGGTGAAGACCAATGCTCGGTTCGTCCAAAACGTAGAGTACACCTGCAAGCTGAGTTCCAATCTGCGTAGCCAGTCTTATCCTTTGAGATTCCCCGCCCGAAAGAGTGCGCGCGGAACGGTTAAGCGTCAAATAATCCAGGCCGACATTAAGTAAAAACTCAAGTCTTGTTCTTATTTCGGAAATAATGGGCTTTGCAATAATTGCTCTATTGCCTGTTATTTTTATTTTTTTGAAGAACTCATTCGTCTTTAAAATTGATAGTGATGTGACTTGGCTAATGTTTTTGTTTTGAAATTTTACCGCTAAAGATTCTTTGTTTAACCTTCCGCCGTTGCATTCGGGACAAACGTTTGTTGTCATAAAAGATTCGACCCACTCCCTTATATTATTTGAAGAAGTGGTTTCGTAATAATTTTTTAAATATTTGTATATACCCGAAAATTTATGATAATATACAACAGGTTTCCCTTTTCCGTAAGAGTATGAAAAGGATATTTTTTCTTTAGTCCCGTTAAGCAAAATGTCTTTCTGCTCTTCCGTTAAATCCGAAAGTTTTGTATCCAATGTAAAGTCGAATTTATTTGCAACGGCTTCTATTTGATTAAATATCCAAATTGGTCTCGGTTTACCGATTGCAGTGATTCCGCCTTCATTAATTGACTTATTCCAATCCGGTATAATCAGCTGTAAGTTTAAGTCCTTTGTTTCACCCAGACCTTCGCAGTGTTTACACGAACCATAAGGGGAATTAAAAGAAAATGAATTCGGAGCCAGTTCCCTGTAACTAATTCCGCATTCCAAGCAAGCCAAATGTCTGCTGAAAATAAAATCCTCTTTTCCGTCATTTACTATTGCAATGCCGTTACCGTAATTTAATGCTACTGTTACGGAGTCCGTTAATCTTCTTCTGGATTTTTCGGAGACAACAATTTTATCAACGGCAATTTCAATGTTGTGTATTTGGTATCTGTTTACCTGCATCCCTTTAGTAATTTCTTGTATCTCGTTGTCAACTCTTATTTTCAAGAATCCGTCGGATAATATCTGTTCGAACAGTTCCCTGTAGTGTCCTTTTCTACCTTTAACAATGGGCGCAAGTACCGTAATCTTTTTCTTTGGCAAGGATGAAATAATTGAATCGATAATTTGGGAAGTGGTTTGTTTTGTGATTTTATTGCCGCAATTATAGCAGTAAGGTTCGCCTACTTTGGAGTAAAGCAATCTCAGATAATCGTAAATTTCCGTTACGGTGCCAACCGTGGAACGAGGATTACCCGAAGTGGATTTTTGTTCGATTGAAAGCGAAGGGCTCAAACCTTCAATCAAATCAACATCCGGTTTTTCCATCATATCCAAAAATTGACGGGCATAAACCGATAACGACTCAATGTATCTCCGCTGTCCTTCGGCATAAATTGTATCGAACGCCAAAGAAGATTTACCCGAACCCGATAATCCGGTAATTACCGTTAGAGACTCCCGCGGAATCTCTACGTCAATGTTCTTTAGATTATGCTCGCGGGCACCTTTTATTAAGATTGAATCCTTTTCCAATATGCTGCCAAGTTTAAATATTTAAATAATTATATTAGTTATAGAGTATTTGAAAATCAAATTTTTAAGCAACTTTATTTTAGCAGCTAAAATGGAAAAAAGGGAAAAAATATTAACGATTGCCGGTTTTACGGAAGAAAAACTGAAAGAAAAAGGTTCTCAGTTTATCGCAAAATGTTTTCCCGTCTCAAACGATACCGAAATCGCAAAGTTATTGGGCGACATTAGAAAAAAATATTACGACGCAACACACCATTGCTACGCTTACCGGCTCTTTGACGGAAACTTAAAATATTCCGATGACGGTGAACCTTCGGGAACGGCAGGCTTGAGAATCTTAAATGCGATTGACCATTTTTCACTGACAAATACTTTGGTTGTTGTAATCAGATATTTCGGGGGAACAAAATTGGGCGTGGGACCCTTGGGAAAAGCGTATTATAACTCCGCTTTCGGAGTGCTGCAAAAAGTAACAAAAGTAGAAAAAATATTTTACAATAAAATTTTTGCAAATGTTAATTTTTCAAAAATAAGCTCCGTCCACCACGTGATAAATAATTATGACGTAAAATTAATTAACACCGATTACAAGGATTACGTTACGTTTGAAATATTAGTAAAGATAAATGAGATAGAAATATTTAAAGATAAATTAATCGATGAACTGAAAGGTGAGGTAAAAATAAATATTGAAGAGAAGATTTTCTTGGAATAATCTTCGTGTACTCCGTGGTAATTTAAATTATTTTACCGCAGAGGAATGCAGGGATTTTTAAGTATTCACACTCTTTTCAACTCATTCGAATATATCTTTGTCCATTCAAGACCTATCAATAAATTATCTAAATTTGATAAACAATCCTCGTTCGTCTTTAAATAATCATATTCAAATTTTTCTTTATTCTTTTCCGGCATGGTTGAGTTGAACAGTTTTAAAATATTTACAACCGCCGTTATATTTTCGGATAAGTCTTTTTTAATAACTTCAAGGTTATTTACGTCGGGCTGACTTGCACCTTTTTCAAGTACTCTTTTCAATCCCCTTACATATTTGGCCGTAAAAATAAGACTGTCAAAGGACTGAAGATTTTCTGTCTTTAAACCTTCCGTAAAAACAAGAAGTAAATCATTTTTTTTGGGCAGTAAAATTTTTGAAAAGTTCTCAATATCACTTAATAAAGATTCCGGGGTTAGATTTTCAAATACGTTCATAATTATTTTATTTTTATCCCCAAACCAATACCGTCGCCAATCGGTAAAATGCTTGTATTGAGAGAAGGGGTGTTCATAAATATTTTATTAAAACTTTTTATGTGTTTTGTAGAAGCGGCATATTTTTTAGGTATTTTTTCCGAAGCTGCGTAACCGTGCCAAAGAAGGTTATCAATAAAAATCACACCTCCTTTTTTAAGCAACTTTAAAGAAAGTTCAAATAATTTTTTATAATCTTCTTTGTCGGCATCCAAAAAGATAAAATCAAATTTCACTTTTAATTCGGGCATAATTTCCTGTGCGTCGCCTTTTAACAAATTTATTTTCTTCACCAATTTTGCTTCATTTATAAATCTTGCGGCAATTTTCATATTGTCACTGCTTTTTTCAATAGTGTAAAGTTTGCCTGCGGAAGATAAATTCTTTCCTATTTTAATCGCGGAGTATGCAATAGCCGTACCGATTTCCAGAACTTTTTGGGGACGGATTAGGATAATTAATTGCTCCAAAAATTTGGAAGAATCCTTAGAGAGAATAGGCACTTTATTCTCTCGTGCAAATCTTTCCATCTTTTTTGTTAAAGCGTCCTCTTGTTTTTTAAAGGACGAAATGTATTCCGACTGCTGCGGGTAAATTATTTTTTTCATTTTTTTATAATCTTAATTTTCTAATAAAAATTCATTTCTAATTTAGTTATAAATTTTTTATCGGGAATAATGGATAAATGGCCGTATGGATGGAAAGAGTATATTTTTATAATTAATTTTTCTTCCACCGCACATTTGTTCTACCAAATTTAACATACAATC
>CAZAOG010000054.1:0-12488 GCA_964486645.1 uncultured Ignavibacteriaceae bacterium | reverse complement strand
TATAATTAATTTTTCTTCCACCGCACATTTGTTCTACCAAATTTAACATACAATCTTTCATCCATTCAATCATTCATCCATTCAATCATTCATTTTCTTATCTTATTCCCAGTAATATTCTGTTAAATCTTATATTGTTATAAAAATCCTTTAACGAGCTGTAAGTCGTATCCAAATTAACCGACCAATAAATTATTAAAGCTTTTCCCAAAATGTGGCTTTCGGGAACAAATCCCCAGAAGCGGCTGTCAAGACTGTTTTCCCTGTTGTCGCCCATTACAAAGTAATAATCTTGTTTCAAAGTATATTCTCTTACGGGATTTCCGTTTATATTTATTACCGACCCTTCCACGCTAACGCTTGTACCGTCGGTATCGTTTTCAATAACTCTCTTCCAGTATCTTATATTTTTTAAATTAAGCTTAATCACATCACCTTTTTTGGGTATTATTAAAGGTCCGTAATTATCGGTGCTCCAATTTTTATTGTGCGGGAAAATACCGTTTTCTCTTATTCCGTTTGAAAGTATTTTGGAATCGGAATAATAAACATTTAACGGCGGATCAATTCTTTTATAGTTCAGATATAAATTTCGATTGATTATTTGCAAAGTATCCCCCGGTAAACCGACAATCCTTTTTACAAGATTTAGGTTTTTAATAGATTTATTACCGTAATTGTTTTCCGGAAAGTTAAAAACAATTACGTCGTATAATTTCGGCTTGCCGATGTTTAATAAAGTGATGTGCGGAATTTCAATTTGTGTAAAAGGAACGTATCTCGGTGTGGTTAATTTATAATCCGCTTTGCTTATTATTAAATAATCTCCGGGAAGCAGCGTATTTTTCATCGAGCCGGTAGGGATTTTATATGCGGCAATAAAGAAAGACCTTAAAACAAGGGTAATCAATAATAGAATGAAAAGCACCTGTAAAGATCTTTTGATGAATTTCAGCATTTATTTGTAATACATAAATTTTTAAAAAAATGAAAATTATTTTTGCCGCGAATCACCGGCTCCGTCAATCATTCAATTGCAAAACTGCAAGAAAAGCTTCCTGGGGTATTTCTACGTTCCCCACCTGCTTCATTCTTTTTTTGCCTTCTTTTTGTTTTTCAAGTAATTTCCTTTTTCTTGTAATGTCACCGCCGTAACATTTTGCAAGCACATTTTTGCGGAGTGCTTTTACAACGGATTTGGAGATCACTTTTGAACCGATTGCCGCTTGAATATTAATTTCAAACATTTGTCGTGGAATAAGTTCTTTTAATTTTGAGCAAACTTTCCTTCCCCAATCATAGGCTTTGTCTTTATGTATTATCATTGATAAAGCATCAACCGGTTCACTATTCAAAAGAATATCAAGTTTTATTAAATCCGCTTTTTGATAACCCATATATTCATAATCGAATGAAGCATAACCGCGTGTTGTGGATTTTAATTTATCGTAAAAATCAAAAATTATTTCGGATAAAGGAAATTCATACTGAAGATCCGCACGGGTCGGGTCTATATAATTTGTGTTTTTATAAAAGCCTCGTTTATCCATCGCAAGTTTCATTATGTTGCCGATATATTCGCTGGGACAAACAATTTGTGCTTTAATATACGGTTCTTCCACGTAATCAATCTCACCAACAGGCGGCATCAACGCCGGGTTGTCGACAACAATTTTTTCACCTTGTTTATTGTAAACCATATATTCAACATTGGGTAATGTTGTAATAATTGATTGATTGTATTCTCTCAACAATCTTTCCTGTACAATTTCCATGTGCAGAAGTCCGAGGAACCCGCATCTGAATCCAAAGCCCAAAGCGGCGGAGGTTTCCGGCTGATAAACAAGTGCCGAATCGTTCAACCTGAACTTATCGAGTGCGTCGCGCAAATCTTCAAAATCGTCCGAATCGGTAGGATACAATCCGCTGAAGACCATCGGTTTTACTTCTTTATAACCGGGCAGCGGTGCATCCGCTCCGTTTTTTGAATGGGTTACGGTGTCGCCTACTTTAGTATCGTGAACTTCTTTAACGCCGGAGATAAGATACCCCACATTTCCGGCTGTTAAACTTTTTGTTTTAATTTTCTGCATTCCCAACACGCCTACTTCCTCGGCTTCGATTTCTTTATCCGTTGCAAATAATTTTAATTTATCGTTTGTATTTAATTTACCGTTAAAAATTCTGATGTAAGCTATTGCCCCGCGGTAAGTATCAAAAACGGAATCGAAAATAAGTGCTTGAAGCGGAGCGTTTTCATCGCCTTTTGGAGGCGGAACTTTTTTTACGATTTCTTCAAGTAATTCGTTGATGCCTGTTTTAACTTTTGCACTAACCAAAAGAATCTCTTCTTCGTCGCAGCCGATTAAATCGATAACCTGTCCTTTTACTTTATCAATTTCAGCGCTGGGTAGATCGATTTTATTTATTACGGGAATTATCTCCAGCCCGGCGTCTATTGCCAAATATAAATTGCTGATTGTCTGGGCTTCAACTCCCTGCGAAGCATCAACTACAAGTACCGCACCTTCGCAGGCTGCAAGTGAACGCGAAACTTCGTAGCTGAAATCGACGTGTCCGGGAGTATCGATAAGATTTAGAATATAATTTTCGCCGTCAGCGGTTTTATATTTCATCTGAATGGCGTGGGATTTTATAGTAATCCCTCTCTCGCGCTCCAAATCCAAATCGTCCAATACCTGTGATTTAGCCTCACGCTGCGTGACCGTTCCCGTTGTTTCCAAAAGGCAATCCGCGATGGTGGATTTACCGTGATCTATATGTGCGACTATACAAAAATTTCTAATGTTTAACATTTAATAATTTCTCAAGAATTGATTGTTAATATACTGAGAGTGAAAGAATTATTGAAGTGTTTTAGTTTTTATCGTTCTTCTTACTCATTTTTATTGTACTGTCATAAACTATCCCCGAACGCAAAGCATTTTCGGATAATATCATTCCATTGATTTTTAAAAGGTCAAAAATTACGGATAAGATTATTAGTCCGGCCGGTATAATGTCGGCTCTTTTAATTTCAAGACCTTTTATTCCAAGACGCTCAAGCGGAGTTTTTTTGTTCAATACTTTGTCAAATATTTTAATAAATTCGCCTTTGGTGAACGAATATCCGTTCGGTTTTGTAAGCGGTTTTTTATGTTTATCGTAATGGATAATAGAAGCTGCTGCGTGTATTGTACCGGAAGCGCCGGCAACCAAATCATAGTCTGCATCAAAATCCCAATCGTTTATTTTTGAATTTATTTTTCTCTCTACAAAATCTCTGCATTTATTTATCGATTTATTATTTATATGATAATCCGGAAAAAACTTATTCATCATTCTTACCGCCCCTACTTTTACACTTGCGGAGAGGATTGTTTTGTTATTTTTACCGAGAAGTATCTCCGTGCTTCCGCCGCCTATATCTACGCAGAGTACTTTTTTATCTTTTAACGGAAGTGCTGTCTGCATGCCTTTATAAATATATTCAGCTTCTTTTTTGCCGGAAATGGGGGTTATTTTTATTCCCGTTTCTTTTTTAACCATTTTAATGTATTCTTTTCTGTTTTTCGCCTCCCTTACCGCGCTTGTAGCTTTTGCAAATATTTTAGCATTATACTTGTCTGCTGTTCTTTTGTAGCCCTTTAATATTTTTATTGATTCCTTAATCTCTTTTTTTGATATAATTTTTTCTTTCGGTCCGTATTCGGAAGTTAGTCTCATAACTTGTTTCACTTTGTAAAGTGTCTTCAAATTATTATTATCAATTTGTGCAATCAGCAAGTGGAATGAATTGGTGCCGATATCTATTGCGGCTATTACCGGATTAGGCAATTTTTTTCACCTTCTCATTTTTGTTTATGAGCAATTTGCAGAGGTTCAAAACATCTTTTACCGAAATATCGTCTACTATTTCCGATTTCTTTATAAAGAGTTTGTTCTCACCGATGGGAGCCCAATTAAACGGGTTTGTAGGACCAAAAATTGAAACTTGCGAAGTGTTTGTTGTTCCTGCTACGTGCATAATTCCGGTGTCGTTGGAGATAAACAAATCTGATTTTTCTATTAGTGCCGCAACCATGGGAATTTTTTTATTCAAAAAAACACCGATCGGGATTTCGGATTTATTCCTTATATAATTAATCGCATCAAAATCGGCAGTGCTTCCGGTTAAATAAAATTTAGCGCTGTACAATTGGTGAAGTTGTTCAATCAGCTTTGTAAATTTCAGCAATGACCATCTGTTCGGCACCTTACCTGCTCCTACGTGCAAACCGATTATTAAATCGTTTTTAGAAGTTTTAATTTCCCTTAAAAATGAATCCGCCGCTTCAACATCAGATTTGTCAAATGAAATTTCGGATTTAAAATTATGCGTGTTAATTCCGAACGGTCTTACAATATCCAAACTTCTCTCGGAGACATTAGAGTCGGGATGCTTCCTCCAATCCAGTTCGACTCTTCTGTCAAAGAAAAAGGAACTCATATTTATTTTCCCGTCCAACGAGCTGCAGCCGATTCTAATTTTGCTCTTTGCCAACCGTGCGATTAAATTGCTTGTAAAAGATATGGAAACTACAACAGGCACAATTGTAACGTCGTACCCTTCTCTTAAAAACCTCATCATTTTCAAAAAATAAAAGGGATTATATATTTTCTTGTTATTATATATAAAAACCCTGTCGATAAATTTATTTTTTACAATTCCGGGGTAGTTAAAGGGACTTACAATTAATGTGATTACACATTCCGGATATGTTTCTTTTATTGCCCTAAAAATTGAAACACCGGATAGCAGGTCGCCCAATTGATTGTGTTGACGAACGATTAAAAACTTTTTCGGCGAGTTCAGTTCATAGCTGTTTATCTGTTTTACGGCAAGCAATTTTTTAAAAAGCCAGCACGTACATCTTGAAAATATATTATCCCTCGCCATCTACCTTATCTTTTTCCCGGGTGTGGATTTTTGATTCAATCTCGGTAAATTCGGCTTCTTCAATGTTTCTTTTATCTTCGCGGGTTTTGTTTTTTTTGCCGAACGTAGTTGTTTGTCTTCCTCTGCTGAAAGACCTGATAAATAATTTCAGTCCATGGAATATCAAATAAAATACTATTAGAAAAAATAAAAATCTAAGCATTGTCTACCTTTTTTGTCTCGGGTTTAAAATATTCTATTCTTCCCCTGTCATTTCTGAATATCTGTCTGTAAAGTTCTTCAAAATCTTCTTCACTGTGAACAAAGTCGATGTCTGTTGAGTTTACTATTAAAAGCGGCGTTGAGTTATATCTGAAAAAGAAATGATTGTATGCATCACTTAGTTCTTCGATATAACCGCGCGATAAATTTCTTTCAATTTTTCTGCTTCTTATTTTGATGTTATACATCAGTCTTTCTATACTTGACTGCAGGTAAACAACCAAATCCGGCTTTCGTAAATCTCGGGAAAGAGACGGAAAAATATTTTCGTACAATTTCAATTCATCGCTGCTCAAGTTAAGGTAAGCAAAAATTTTATCTTTTTCGAATAAATAATCACAAACCGTAAACTCGGTAAATAAATTTTCCTGGTTAAGTTCCTGCTGCTGCTTGAATCTGTTCACGAGAAAAAACATCTGTGTCTGAAAAGCATACCTTTTTCTGTTTGAGTAAAAATTTTCCAAAAAAGGATTTGCTTCAAACTGTTCTAAAATAAGCTGTGCATTTAATTTGTCTCTTAATTTTTTAGCAAGAGTTGTTTTGCCTGCACCGATTACCCCTTCAATTGCGATGTATTTTACATTAGAATTCATATATTAATCAATTAAACTCATCAGTTTCGTATTTTCTATTTTACATATAATTTGTTTTTTTGAAACTGCATTACAAATATCCGTAATTTTTACATTTAATGCAGGATGAACCAAATCCGGTTCAATTTCCGCAAGCGGGACAAGCACAAAATCCCTTTCTGCAATTCCTTTATGGGGAACGTTTATCCCATTGTCGGAATATAACTCATCGTTAAAAAACAGGATATCAATGTCAATTATCCTCGGTCCCCATTTTACTGTTTTTTTTCTGCCGAGTTCTTTTTCGATTTTTTGCAGCTCAATAAATAATTGTCCGATATTTTTATCAGTGGAAATTTTAATAACGGCGTTTAAAAAGTCATCCTGTGCAAGAAAACCAAACGGTCTGGTTAAATAAATTGATGAGAGGATCTCAATATTTGTGGAGTTAATTTCTTCAATCAGAGAAAGTGCTGTGCGAATGTTTTTTAACTTGTCGCCTTTGTTTGAACCTAATCCCAAATATACTGTATTTTTTTTATTCACTTTTTTCTTCCAATTCTTCTCTTGTTTTTACCACTTCTACTTCTACGCTGTCAACCACTCCTCCCAAAGGGGGATTCTCTTTTCTAACCCTTACAGACACTTTTGTTATTCTGGGAAAATTTATCAGAAGTTGATCCGCAATAATCAGCGCTACGGATTCAATTAAATAATATTTTCTTTCCAGTGCAAGCTTATTCATAAATTTATAAACTCTGTGATAGTCAATTGTATCTTTAAGATCATCGGATTGAGATATTGCCGTGAAATCCGTGTAAATATCCACATCCGCTTCGTATTGGCTGCCGACGCTCTGTTCTTCCGAGCGGACTCCGTGATAACCGTAGAACACCGCTTTTTTTATCCTGATTATGTTTTGCATATTTCCCTTTTTATAATATCAATAAAACAATAATGTCGTGCTGAATCTACCTAACGGTAGACAGGTCTACCTGTCGGCAGACAGGTTTATTTCAGCATCTTTATTTAAAATGTAATAGATAATTAGATTCCGGCCCGCCTTCCTTAGTACGAAGTACGGCGGACAGGTTCAAGTCCGGAATAACAGTTACCGGACATACTCATTATATTATCTCATAGCAATTACGCCCAAAGCTCTGCCGGAAATTATTCCGTCCCTTCTGTACGAGTGAAGCATATTCTTCTCTTCAAAACTGCATAATTGAGATTTTTCAATATTTTCTTTTTTAACACCGCAATTTAACAATATATTGTAATTAACGGCGGAAACGTCCAATAAAAATTTATCTTCTTTAGGAATTAAATATCTTTCGTCAAACCGCTCAGCTACCTCGCTGCCGACTTCATAATTCTTTTGAGATATTGAGGGACCTATGAAGGCAATAATTTCTTCGTAAGAAGTTTTGAACTCTGTTTCCAATTTTTGAAGTGTTAATTTTAATATTTGTTCTGCCGTTCCGCGCCACCCGGAATGAACCGCAGCAATTACTTTGTTAACCCTGTCAAATAAAAATATTGTCGTACAATCGGCGGAACTAACCGCCAAGGCTATTTCCTTTTCTTTTGTAATTAAGGCGTCGCTGTCATCGTAGTATCCGCCGTTTTTAACAACGGTTATATTTGTTCCGTGGACCTGTTTCTGCAGCGCAACGTTACCGGATTTTAATCCCAAGACTTTAAAAAATATTTCTCTGTTTTCCAGTACCTTTTCTTTATCATCACCTACCGAGAGTGACATATTAAAGTAATAGGGTTCGGATCTTTGCAGACCGATTTTTGTACTGAAGCCGAATGATATTTCGGGATACTTTTTGAAAGCAGAGGATTTAATTATAAGCATTTTTCCTCTGAGTAATTTCCAAGATGAAAACAATAACTTTTTGTTTTTTTATTGTGTAGAAGAGTCTATAATTGCCCATCCCAAACCTGTAAAATCCCTCATATGCACCCTTTAGTTTTCTTATATTCGGACCGAAGAAAGGATTTGCTCTCAACTGAGGGTAAATTAAATATTCTATCTTAAAATATAGTTTTTTTAATTTTAAATTATCAATTTGCTTTCTAAAATTTTCTGTTTCCGCTATTTTAAATTTAGTCAACAATTACAAATTTCCCGTCTTTAATATCATCCATACCTTTTTTTAACCCGTCTTTTAATTCCTTGTCATTAATAATCTCATCCATTTCGTCATCGGATACATACGAATTACTCGAAAGATATTTAAGTGCAGCGTACTCAATAAAATTAGAAATTGTTCTTTTATCCCCCTTTGCGGCTAATTTTAATATGTTATAGACTTCTTCGTCCATTCTTAAAGTTACGGTTTTTGACATTTCATACTCCTTCATTGGTATTCTAAATGTATGCAAAAGTATTCTTCTTATCAATAAGACGCAGATGGAAACTTCATTTCATTCTTACTTCAACCGTTTCTTTTATACAAATTATTTATAAATCTATTTTTATTTTCAAATAAATTTTATTAAAATTAAAAGATTGGAATTAAAGTTTTTCAAATAATTGTTTGGGCGGGTAAACTATTTGAATGTTCTTTTAATCGAACAAGAAAAAGTCGAACTTATAAAATTTTATACTTTAACGGCATCTCCGCGAAAAAGATTGCTGTATCTTTACAGGTACTACGATAAAATTTTCAGCTCTCAAAACCAACAAATAAAAAAATCATACTTACCCGAGTTTATAGAAGAATATCTAAAATGTCTGCATCATTACGAACCGATAGGCATAAATCCGTCATTTACGGAAAACATTTTTTCTCAAATCAATCTGTTGTTAAAGGAAGTTTCGTTAAATCAGTTCTCTTATCAATTAACCGAAGAAAAGAAAAAATTAGAAATAAGATACGAACAGCTTCAAATTGTTTTGAACGGCGGCATTATTGCCGGGGCTAAAAAAGATGAACTTTATTTCCCTTTGATTGAAGGAACAATTAACAACGATGATTACACATTCGGTTTACTTGAAACATTCTCAGTAAAAATTAATGAAGATAAGAATAAAACAAAATTCCACATTGTACCTTCAGGCAAGGAGATTGAAAAGAAAATAGGAGGACAGATAGAAATCTCCTGGTCAGCAGCGGCGAAACTGGTAAAAAAATACATCCCGGAAATAAGACCGAATCACCTGGTGTTTGTTCAATTTGATCATCATTACGGAGAATATGTAGGCGACTCTTTGGGAGCCGCGTTAACATTGGCTTTTATGGCGGAGCTTCATAGATTTTATAATTCTAAAATCCAAATAAGATATAACGGTAAAATAGCAATAACCGGCGCATTGGATAATGAATTGAATATTTCTCCTGTCTCAGAAAAAAATATTATTAAAAAGACTGAAATAGTCTTTTATTCGGATGCGGATACTTTTGTGGTAAACGAGAAAGAAAAAACTACAGCGCAAAACCATTTGGAAGTATTAAGGAAAGAATATCCGAACAGAAAACTAAAAATAATCGGCGTTGAAGATTTTCTTGATCTTCTGGACAGAAGAAGCATACTTGAAGTACACAAACAAAAGCTTATAGTTAGAACCGCCATATATGCAAAAAAAAATTGGGCTTATTTGTTCTTGATTTTATTATTTTTTTCGGCGTTTGGTTATATGTACATAAAGGATTTTGATGATAATCCTTATTCACTCGAACCATCCGGTGTAAATGTTTTAGTAAAAAATAAAAGTGGCAAATTGTTATGGAGTAAACAAATTTTCCAAGAAAAGACAAATAGTATGTCGTATTTTGGTAAACAAGTAGAGAGAATAATAGACATAAACGATGACAATACTAATGAAGTAATTATTATTGACCAGCTTGTTAATTCCAGTACTTTAGGAAGAATTAATTGTTACAACAACACAGGCGAACTTTTATGGGATTTTGATTTCAAAGATTCGATCTATACAAATTATGAAGGTTTTAAAGGAAAATTCAGTATTAAAATGATAGATACGGATTATATAAATGGTAGAAAAATACTCTATCTTTTTGCTCAACATTGGTTATACTTTCCGTCACCAATATTTAGATTAGACGCCTTAACCGGTAAAAGATTACCCGGTACATATTGGAACAACGGCGGATTGGCAGCAGGAATGTTGTTGGACATCGATAATGACGGAAAAAAAGAATTAATTATGGCGGGCTTAAATCAAGAATGGGAAACGGCAATCTTATTTGCTATGAATAAAGACAGTTTGTACGGTAGAGGACCCGGAATTTATAAATATGTTTACCCTGGTAAAAAATTGTACAACTATAAAAAATATTTATCTATACCTAAAATAGATTACACTTCATATTATAAATTAAGATATCCGGCTCCACTTAGAGAGGGATTGGGTTTAAGTGGAAACTTTATAAGTATAGACCTAAGAATTGCTCCACATCGACAAGATATTACATTAACTTATTTTTTTGACTATGATCTGAAAATAAAAGATGTAATTATTGCCGATGAATTTAGAGTGCCTCGTGATTCCCTCATTGCACAAGGCAAACTCTCTTTGCCTTACACAGACACACCCGAATACAAAGAAATACTAAAAAAACAAATACGTTACTGGAACGGCAAAAAGTTTGTAACCGCTAAACAATATTTTAACAATAATTAATATTTTATTTTGAATATTCTTTTAATAGAACAAAAAAGGAAAGAACTTACCAATCAATTGGCATTGACGGCGTCGCCCCGTAAAAGATTATTTTATATTTATAATTTCTACAAGGAAATTTTAACCTCCCAAAACCGGCAGTTTGCAAATTCATACCTGCCGGAATTTATAGAAGATTATATACGTTGTCTCAATCTATACGAGTCGATCGGCACTCCGATTAATTTAACCGTAAATATTTTAATCCAAATAAAATTTCTCTTAGAAGAAGATTTATTGTCAAAATTTTTCCGCAATTTAAATTATGCTTACTTAAATGTAAACGGTAAGTATGAATGTTTAAAATCAGTCTTAAACGGGAAAGAAAGTAAAATAGAAAAACAAGGGGATTTATTTATTCCTTTACTTGAAAAGTTTGAATCCGAATCTTTTGGGAGCATCGGTTTACTTGAAACATTTACAATAAACATAAAAGAAGAGAAAAGCGAAACCAAGTTTCTCATCACTCCATCCAACAAAGAAATTGAAAGGGCAATTACAGAGCAGATTAAAGTCTCTTGGCAAGTTGCTCTGGATTTTGTTAAGCAGTATTTTAAAACAAAAAAACATCACTGTGTAATAATTCAGTTTGACCACAGATACGGAGAATATGTAGGCAACTCACTCGGTACAGCCATCACTTTGGAATTTATAAAAGAGCTTCACAGATTTTATCATTCAAAATTTATATTTGATTTCAATTGTAAATCCGCTGTAACCGGCGGATTGGATAAAGACGGGAAAGTTAACGGAGTTTCTAAAGAAATTATTGAAAAGAAGACGGAGATTGTCTTTTATTCAGATGTAAAATGTTTTGTAGTAAACGATAGAGAGAAACAAATTGCCAAAAGAAAATTATCTGAATTGCAGAAAAAATATCCAAAACGAGAAATTGAAATTATCGGTATAGAAGATATAAAAGATCTAATGAACCGTAGAAACATTATTTCCCTAAAAAAAGAAAAGGCTATTGTAAGGTCTGTTAAATTTGTAGTTAGAAATAAAATAAGTTTCATTTTATTTTTTGCTTTGATTATTATTGTTTTTTACACCCACCTGTATGATTTTGATACTAACCCCGAAATATTGCTTAATAAAAATGACATTATGTATGTTCAAAACAAAAACGGTAAGGAACTCTGGAGAAGAAATATTCAATTTAATAAAACTACTTATTATCTTGATAATTTTAAATCATTTCAAAAAATTGTAGATATTAATGGCGACGGTATTAATGAAGTAATTATAAGTAACAATAATAATATTAATTCGAACCATGATAATTTAGGTGAAGTTATTTGTTTAAGTTCAACCGGTAAGATAATCTGGGGATATGATTTCAAAGATACAATTGAAACAAATGAAATGGTTCATGCACCGACCTTCGATAATACAATTATCGACACAGTTACAATATTAAACCAAAAAGCAATTGCCATGATTGCAAAGAATGAGTTGTATCCTTCCGCTGTCTATTTCTTAAATTTAAAAACCGGTAAGAGAATCGGACCAACAATGTGGCATGCCGGTCATTTACATGTAGGTTTAATAAAGGATTTTAATGAAGACGGAAAAAGAGAATTGGTTCTATTGGGTATAAATAATTCCTATGAAAGAAATGTCCTTATATCTGTAAATATTAATGAAATTAAAGGACAACTGCCCGCTGAAGGTAAATATAAATTTAAGGATTTACCTCTTACAAAATTAAACAGCTATGTTCTTCTGCCTAAATCCGATTTAAATTCTTATTTTAAACTCCGTTTTAATACAAACGAATACTTATTATTGTACTCATCAAATAAATATTTTTTATTTTATTTGAATGAAGGGAAAACATTCGATTCGTACAATATATTATATAGATTTGATAAAGGCTTTAAATTATTACTATTAGATCCCGGTGATTATTTTCGCGTTGTCAGGGATTCATTAGTCAGTGAGGGGAAATTACAACCGCCATATACAGACACACCCGAGTACAAAGAAATACTTAAAAGCCAAATACGCTACTGGAACG
>CAZAOG010000053.1:0-17559 GCA_964486645.1 uncultured Ignavibacteriaceae bacterium | reverse complement strand
TTAAGAAAAACAACCAACTTACTTAAATAAGATAATTTTGATAAACAAGGGAAGCAGTAATTACAGATATCGGGAATCTACTCGCGCACATATAGGGAATACCAATTATTGAGCAACAAGACAGCTTACAATTAAAAATTATTAATTATTCCGAAGTGGATTTTGCCGTTAGAAAAAGAATCACCCTGCCCGAGCGCAAAACTTACACCAAGAATACCCAAGCCTGTTTCAAGGTTTATTCCGAGTCCGTATCCCGATTTATATCCTTCTAATTTTGGAATATTTCTTTCTGTATCTTCTTTCCTTAAAAAGTATCCGTTATCAAAAAAAAGAAAGAAATATGTTCTATTAGTCAGCAGAAACCTGTATTCCAAATTACTCCAAATTATTCTTGAACCGAAGAATTGATCTTCTTTATACCCTCTTAAAGAATTAAACCCGCCCATTCTGAATAAATCGCTTGTCTCGAAAAAAGGCCCCCGTAATTCCCCGCCGTGCAGTTTTATCACAAGAACTTGTCTGTTTACAAGCGAGAAATATGCATCGAAAGAAAGCTCAATTTTTTGTAAGTTGATATTTAAGGGTGTGCTTGAAGAAACAAATTGAGCCGGTCCATTAATTTTCTTCCTTCTGAAAGAATATGAGTTTACAAATTTAATTCCTTTGGTCGGGGAATATAAATCATTGCGGGTATCTAACTTTAAATTCAGTTCTGTGTTAACAATTGTTGAATTAAATACGGTAAATCTCTGTGTTCCGTTATCGGTTGGTATTACGGATTCGAGAGATAAAGTCACTCCGGCGGATAAAACCTCGGTAGCCAAGTATTCAAGCGAAAGGTCGAAAGTTCTCTGCACGTATGATGAATCTTGTTTTCTTTGGAAAATTCTTGTAGAAATATTTACCGGCATTCCGAACACCCAGGGTTCCAGGTAATTCAAATCCAAAAGCTGTGATGAACGATTGAGTCTCTGCCATTTTATTGATGCGGATCTGCCCGTACCGAAAAGATTCCTCAGGCTAAGATCGAGCAGACCTGTTAGATAGCCTTTTTCATCGGGCGTGCTGCCGGGGATATAACCGATTATTCCGTCAAAATTATTCGTTTGAATTTCTTTAACATTAAAGGACAAAACACCTTCATTTTTTGAATTAATGTAATATTTCGGTTTTTGAACGGGTTTGAAGAAGCCGAGTTTGTTCAGTCTTTCGGGCAGTAAATTTATATTTTCCTGTGAATATTTTTCTCCGGGGGTAATCCTTAATTCTCTGATTAAAACATAGTCTTTGGTTTTATTGTTGCCGGTTATTTCTATTCTGTCAATCGTGCTTTTTTTCTTTTCATCAATCGAAATGAAAACATCGGTTAACTTTTTACCGCTCAGGGAATCCGTATAAAAGTTAAATGAATTTAATTTTACAACGGCGAACGGTTTTCCGTTATTTTCGTAATATGTAAGTATTTCGGATATTGTGTTTTCAAGCTCATATTTATTGAATATTTCACCCGATAAATTATTGAATAAGGTTACAACAAAATCGGAATCCGGTTTGGAAACATTTTCTACAATAAAATTCTTAAAATATGTGGGCGGTCCTTCATCAATATTAATTGTAATATCAACTTTATCCTCAGCTCCTTGTAATTTGAGCTGTATCTCAAGATTGCCATAATTAAAATATCCGTTTTGGTTTAGGTTGAAGGAAATTCTTTTTTTAAGAGTGTCTTCAATGCCTGCAAATGTTTTTTGTCCGGATGATATTTTTATCCATTTCAGATATTGATTTTGGTCAAAGGTTTTATTCCCTTTTAGATTTATTGATCCGATAGTTTGTGAAAATAAAGTAGCGGAGATGAGAATTAGAAAAGATATTAAAATTTTAAGTCGGTGTAACATCAATTTTTATCAATTTTTTACCAACAGAATTTACAATAATATTATCAAACAATTCTTTTGCCTCGTCCAATTCGGCATTTGATGTATCTGTCCTTTGTGCATTAGCTGCGCCCAAAGCGACGGCAATTTTTAATCCTTCTTCAAAAGACAGATTGTTGTGCCATGCATAAATGATGCCCGCCGTAAAACTATCCCCGCTGCCCAACGAATCTACGGCATTTATTGTTGGCGGGGTAATTTTATAGTAATAGTTAAAATTAGCGGCATAAAACGAATTTGCTTCATCCGTAATATATATTTGTTTGATATTTTTTTTATAACAAGAATCCAAATACCCCAAAATGCTTTTTTCGTCTTTAAGAGAAATATTAAAAGTTTTTTCAACTTCCGAGATATTATTATGAACAACGGTCGGTGATTTTTGCAAACAATTTTTTAAATGTTTACCGTATGTATCGCAAACGGAAATTTTATTATACTTATTTGCAGTTTCAATTCCGAAAGGAAAAATTGAATCGGCTTGTTTGCATGGTGAACTGCCCGAAAAGACGACCATTTCACAGTTCATTATCATTTTTTCCAATTTTAATTTAAAAGCTTCCGCTTCCTGCCGGGTGATGTCGGAATTTATTCCGAAATATGTTGTTACGGTATTGTTGTGTTCATTAATAACAACAACCCCGTCTCTTGTTTCCGATTTTGCAGCAACAGAAGTAAATTCAATATTCTCTTTGTAAAGAACGTCCCTCAGCAGTTTACCGGTTTTTCCGCCAAGGAAAGTAAAGGAATGATTATTAATATTCAGTTTATTTAGCTGTCTGCTTATGTTTATGCCTTTTCCTCCGGCTCTCAGTTCTTGGTGCGAAGCTCTGTTGCCGCCGGCTTCCGTTAGATTGTTGAAAAAGAATCTTCGTTCCAGCAGGGGATTGATTGTAACGGAAAGTATCATCTATATCTGAAATAATCGAAGTCCAAAGGATTTGCCAATCTAAAATCACCGAAACCCGTTACATCAACAAAAGTAAAGCTTCTATTTAAACTATAATAGTCCCAGACCACATACGGTTTATTATAACTATCAAAAGGGCGGTCGGTAATATTATTTGGCGGGCCTAAAACAATAAAAACCATTCCTCTGTCTGTTTTCCAACCGGGTTTGCCGTAATAAGTAAAATTTTTGTTTGCGAGATTTATCCGTCTATAGTATTCATTAAACGCTTGATTATCTTCGGTTAAAGGATTAGGATCTTTCGATTTCCAAAACTCTTTATATCTTTTAATTTTTTCCTCTTTTGTTTTTGCTTCTTCTATATAGTTGATCTGATCGTCGGTAGCAATATATTCTAATTGTTTAATCGCTGTTTCTAAATCGGTAATGTTTGAGGGTGCATCGACCCATTTGGAGAAGAATGCTCTTTTTGTTTCAACTAATTTATCATTATTCTTGTCTTTTATAACAATATTAAATTCGTAATTACCTAAATTTAGCGTAGTATCCTTTGCCGTATAGAAAATATGATTTACGCCCGAGTCAATTTTAACCGGAACCGTTTCGCTGAAAATAGCATCTTGTTCTTTATCAAAAAGAATATAATCTGCGAAAACATCCATTTTTTTATTTGAATAAAGCTCGTAATAAATCGGTATTCCGTGTACCTGTTTTGCTACGTTTCTTGAAATATTAGCCACAATCTTGTTGTGTCCTTTTTTAACATCCATTTTTGAAACAAATAAAATGCTGCTGATGGAAACATCGGCAGAGAAATCCCGCACTTTAAATTTTAAAGTTTTTACAAATTCTTTTTTGGTTTCTTTATCCTCAACGGAGGTTCTAATCAAGTATACGCCGGGTTCCAGAAAAAAAGTTTTTCTACTTATATTAGAAATTTTTTTAGAGTATGTAATTTTGAATTTTTTAACAAAAATTCTCTCGTTCCAAATTTTTTCGGCAAATAATTTTACTCCCTTTTCATCAAGAAATGAAACAGTAACCGAGTATTTTCCGTGAAATCCGTCGTCTTCTTTTAGAAACTGTATGGAATGATAAGGAACTTGTATAAAAACTTCGACTTTTGTCTGCCCTTCTTTATCCGATTTATAATTTAATATCTCCTGGAAGAAAGTATCATAAGTACCGAGATTTGTTTTGGTCGGAGTATTTTGATCCTGTGCCGTAATAACGGAAGCAAGTAACACTACTGCCGTTATTAAATATTTAATTTTAATATTCATACTCCCTCCTATTAATTATTAAAAGTTCCGAATAAATCATATTCATTACAATCATATATTTTAATGCTGTAAAAGTTCCCATAAATAACATTTTTATTTTCAACAGGTATTAAAATTTCTCCGTCAACCTCAGGGGCATCTCTGTAGGAACGTCCGACATAAAAATTTCCTTCTTTGCGTTCCAAGAGCACTTTTAAATTCTTACCGATTAATCTTTTATTCTTATCATAAGAAATATTTTTCTGAATTTCCATTAAAATATTTTTTCTTTCTTCTTTCACTTTCCGGGAAACAGGATCACCGAGAATGAAACTTGATGTGTTTTCTTCTACAGAAAACGTAAAAACACCGACCCTGTCAAATTTTGTTTCTTCTATATATTTACATAACAACTTAAAATCAACTTCAGTTTCATTTGGATAGCCTGTAATAAAAGTTGTACGCAGAACTACATCGGGAATTGTACTTCTAAAATCGTTTATAAGGTCTTTTATTTTAGCGGAAGTTACACCTCTGCGCATCGATTTTAGCACACTATCCGATATATGCTGCAGCGGTATATCAATGTAATTGCAGATTTTATCGTTTTCCGCAATTACCTTCATAACTTCTTTCGGAAAATGGGAGGGATAAGCGTACATCAGTCTAATCCATTCAATTCCTTCAATGTTACTTAGTTCGGTAAGAAGATTATGAAGACACCTTTCTCCATAGATATCTTTTCCGTAGTCGGTAGTATCCTGAGCAATAATTATTAGTTCTTTGGATTTATTTTTAGCTAAAAACTCAGCTTCCTTTACAAGTTCTTCGATAGGTTTCGATTTATGCAAACCTCTCATTAGAGGAATTGCGCAAAACGAACATGGATGATCGCACCCCTCGGATATTTTCAGATATGCAGTATGTGCCGGTCCGGATAATGTCCTTTCCCCCAAAAGTTCTCTTTTAAGTTTTCCGCCGAGTTTGTTTAATATATCTTCATATTTCTCGGTACCGAAAAAGGCATCTACTTCAGGAATTTCTTTTTTTAATTCTTCGGCATATCTTTCCGAAAGACAGCCTGCAACAATTATTTTTTTTATATTTCCCTTTTTTTTCTGTTCAACGGCGTTTAGAATCGTATTAACCGATTCTTCCTTGGCGGCTTCAATAAATCCGCAAGTATTGATGATTACAATCTCGGCTTTATTTGAGTCATCAACCAAATTAAAGTGATTTGATTTCAGTTGTTTCATCAAGCGCTCCGAGTCAACGGTGTTTTTTGAACAACCGAGCGTAATAATATTAACGTTTTCTTTATTTTTCACAATTCTAAAAAGTAACTATTTACCGAAATATGAAAGATATAAAAAAATTATCGGGGCTGTAAATAGGAGTGAATCAAATCTGTCAAATATTCCGCCGTGACCGGGAATAAGATTTGATGAGTCTTTAACATCTGCGGATCTTTTTAAAAGCGACTCAATCAAATCGCCGATCTGTCCGAAGATACCAACAATAATTCCAATTGCAATAACAGTATTCCAACTTAAAAAATTTAATATAACAACTTTTGCAAGCAGCATTGTTGCAATTGCAAATACAAATCCGAAGACAGCTCCTTCCCAACTTTTTTTAGGACTAACCCTTGGAAATAATTTATGCTTGCCCAAAGCCGTGCCGCCGAAAAAAGCTGCCGAGTCACAAATCCAAATAGTAGCAAAAATAGAAATTATTAAAAATCCGCCCCTAACATAAAGGCTGTCAACAGGCGGATAAATTTCCCTTATGCCGATAATTGCGCTTGAAAAAAATCCTATATAAAATACACCCATAAGTGTTGCTCCAATATTGCTTACGGTCGAGCCTGCTTTCCTGAATAATTCAGATGCAGCGAGCACTAACATAAACAACAGAACAAACGAGTAAGTGTCTAAATAATGATATCTATTATTAAGCAATACAAACAATACTCCTCCAAAACCGACCCAGAAATTTGCACTGACGTCAATTTTTTTAATGAAGGTCGTAAACTCATAGTATGAAAGCAAAGCAATTAACATCACAAAAATAAAGAACGCAACCCCGCCGACATAACTTATAAATAATATTAGCGGTATTGTTAATACGGAAACTAAAATGCGAAGAAAGGTATTGTTTGCAGACATTTATATAAAAATAATTTCTTTAACTTTTTAAAACTTCATTTATAAATTGAGCAGCTTCTTCAGCTTGTTCTTTTTTAACCAATAAATTTATCGTTGACATATCGCCGGGTATGGGAAAGTTTCTGTCCCTTTGAGAAAAAATTAATGCTTCAATTCCGGCAGACGACAGATTATCTTTAAGCATTTGAATCTCATATTCTTGATATGAAGTGTAAATTATCACCCAGTCTTTTTCTTCTAATTCCTTATGCGGAACAATAGAAGCAGGATCAACAAGATGCTCTCCGCAATCGGGACATATTGTTATGCCTTTTACATATTCGTACTTACAATTAGGACAAATCGACATTATATTAACTCCAATTTTTTCTTTTTATAATACATAAAAATAAAATAAATAATTCCTATAAAAATTACAGTGAATAAAATCAGTAATGTAAAAGACGTTCTAATATCCATGATACCACCTGCCGAGGGGTCGATTAAATCTTTATCTCCTATTGTAAAGTACATTATTATTGCGATAAAATTATTTGTAAAATGAAGTATCATCGGTATAAAAATAGAACCGCTCATATAAGATGCAAAACTGAAATATATTCCAAGTATAATTAATGGGACTAAACCATAAGGGCTAAAATGATAAAATCCGAAAAATACTGCGGTTATTACAATCGCCCATCTTGCTTTTAATTTTAATTCAAAACTGCTTTGAATAAAACCCCTGAACATAATTTCTTCGGAAACGGCGGGAACGATTGAAACGACAAAAATTACAAATAAAGCATCAAATATTGTTTTGGTTGAAAGTAAGTTTATATACGATTTTTCAACAAGATTGTTCAAGGAATCCAACAACGATTTAAGAGAATCTACAAACGGAAATATTCCCGCCATTTTATCAATAAAATGGTTTTGAATAGATATATAATTTTGAAGCAGCGGCGTGAGAACAAAAATGCCTATAATAAATAAGATTACTTCTTTGTAATCGGGAATTTTAATTTTTAAAATTTTTCTAAAATCATTATAAAACCATTTGCTGAATAAAAGTGCAGGAAGTAAAATAAAGAACAACTGGCTTACCATTGTCATAATACGAAGTCCGTTTACCGGCGCCTTGTTTATGTCGAATCCTAAAATTAAAAACGTTAGCAAACCGCCGACAAACTGATAAAGAAAGAACCCGCCAATCAATCCGATAAAAGCGGCTGTTATGGGTGAAATTTGCGGTTCGAAACCACCGATATTTATACTTTTATCTTCCGTGTTTTTGGTTTCTGTTAAATTTTTATCTTCTTGATTATTATTTTCCATATAAAGAAAATATAAAAATTGGTAAGGAATTCCTATAATTATTTTAAATATTAATTATTCGGAAATTACTATTCCGAAATTTTTGCTTTAAATTCACCCGCTAATCCTGAATATTCCGAAAGCACGGCATCAATAGAACCGATAACTATTTTCGATTTTAGTTTTATCGGCACTTTCAACTCATCGTCGGAAAGCCAGAGATATATTCTTCCTTCATTTTTAAATAAACCGCCTGCTTTTACTATTGGCTCTAACAATATACTTTTAAATTTACCTGCAGGCACATCAATTATTTCTTTTCCCCTGTATATTAAATCGAGATTATGTGATTTGCCTTTGTGAAAATTCTTAAGATGAATTTCATCATTTACTTTTAGTTTTGAATAGTCCAATGTTCTTGAATAATAAAAAGCCGAAATAATATCGTTCACGTATTCCGGTATGTCAAATACACCCTCGCTTGTGAAAGCTTTATTGTTTCTCTGGTCAAAATATGCCGAATAATCCCGTTTATAACCGCCTTCTCTTATGTGCTGTTCAAATCTCCACGGAAAAAGCCCTTCTTTGTCAATAAACGTTTCGTATCTGTCTCTTACTTTATATATCCAATCAAAGCTTGGTACCGAATTGACTTCAAATACAACGTGGTCAACCTTTCTGCCGGATATCACTCTTTCATCTTTTACCTGCAAAATTGAAACGCCCGCTGTTACAAAACCGTATTTAATTTTGAACGTGAGTTTTTCTCCGACTTTAAAAGAGTTATTCTCAATTACCCTGAACGAATCGGGCACAGGCTGAGCAAAATTATTTCTTGCCACCAAAAAAGTGAAGTATAAAATCAAGTAAACCGATCTGAATTTGTTATTCATTTAATAATAATTTTATGAGAGATTTAAATTTAACTTTTTAATGTAATCTATTACATTATTTATATCTATATTATTCATACACTTCGTACTTGAACACTGTTCCTTCTCACAATTCTCACATTTTTCTAACGGAGTAAAAACCTTGCTTTTTAAGCCGTATGGTCCCCATCTTTTAGGTGAACATGTTTTTAAATTCGGATAAAAACCGATCACGTTTTTATTCAACGCTGATGCAATATGTAAAGGTCCCGTTGAATTTGAAATAAATAAATCGCATTTATTAATTAATGCCGTTAACTCAGATATATTGAATCTTCCGGCGAAATTAAAAACCTCCGGGCTTACTTTTAATTTACGACAAATATCTTTTTCTTTGTCATCACCTGTTAAAATTACTTCGGCATCAAAATTTGCAGTTATTTTTTTTATCAATTCTTCATATTTTTTTATAGGCAGGTCCACGGAACTGCCTCCGCTGCCCGGATGAACAATAACTAAAGGTTTATTTTTATCAATCAACTCAGTGTTTAATAATTCATCTATTCTTTTTTGGCTGTTTTCATTTATCCGAAGCGAATAGTTTACGGTTTCTCTTGTTACTTTTTCAACTATTCCTATTTCTTCTAATAATTCGACATTAAATTCAAGTTCGTGCTTCTCGGCATATTTTCTATGAACAAACACTTTTTTATTGAATAAAAAAGAATACCAACGGTAACCCGTGCCAACCCTGTTTTTAATCTTTGACAAAAAAATAATCAATGCTAATTTAAAATTAGGACTGACAACAACTGCCGTATCAAATTTTAATTCCCTTATAAATTTATAATTAGAATACAATAACGTTTTGTTGCTTTTTGTTTTTATCGTTATAATTTCGTCGATAAACGGGTGATTGAATAAAATATTTTTTGTGTAGTCTCTAACAAGAAACGTTATTTTACAATCCGGATAATTTCTTTTAATAATTTCTGCAACAGGAACAGTTAAAATCAGATCTCCAATTCTATCGGTTCTAACAATTAATAAATTTTTCGGTTTTGTCATTTTTTAGAAACGTAAGGATTTTCCTTTAAATAATAACGCCATGGTAAATCTATAGATTTTTTTACACCGATTCTTGCTGTTGTTGCAATTTCTTTTTCATTAATTTTTTTATAGTCCAGCAAGTATATTTCATCACCGGTTAGATCGGTTCCGTAGTGTGATTTATTAATTTGAAATGCCTGACAAATTTTTCCCGGTCCGTTTGTTAAATTAAATTTCATTTGGGGTAACTTTGCAGATGAGCCAAATCTATTCCGCGCCATAATTTCAATTCCTTCCAGGGGTTCAATTCCTCTTATTAAAACAGCCGTTCCTTCATTTTTTTTGCCGGTTACTATGTTGCTGCAGAAATGTACTCCGTAAGTAAAATACACATATAAAAAACCTCCTTCTTCAAACATAATTTCATTTCTTTTGGTTTTGCCTATATATGTATGGGCGGCTTTATCCATACTGCCGTCATACGCTTCCACTTCTACAATTATACCCGATAATTTTTTTTGGCCGATTTTATGTACAAAGATTTTTCCCAGTAAATTTTTTGCAACTGTGTTTACGTCCCGGGTATAAAAATCTTTTTTAATTTTTGGTAGTTTTTTCAACTCAATCATTTGAAAATAAAGAGAGAAATTTAATCGGATGTCTTGTCGGAACGGGTTTTTAAAACCATTATTCGTCTTGTGTATTCTTCTTTTTTATCCGGATGTTTTAATATCAGTTTTTCGTAAACTTTTATTGCTTCGGTATATTCGTTTTGTGCTTCATAAATTTTTGCGAGTGTTTCAGAAACTATCATCGGATCATCTTCTACAAATTCTTTTGTAGAAACATTGTTTATTACCGACTTGTCTATTTCGGGCATGCGGGCTGCTTCCAAATCGTTTGCCAATTCATCAAGTCTTTCTTCAAGGTTTTTTCCAATGTTAGGAATGTCTTCTATTTCATCATCAAAATCAATTATATTAGATTCTACATTTTCCGTTTGATCGCTTTTTACTTCATCTACGTCAAGTTTAATTTCTTCAACATCTTTTTTTTCTTCATCTATAATTTCTTTTTTGAACACCGTCGATTGTTCTTTTTCTACTTTATGTTTTTCGTTTGTTAAAAACGCGCTTCCTCTTTCCGAATCGAACACGGATCTTTCCGCTTTTATTTCATCTATTTCTTTTTTATAAAATTCATACGTCGGTTCAAAATAAATTAGCTCCGCTCCTTTCCTGTATGCTTCTTCGGCATCTTTAAATTGACCTTTGGCCGTGTAAGCTTTACCGAGAACAAAATAGGCTGTTGGATATCGGGGGTATTTGTTCAAGCCGTGTAATAAAATATCAATTGCTTCATCAACATTATTTTTGGTTATTTCGGTATTAGCCTTTCTTACAAACAGAGGAGATGATTTATCGTATTCATAAATTAAGCCGACTTTATCGTTAAATATTTCAAATGATGTTTTAGCCAATTTTTCAAACTGCAATTTTTTTAGAATTAGCGTGTTTTAATGAAGTTATCGATACAAAAGAAAATCCGATAAAAAATAATAATTGAAAAGGTAAGGCGGCAATTTCCAAAAAGTATATGGAAGAAGCTACGCCGATAAAGCAATAAACTGCCATAATCAATTCAATCAACACTGAGCCGTCTATTTTTTTTGTTAAATATTTTTTATCCGTCCAAGTATCTTTTGACGAAACCACTTTAAATTTCGGGGTTCGTATAAATTCGCTTTTTCTATTCAGCAATCCCTCAAAAACAGCACGCGAGTTGTTGACGGCAAAACCCATACTGCCTGCAAGGAACAAAGGGAAAAGCACTATTGTTTTTCTCCAATCTTGTCTGATATCTTTTTGTGAATATAAATAAAACATAAATGAGCTTATAAAAGCCACAACGAAAAGTGAAAGTACGCCGAAGTACAAATCGTGAGAACCGCTGTTTTTAATAAAGATTAATGGAACGTTCAATATTGCCGTAAGAAGAATAAACGGAAAAACAATGTTGTTGGTCAAATGAAATGTAGACTGCAATTTAATTCTCAAAGGTTGGTTAGAGCGCCAAACCAATGGAAGAATTTTTTTTGCGGTTTCAATAGCGCCTTTAGTCCATCTAAACTGCTGTGTTTTTAAGGCATTTATCTCTGACGGTAATTCGGCAGGCGAAGTGAAATCGTTGAGAAAAACAAATTTCCAACCGTTTAACTGCGCCCTGTAACTTAGGTCTAAATCTTCCGTTAATGTATCATCCTGCCAGTTTCCGGCATCTTCGATACAGCATTTTCTCCAAACGCCGCCGGTACCGTTGAAGTTAATAAAAAAACCGGCTTTATTTCTAACATTCTGTTCAATTACAAAATGGCCGTCCAAAGCCAACGCCTGAGCTTTTGTTAAAATGGAATAATCTTTGTTTAAGTGTTCCCATCTTGTCTGTACCATTCCCACTTTTTCATCGCTGAAAAAAGAAAGTGTTTTTTTTATAAAATCTTTTTTAGGCAAGAAGTCGGCATCAAATATAGCAATAAATTCCCCTTTGGCGGTTTTCAAACCTTCCTTTAATGCTCCGGCTTTAAAGCCTTTTCTGTTTTCTCTTCTTATTTGTTTTATATCGAAACCTTCTTTTTGTTTTTCCGCTACTATTTCGGATACTATATCTTTCGTCTCGTCGGTTGAATCATCCAACACTTGAATTTCAAGTTTGTCTTTCGGATAGTCAATTTTACAAACAGATTCAATTAACCTTTTTACCACATAAAGTTCATTGTAAATGGGCAGCTGAATTGTAACAAAAGCGTTTTTATTCAATTCTTCGTCCGATTTCTGTTTTCTGTCGCCGTACTTTCTGTGGTAGTAAAGCATCACAAATCCGTACATACCAAACATAGAAAGCACCGAGAGAGTTATGAAGTACGATATGAGTACAAAATTATCCATAATTATATTTTACCAGCCGGAAACTACACTCAATAAAATATCTTCGGTAATTTTATCGATGGCAGTTGTAATAGCATCTTTTCTATCATTTAAAACACCTGCCGGCGGATAGTCTCCGTAGTTTGAAAAAACTTTATCAAATATTTTTTTCTTTCTAACATTGTCTTTGTAAATAACCTTCACATTTATAGTTAATCTTCTTGAGGTAATACTTTCACCGGCAGCAACAATATTGGGTACGTCTGTAAAACCTATAATGGTAATTTCTAAATTTGCATCCGCCTTTCCTTTTTCGGAGACCGACAGACTGTTATCGTCTATAAATTTCTGAATTAACTGATTTGTTAATAATTCCCTTAAACCGGGCTCTCCGGAACCGCTTCTATCTTCCGCAATAGGTATGGATATCGATTTTAAATGCGAAGGAACGGAAGCACCCGAAAAAGAATAAACTCCGCAAGAGCTAAAACTAACAACGGAAAAAAATATAAACAAGAAAAAAGCTGTCGACTTCAGCAATTTAAATCTTTCTTTTACCTTATATAAGATTTTATTCGTCAAATTCATATTAAAATTTACAAATTATATTCTTTAAATTTTCTGTAAAGAGTTCTTTCGCTAATGTTCAACAGTTTTGCCGCTTTTCTTTTATTGCCGTGCGTAAATTCAAGAGCATTTTTAATAGCTTCGTATTCCATATTATTAAGAGGAATTACTTCTTGGGGCATCCGTGCTTTTTCTCTTTCAAAATCTTCTCTTTGTTTATGAATAACAATATCCTTCAATTCCATAATATCTTTTTTTAATTCAAACAGAGCTCTGTACAGCAATTCTCTGTCCGCTTCGTCGGATGATTTATTTAAAAAGACGGGAAGATTTCTGTTTTCCAAATCTCCGTTTTCATCTAATAAAAGAGAAGTAAAAACATTTTTATCGATAATATTTTCTTTATTAAGTATAACCGCCGTTTCCAATGTGTTTTTTAATTCTCTTACATTACCCGGCCAGTTGTAGTTTCTTAATAAATCCAACGCATCCGGAGTAATTGTCGGTAATGAAAGATTATTTTCCTTTGAAGCAATCTTTAAAAAATGAAATACCAAATCATCAATATCATTTCTTCGTTTTCTTAAAGGAGGTATTGTCAGGGTTACAGCTTTTAATCTAAAATACAAATCTTTTCTGAACCTTTTAGCATTAACTTCTTCCTGCAAATCTTTATTGGTTGCAGCAATTATTCTTACGTCAACTTTTGTTACCGTCTCGCCGCCTATCCTCATAAATTCTTTTGTTTCTAACACTCTTAATAATTTTACCTGAGTAGTTAAAGGCATCTCGGCTATTTCATCCAAAAACAAGGTGCTTCCGTCCGCAATTTCAAAATAACCTTTTCGCTTACCGACTGCGCCGGTGAACGATCCTTTTTCGTGTCCGAATAACTCGCTCTCTAAAATTCCTTCCGGTATTGCTCCGCAATTTACGCTTACCAATTTTTTATCCGCTCTTTTGCTTTCTCCGTGTATAGCCGAAGCGAAAATGTCTTTTCCAACGCCGCTTTCTCCGTAAATCAGAACGGAAATATCAGATTGAGCTACTTGCATGGAAATATCGGCTAAGTCGGTAATTTCTTTCGATTTTCCTATAATACCGTATTTATTTTTAAATTCTTCTACCGTCATTTAACTTTGTTCTTAATATTACTGCCAAGATGACACACTTTTGCTTAATTTTTTCAATTCGGGTCTAAAATATAATATTTTTTTGACGGTTTGGAAAGATTATTTCTAATTTAAATAGTAAATTTTAATCCGTCAACAGCTTCGTAAGCCGGCAGATTAATGGCGGAAGTATTGCTTATTATTTTTTCCAATTTCCGAGTATCGTCATCGCTAATGTGTGTTAAAAATAATTTTGAAGGATGCAAAAGTTTTACGGCTTCTAAAATATCCTCACCGGATATATGTGTAATTTCCGTAATCATATAATCTAATTTTTCATCGGAGAAAAGAAGCAGATCATCTCTGCATCCAACATCACCGGAGTAAAATAATTTCTTACCGTTTAGAAAAAACAGAAAACTTGAAGAAGAAAAATAATTTTTATTTTCTTCATCGTATTCTTTATAAACATCTATGTGGGTGTTGTTTTTTGATTTAACCCGAATATCATCACTCACACCGAACATTTCACTATGGTTAAAACCAATAAATTCAATATCAAATGAAATTCTTTTTTCAAATAAATACGATAGATGCAGGTAATCTTTTACAAAAGGAATTAATTTTTTATGTGTAAAAATTTGCAGAGAGTTTTTTCTTTGCAAAATTTCCATTTGTACAATCAGTCCGCCCAATCCCGAAAAATGATCCGGGTGAAAGTGGGTAAAAATAATCCCATTAATGGCATGATAGTCTATTTTCCGGTTTAGCAATGCTTTTGAAATTCCGTCACCGGCATCGACTAACAGGTTGTAATTATTTGTTTGAATGAGAAAGGAAGAATGAAAACGATTTAATGATTCTATTGCAGAACCCGTACCTATAAAAATCAGTTTCAACGTTTACCCGTAAATTATTTACCTAAAGCGGTAACTCTTGCTTTTAGATTAAATTGCTTATTAATAATATTCAAAGCTTTTCTTGCACTTGCTTCGGTTTCAAACTTGCCTACATAAACAACGTGAAAAATTGTTCCGGCTACGTTTTTTTCTTTTATGGTGGAATAAAAACCCGCGTTTTCAAATTCTGTTTTCAAATGATTTGCATTTGCGCTTACTGTAAAAGCACCGGCTTGAATGGTGTATTTATAAACAATCTTTTTCGATTTGGTGCCCGGCGTTTTAGTTTTAATAGGTTTGGATAACGTAGTGGTTTTAGTAGTTTGTATACTGCCGGTTCTTTGTTCTGCAATTTTTATATAGGGTGAATTCGGATAATCTTTTTTAAGTCTGTTTAAGAAAGAATTTGCCGTACCGTAAAGACCGAGCGCATAATAGTAAGAATAAATCCTAAACACCGAAGCATCGGCATACCTTGATTTGGGATATTCATTAATTATCTTTGTATAAATAGCAACGGCTTCCTGTCCGTTTTCCGTTAACACGCCTTCCAAAAACATTACAGACGGATCGTTGGGGTATTCATCTTTCAGTTCGGCAAGTTTGGCCAAAGCTTTTACTTTTTGTCCGTTGTCAATTTGTTTGAGATAAGGAACAATGTTAACTTCCTGAGAAAACAGATTTACCGAAGAGAAAAAAATAACCGATAGAAAGAATATAAATTTAAATTGTTGTTTCATTTTATAGAATCTGTTATGCTATAAGGACAAAATCAGATTTTACATCGTAAAAGTCAACAAAATTACCAAAAAGTGTTCCCGATGTAGCCCTGTTAATTTTTACCTTAACGTAATCTCCCGTTTTAATTTTGGCATCGGCAGGAATAATAACCACTTTGTTCCCGTCTGTTCTTCCGGCCAAGTAATCTTCCGATTTTTTACTGAAACCTTCAACCAATATAATTTCTTCTCTTCCAATTTGTTCTTGATTTTTTTCGTAAGAAATTTTTTGCTGAAGGTCTATTATTTCCTGCAGTCTTTTTGCTTTTACTTTTTCGGGTACGTCGTCTTCCATCTTGTAAGCTTTTGTGCCTTCCCGCGGAGAATATTTGAACATATACGCACCGTCAAATCTTACTTCTCTTATTACATCCAATGTCAATAAATGGTCTTCATAAGTTTCTGTCGGGAACCCTGCGATTACGTCTGTTGAAAACGATACGTTTGGAATAATTTTCTTCGCTTTTTCAATTAGGTGCAAGTAGTGTTCGATGGTATAGGTTCTGTTCATCTCCTTTAATATTCGGTTTGAACCGGATTGAAACGGAAGATGAATATAGCTGCAAACGTTTTGATGTCCGGCAATGGTGTAAAGCAGTTTGTCCGACAAGTCCTGCGGATGCGATGTTGTAAATCTTATTCTAAGCAAAGGATCAACTTCCGCGCAAGCCGCAAGTAAGTCGGCAAAATCATAATCATTATCGGAATATGAATTTACGTTTTGTCCGAGCAGCGTAACTTCTCTGAATCCTCTTGAGGAAAGGTGTTTAACTTCTTCAACTATCGACTTCAGCGAACGGCTTCTTTCTCTTCCCCTTGTAAACGGAACGACACAAAAGGTGCAGAATTTATCGCAGCCTCTCATTACCGATATCCAGGCTTGAAGTCCGTCTTCCCGGTAGGGAATTAAATCGTCGTAAGTTTCAGTTTTTGAAAGTTGAACTCCGATTCCTTTGCCGCCGTTGAATGCAACGTCGATCAGTTCGGGCAAGCGTCTGTATTCGTCGGGACCGACAACTAAGTCAACTATCTTTTTTTCTTCTATTAGTTCTTTTCGAAGTCTTTCAGCCATGCAGCCCAAAATTCCCACTACTAAATTTGAGTTTGAATTTTTAACATTTTTAAAATTCCCGAGACGACCGTATACTCTTTCTTCGGCTTTTTCCCTAATGCTGCAAGTGTTAAGCAAAACAACATCGGCATCATCGGTTTTTTCGGTTAGCTCATAGCCGTGGTTTTTTAATATGCCCTGCACAAGTTCGGTGTCTGCCAAGTTCATTTGGCATCCGTATGTTTCTATATATACTTTATTGTTTTTCATATATTAAAATAAAAATTGCAGGCAAATATAAGTGTTAAATTGTTGTAGTTCAATGTATTAGAGTAAAACTACATTTTAAAGATTATTTCATTAAAATCATTTTTTTTGTTTGAACAAAAATTCCGTTTTTGCCTGTGGCGGATAATCTATAAAAGTAAACTCCGCTTGTCAGATCTTGTTTGCCGTTGGGCAGGCTCTCAGCATTAAATTTAACTTCGTATTTACCCGCGGGTTTTTCTTCGTTTACCAAATCGGCAACCTCTTTTCCGAGAACATCAAAAACTTTTAATGATACGAAACTAACTGCCGAAATACGGTAGCCAATCACCGTTTCGGGATTAAAGGGATTGGGATAATTTTGATTCAATGAAAATGAAGTTGGAAGAGCATTGTTTTCGTCATCAATTCCGGTAGCATTAAAAAATTGAAACGTAGCAATAACGGGCAGATGATCGGAGGCAT
>CAZAOG010000052.1:0-17590 GCA_964486645.1 uncultured Ignavibacteriaceae bacterium | reverse complement strand
TGAAAAGTTGGGTGAAAAGTTGGGTGAAAAGTTGGGTGAAAAGTTGGGTGAAAACCAATTGAAAATAATTAAACTGATTGAAAACAATACAGGTATATCAATTAAAGAAATCGCAGAAGAAATAGGTATTAGTACTACAGCAGTAGAAAATAATATCAAAAAACTGAAAGGGAAAAAAATCTTAAAACGCATTGGTTCAGCTAGGAGCGGATATTGGAAAATAATTAATAATAAAAGCTATACACGACAAGGAATGTAAGTTAAAATTGAAAGTAAATAAAAGTAATAAAGGTTAATAACAACTTAAAACATAAGTGCTAAAAATATAAAATAATTTACAAATTATTTTTGCAACGTTATTTATAATACCTAAACATTATTTTATAAAAAATTATTTAAAGGAATATTTATGGGATTTTCAACTGACGCAATTCACGCCGGACAAGAATCTGATTTAAAAACCGGTGCGGTAATTACACCGATATATCAAACATCTACTTATGAACAGGAAGAGCTTGGTAAACATAAAGGATACGAATACGCAAGAACTCAGAATTTAACACGCGAGGCACTTGAAAAAAATATTGCTGCACTTGAAAAAGGCAAATACGGAATTGCTTTCAGCTCCGGTTTAGCGGCAACAAACGCACTAATGAGCCTTGTAAAAGCCGGCGACCACATTATAATTTCAAACAATGTTTACGGCGGAACATACCGCCTGTATGAATTGGTCTTAAAAGATTACGGCTTGGATTATTCGTGGGTAGATACTTCCGATCTTAAAAATATTGAAGATGCAATCAAACCGAACACCAAATTTGTGTTTGTTGAAACACCGACGAATCCAATGCTTACCATTACGGATATAAAAGGAATGACGGATATTTGTAAAAAGCACAATTTAAAATCTATTGTAGACAATACATTTATGAGTCCGTATTTTCAAAACCCTCTGGAACTCGGCTGCGATATTGTACTGCACAGCTCGACAAAATATATTAACGGTCACAGCGATGTAGTGAGCGGCATAGTTATAACTAATGACGAAAAAATTCACGAAAGACTCAGGTATATTCAAAATGCAGCGGGTGCCATTCCCGGACCGTTTGACTGCTGGCTTATTCTTAGAGCAACTAAAACTCTTGCGGTAAGAATGGAAAGACACGAAAAAAATGCAAATCAATTGGCGGAATATTTCGACAAAAATGAAAAAGCAAAAAAAGTTTATTATCCGGGACTCAGCTCACACCCCCAACACGAACTTGCAAAAAAACAGATGAAAGGATATGGCGGAATAATTTCTGTAGATTTTGGTGATATCGAAACTGCAAAAAAAGTTGTAAACAACGTAAAAATATTCACGCTTGCCGAAAGCCTCGGCGGAGTTGAAAGTCTGGTTTGTCATCCTGCAAGTATGACACACGCAGCCGTTCCCAAAGAAGACAGAGATAAAATGGGACTTACTGAAAGTCTTGTCCGTTTTTCGGTAGGTATTGAAGATATTGAAGATTTGATTGAAGATATTGACAATATTTTAGGATAATTATCTTTGAAAAGATTTCAATTAATTTTATTCGTTTTAGGTCTCCAATTATTTTTATTTACGGAGAATGTATTAGGCCAAAATGGTACGACTAATATTTTTGTCATAGATTCCTATATCTCTAACGAAAAACCGCTGCAGCTAAATCTCTCTTTTTTTACAAGTGAACCGACTACTTCTAAAATATTAATCTCTAATAAATTTGAATATAAAATTTCGGAAAAATTAAATTCACAGCACAAAGCTAAAATTGATATATCAAACCTTGGAATAAAAGATACAGTTCTTAATTTTAGAATAATTGTAAAAAACTCAAACAATGTAATTACCGAAAGCGAAATTTATAAAGTTGATTACCCCAGGCTCATTTCGGTTGAAAAAGAATCAAATTTACTTTTATTCGGAGTGTTATTTGCTTCCGTTTTTATAATTCCAACGCCCGGTTATGCTTTTACCGAAGACGGCAATCATTTCAGTATAACAAAGGAAGTTCCATTAATATCTTTCAGAGGAAAGAGTATTAATTTTCCTAAAAGTTATTTCGCTTTGGAATTGACCCACATTTATAAAACGGACAGAAGCAATTTTTTAAGAGTCGGGTATAAATACCTGAAAGAGATACCCTTCGTAAAATTTGTTTCACCCGGAATAGACTTGGTAACTAATTTTGACGGGTTTAACGGAATCGGTCTCGGTTTATCAATCGGCTTATTTAATGTTGCCGATACATTCACGCTTTATACGCGATACAGATATAACTTCCAGCCCGCTCATTCCGAAAGAAATTTTAGTGAAATATCGTTGGGGATGTATACGAACTTTTTTTCTGTTCATTTTTGATTATTTTCATCTCTTAATTATTACAAAATATTTAGGACTCTTTTCCGGGCTTGTAAACTATGGCTGAAGCAAACAAAAAATACATTGATTTAGGTGACAGGGGAAGATTTTCAAAGAACAACAAACTTAATTCTTTAACCGGGAAAGAATGGATAAAGTTTACCAAATCCTGGTTCATTCATAGTCCGCCCAGACGCAATAGTAAAGAAATATTACATCCTGCTAAATTTCCCGAATCGCTTGTAAAAGAATTTATCGACTTTTTCACAAAAGAAGACGAATGGGTGTTAGACCCTTTTTTGGGAAGCGGAAGTACTTTGTTAGCTGCTGGAGAATCAAATAGAAATGCCGTAGGAGTTGAACTTACAAGAAAATTTTTTAAGATTGCAAAAGAAAGAGTAAATGAAAATAAATTTAAATCTAAAATTTTACCTTTGCAGGGTGATTCAAAAGATCTTTCCGAGCTACTCAAAAAAAATCGGCTCGGCAAAATTAAATTTGATTACGTTATTACTTCGCCGCCGTATTGGAACCAGCTTGAGAGGAATAATTTAAGACAAAAAATAAGAAGCGAAAAAGGTCTTGCGACGAAATACTCATTACATAAAAAAGATATAGGCAACATTAAAGATTACAATAAGTTTATCGATGAACAAGCTGAAATTTTTGATGAAGTTTATTCCTGTACTAAAAATGGAGGATACTTAACAATAATCACAAATAATGTTTATTATAAAAGTAAATTATATCCCCTGGCTTTTGATACCGCTATATCTTTAACAAAAAGGGGAAATAAAAGCTGGGTCTTAAAAGATGAGAAAATCTGGCTTCAGAATGATAAACCTTTAATTGCTTTGGGTGTTAACAATGCCTGGGTATCTAACAGGCATCATCAGTATTGTTTAATTTTTAGAAAGGAAAATTAATTACTTAAGAATTTTCGTTACAAATTGTAGAGCGAAACGCTGTTTCGCTTGGCTCTCTCGGTAAGAGAAATGAATATGAGATTAAACTATCGGTTATTATAAGAAGCGAATCTCCAAAGGTGTAAACAGAAGATTCTCTTCGATATTAAAAAATATAAAAATGGATTTATTTAGCAACATACAAACCGTTTCTGAGTTAACGAAGCAAATAAAACAGACTTTGGAAACAAATTTTGATAAGCTTTCCGTGCAGGGTGAAATTTCGAATTTTAAAGACCACGTATCGGGGCATTGGTATTTTAGTCTGAAGGACAAAAATGCAACAATCTCCTGCACGATGTGGAAAGGTTTTAATAATTACGTTTTCTTTACTCCCGAAGACGGAATGAAAATTATAATTAATGGTAAACTTACCGTTTATCCTCCAAGGGGAAATTACCAAATTGATGTCCGTTCCATGAAGCCCGCCGGTGTAGGAGAACTTCAGGCGGCATTTGAGAGGTTAAAACAAAAACTTTCGGATGAAGGACTTTTTGACGAAGAATTCAAAAAACCCATCCCTGCATTTCCTAAAAAAATAGGAGTGGTTACGGCTATTGACGGTGCGGCATTTCAAGATATGATAAGCGTAGCCGAGAGAAGATACCCGCTTGTGGAATTAGTAATTGCTCCTTCAAAAGTACAGGGAGGAGGTGCTGCCGAGACAATTGTAAACAGTATAAAAAAATTGAACGAACAAAATGAAGTAGATGTAATTATTGTAGGAAGAGGCGGCGGTTCAATTGAAGACCTCTGGGCTTTTAACGAAGAAATTGTTGCAAGAGAAATTTTCAATTCAAAAATACCCGTTATTGCAGGTGTGGGTCACGAAATAGATTTTACTATTACTGATTTTGTGGCTGACTTAAGAGCGCCGACTCCAACGGCTGCAATGGAATTGGCAACTCCGAATCAAAACGAAATTGCTTTGTTTATTAAAAATTTTGTTGAAGGAGCAGAACAAAATTTAAAGGAAAGAGTAGTAAATTCACATACTAAAATCAGCAGAATTCTAAATTCCTACGGTTTTAAACAACCCGAAAATTTTGTACGGCAAAATTATCAAAAAGTTGATAACTTAGTGTATAAACTGTTTCAAAATATTGATAAGAAAGTTGTTTACTATAAAAATAAATCTACGCTGTTGTTAAAATCAATAGAAAAATATGATTTTAAAAAGACTTTGAAAAGAGGTTTCGTATTGGTAAAACAAGATTCTAACTTTATAACGAGAGCGGAATATTTTGATTCTAAGAAAAAAACTTTATTAAAATTTTACGACAATGAAATAAAACTTGATTAACATTACAAAAATTTTGTATTATGAAGAAAAAAAAGAACGAAATGATTTTTGAAAACAAACTGCAAAGGTTGGAAGAGATATCCGATATTTTAGAAAGCGAAGAAGTTAGTATGAATGAAGCTATGAAATTATTTGAAGAAGGCGTTTCACTTTCTAAAGAATGCATGTTATCTTTGAAAGAAGCGGAACTTAAAATCACCGAATTAAAAGAAAATTTTGACGAGTTAGTAGATAAAGAAAAAAAACAATTGAATAAATTTATCGATGACGGAGAAGAATAATTATTATGGATGAAAATAAATATAAAATACTTTCAAAGGTTGATAACCCTTCCGACTTAAAAGAGTTGAGTATCTCTGAACTGAACATTTTATGTTCCGATATAAGACAATATATGGTGGATACAATTTCTCAAATCGGCGGACACTTTGGCGGCGGACTCGGTGCTGTGGAAATTGCTGTTGCCGTGCATAAAGTTTTCAACGCTCCGCAAGATTTAATTGTATGGGATACAGGCCACCAGGCTTACCCGCATAAAATTTTAACGGGAAGAAAAGAAGCGCTGAAATCAATTAGACAATTAAACGGAATAAGCGGATTTCTAAAAAGAAGCGAAAGCCAATATGATGCATTCGGCGCCGGACACGCTTCTACATCTATTTCGGCTGCGCTGGGTATGGCTGTTGCCCGAGATATGAAAAAAGAAAACAGAAAAGTTATTTCTATTACCGGCGACGGAGCAATGACCGGCGGCTTGGCTTACGAAGCACTAAATAATTCGGGACTTTTACACTCCGATCTTATCGTTGTATTAAATGACAACCGTATGTCGATCGCTCCTAACAGATGGCAGATTGCCAACTATTTTACTGAAATGATTGCTCATCCGGATTATAATAAACTAAAAGAACAAGTTTGGGATTTAACCGGAAAATTGGATCAGTTTGGCGATAGGCTGAGAAAAATCGTTGGGAAAGTCGGCGATGGTATAAAAGCAGTTATTACTCCGGGAATGTTATTCGAAGCTTTAGGCTTCAGATATTTCGGACCTGTTAACGGAAATAATGTCGGTAAACTTGTAAGGATTTTCGAACAAGTAAAAGACTTGAAGGGCCCGATACTTGTTCATGCAATGACCGAAAAAGGTAAGGGCTACAGCCCGGCCGAAGGTGATGCGCAAAAGCTGCACGCTTCTTCACCTTTTGATAAAGTTACAGGGATTGCTCATAAGAAAAAATCCGGACCTCCGTCCTACACATCGGTTTTTGGTAAAGCTTTAGTCCAAATTATCAAAGAAAAACCGGAGGTAATGGCAATAACCGCCGCAATGCCGGACGGTACGGGATTGAACATGGTTAAAAAAGAATGTCCTGAAAATTATTGTGATGTAGGTATCGCGGAAGAACACGCCGTTACTTTTGCTGCAGGACTTTCAACACAAGGGATAAAACCTGTGTTGGCTATTTATTCTTCATTCCTGCAAAGAGCATTTGACCAAATTATTCACGACGTAAGCCTTCAAAAATTAAATGTTGTTTTTGCTTTGGACAGAGCAGGTTTGGTCGGTGCGGACGGGCCTACACATCACGGATCATTCGATATTTCTTATTTACGTTTGGTCCCCGGCATGGTTTTAATGGCGCCGAAAGATGAATCCGAATTAAGAGATATGCTTTACACGGCTGTAAATTATGATAGAGGTCCAATTGCTTTAAGATATCCGAGAGGCTCAGCGCTTGGCGTACCGATGAAAGAACATTTTGATGAAATTGAAATCGGTAAAAGCGAAAAGCTTGTTGAAGGAGACGATGTTGCGCTTCTTGCCGTTGGAGTAATGGTAAATTATTCAACTATTGCAGCCGAAAAACTTAAAGAAGAAGGAATAAATTGCGAAGTAACCAATATGCGTTTCGTAAAACCCCTTGATGAAGAATATATTGACGATGTTGTTAAAAGACATTTAAAAATTGTAACTCTTGAAGAAAATACACTTGTCGGCGGTTTTGGGAGCGCTGTTTTAGAGTATTGTTCTTCTAAAAATTATAATGTTGAAATTTTAAGAATAGGCTTGCCTGATGAATTTATCGATCACGGTACACAGGCGCAGTTACACGAAAAAATAGGAATTGACCCGAACGGCATTGTAGAAAAAGTGAAATTATTTTTTTCGAAGACAAAGGCTGCATCTGAGGTTGTGATGTGATGGAAAAAACTAAGGTTGGTGTAATTGGTTTGGGCGGAATTGCTCAACTCGTTCATTTGCCGAATCTTGTCAAATTATCGAATGCCGAAATTACTGCCGTTTCGGAAATAGATAAAAGAAAACTTACCGCCGTTGCAGACAGATTTAATATTTCCGATAGATACTCCGATTACAAAGAATTATTAACTAAAAGTAATGTTGATGCGGTTATAATTGCAACGCCTACCAGTTCCCACGCACAAGTTGCTAAAGATGCACTGAATAACGGCATACACGTTTTGGTAGAAAAACCGTTAGTGCGTTCTTATGAAGAAGGGGTACCCGTTATTGAATCTGCAAAGAAATCGGGTAAATTGGTTGTTATCGGAATGAATCTTAGGCACAGACCGGATGTTATGCTCTTAAAAAGTGTTGTAAGTTCTGATGAAATAGGTAAAATATTTTATATTAAAGGCGGCTGGATTCGAAGACAAAGCAGCGACCAGGCCTGGTTTATGAAAAAGGAAGAAGCAGGCGGGGGAGTTATTATCGATTTGGGAACTGCTCTATTAGACCTGGCACTTTGGCTTTTGGATTATCCCGATGTGAAAACAATTTCGACTCAAAATTTTTATCAAAATACAAAAAATATTGAAGATTCTTCAATTAGTTTTTTAAGATGTAACGGTTCCCGATTAATTAGCCTGGAAACAAGCTGGTCGTTACCTATGGAAAAAGATACACATTATTTTACCGTTTACGGCGCAAAAGGATATGCAACGCTGAATCCCTTCAGAGTATTTAAAAAATATGAAGATCAATATATTGAAGTCGGTTCATCTCAGACGGAGAGCTCTGCAGTGTTATTTCAAAAATCTTATTTGAACGAGTTAAAAAGTTTTATCGGAGCGATTAGAGGAACCAATCCCGCCGTTTCTACGGGTGAAGAAGCACTTAAAAGACTGAAAATAATAGAAGCAATGTATAAATCTTCCGCAGAGCAAAAAGAAATAATTCTGAAATGAAAAAAAATATATTACTTGTAGACGATGACGAAGATATTATTGAATTTCTTCAATATAATTTAGAGAAAGAAGAATTTAATGTAGTTACCGCTAAAAGTGGCGCAGCAGCGCTGAGCAAATTGAATAATCAGATTGATCTTATACTGCTTGATATTATGATGCCTAACATGGACGGTTTTGAAGTAATAAAAAAAATCAGACAAAATGATTTTTATAAAGATATTCCCGTTATTTTTTTAACGGCTAAATCATCCGAAGCAGATGAGATTAAAGGGTTAAATTTAGGTGCGCACGATTTTATTGCCAAACCCATTTCTCCGCAAAAATTGATTGCCAGGGTAAAATCAAATATTCGCAAACCCTTGGTTGCCGACTCGGATTCTTCTGCTTCTAAAAAAATAATTGCAGGCCCTTTAATAATCGATAAAGAAAAACATATTGTTAAATTGGACGGGGAAATTCTCACTTTGCCTCGCAAAGAGTTTTCGCTTTTATATTTTTTAGCAACGCATTCGAACAAAGTATATAACCGTGATACGCTGTTAAAAGAAATATGGGGATCCGATGTTTACGTTACAGAGAGAACCGTAGACGTTCACATCAGAAAAATCCGGGAAAAATTCGGGAAGTATTCAAATATGATTGAGACATTAAAAGGAGTCGGTTATAAATTCTCAATTGATGAATAGATATATTTCAGCGCTAAAATCCTCTCAAAAATATTACCTGTTTATAGTTGGGTGGACATTATTTGTAGCGGCATTAGTCTATTTACTTCACGGTCCTTCTATCGCAATATCTTCTATAGTTATCATTATTTATCTGATAGTATTATTTTTTCTTTTCGGTATGATAAGGAAACAAGAGTTAAACGAAGTTCAATCCATTATTACATCAATAAGACTTAACAAATTCAAATCAAAAAAATCGATAAAATTAAACTTTAATCTTAAAAAACTTGAAGATGAAATTTGTGCGATGTATGAAAAAATGAATAACGATATTGCAACCCTTAAAAAACTTGAAAAAATGAGGACTCAGTTTTTAGCCAATGTTTCTCACGAACTTAGAACACCTATTTTTAAGGTTCAGGGATATATTGAAACATTGTTAGACGGTGCATTAAACGATGAGAAAGTAAGATTGAATTTTCTTAACAAAGCAAAGAATTCAACTATTCACCTCGGAAATTTATTGAACGATTTGATTGATATTTCAATGATAGAATCAGGCGAAATGAAAATGAGTTTCAGATATTTTATCCTAAATGATTATATGTTATCAATTATCAATCAATTCAAGGACTCTGCGGCTGCTAAAAATATTAAAATAATTTATAACCCTTGCAGAGATAACCTTAAAATATACGGCGATAAAGAAAGACTTAAAGTCGTATTCAATAACCTGATTCAAAACGCAATAAAATATACAGATAACGGACAAATAGAAATAATTACGGAAGAAAAAATTGAAAATGTGGTTGTTAAAATAAAAGACACCGGAATCGGTATATCTTCGGCCGATATCAACAGAATTTTTGAAAGATTCTACAGAACGGAATTGGCACGTTCACGTTTGGTGAGCGGTACGGGGTTAGGTCTGGCAATTGTAAAACATATTGTTGAGGCTCATAATTCTAAAATTGAAGTAAAAAGTAAAATCGGCGAAGGTTCGGAATTCTCGTTTTCTTTAAGAAAATAACGGCAAATGCGTCTGTAAATTTATTGACTTGTAAATTAGAAATGTTTAATTTTATAGACTAATTTTAGAAAAATGAGGTAAAAATGTACGCTGTTGTTGATATAGCCGGACATCAATTTAAAGTAACGGAAAAAACAAAATATTACGTTCCAAAATTAAATGAAAAAGTAGACGCCAATGTTACATTCGGTAATGTACTCTTGGTAAGCGACGACAAAAAAACTAATTTCGGTTCGCCTTATGTAAAAGGCGCTAAAGTATCCGCGAAAGTTTTAGAGCATTTAAAAGATGATAAAATTATCGTGTTCAAGAAAAAAAGAAGAACAGGATACCAAAAATCTAACGGTCACAGGCAGCAGTTAACCAGAATAGAAATTACAAAAATTGCTTTGACCAAAGAAACCAAAGCCGCAAAAGACTCTAAAACGGCTAAGGACGTTAAGGGAGTTAAAGAGGTTAAAGAAACTAAAACAGCCAAGGATACCAAGGCTGTTAAAGAGACAAAAACTGCTGTAAAGGAAAAAATTGTTAAAGCAAAGAAAGAAGAAACTAAGGAGACTGAATAATGGCTCATAAAAAAGGACAGGGCTCATCCAGAAACGGAAGAGACAGTAATGCGCAAAGACTCGGTGTAAAAAAGTTTGGCGGTGAAAAAGTTACTGCAGGTAATATTTTGGTTAGACAAAGAGGGACAAAATTTCATCCGGGCGTTAATGTAATGCGCGGCGGTGATGATACTTTATTTGCAGTTGCAGACGGTTTTGTGAAATTTGAAGTGAAAAGAGATAATCGAAAATATATAAGTGTATACGATTCTTTGAGCAATTGAAAATATCAAATAATTTAAAATTAAAAACCCGATCCCTTTAATTACGGATCGGGTTTTTTTATAATGTAAACCACACCGAATTAAAAACCTAAATTATTCATTGTTTCAATAAGATTTTTAACTGCAGCAATTGAATTATCCAAAGCCGCCTGCTCGTTATCGTCGAGTGAAAGTTCTACAACTCTTTCTACTCCGTTTTGTCCGAGAACAGCGGGGACTCCCAAATAGTAACCGTTTACACCGTATTCGCCGTCTAAATATGCACACGTTGGAATAATTCTTTTTTCATCGTAGATAATTGACTCTGCCATAGCCGTAGCCGAAGCTGCGGGTGAGAAGAAAGCCGAACCGGTTTTTAATAATTTAACTATTTCACCGCCTGCTTTTTTAGTTCTTTCAACCATTGCCTCCATCACTTCTTGAGCTTTTGCTTTATCGTTATACTTTCTTTCAAGCATTTCCATTACAGGTACGCCGTTTACGTTGGCATAACGAACAAGCGGAACCATGGTATCTCCGTGACCGCCCAAGACCATAGCATTTACGTCTTTTACGGATACATCTAATTCCCAAGCGATAAATGACGAAAAGCGGGATGAGTCGAGCATACCTGCCTGTCCCATAACCCTGTTAGTAGGAAATCCGGTAACCTTTTGGAACAAAGTAACCATTGCATCCAAGGGATTGGAAATAATAATTACCGTCGAATCGGGTGCGTTATCTCTTACAGCTTCTGCAACACTTTTCATAATTTTAGCGTTTGTTGTAAGCAAGTCGTCTCTGCTCATACCGGGTTTTCTCGGTAAGCCTGCGGTAATAATAACCAAATCGGAATCTGCAATATCTTTGTAATCGTTTGTGCCGGTTACTTTTGCATCAAATCCGCTTATGCGGGATGCTTCTGCTATATCAAGAGTTTTACCTTGCGGTAGGTCTTCTACAATGTCGTACATAACGACATCACCTAATTGCTTAGAAGCAATAAGCTGGGCTAAAACTCCCCCGATTTGTCCACCGCCAATTAGTGCAATTTTTTTTCTAGCCATTTTCCTGCTCCTTTTTATAAGAAATTTTTAATAAAATATTTTTAAGTTAGATTTTAAAGTTAAAGATGAATTAAACTATTTCAAAATTTATTGTATTTTACAATAGTTAATTGTTATTTATATCTTTTAATTACTGTTTTTAAAATTGAATATCGAAATAAAATGAAGAAAATTACCGTTGTAGGAGCAGGCAATGTAGGAGCAACAACAGCTCAAAGATTAGCGGAAAAACATCTTGCCGAAGAAATAATATTAATGGATATAGTTGAAGGTTTGCCGCAAGGTAAAGCTTTGGATATTTGGGAAAGCAGCCCTGTAGAGTTGTTCGATAGTAAAGTTATCGGAACCAACAGATATGCTGATACTGCAAACTCGGATATTGTAATAATTACAGCGGGACTCCCTCGTAAGCCGGGAATGAGTCGAGATGATTTACTTGCCGTAAATGCTAAAATTGTAAAAGAGGTAACACAAAATACAGCCGATAATTCTCCGCAATCTATCTTAATTGTTGTCTCAAATCCGCTGGATGTAATGTCCTATGTAGCCTTAAAAACAAGCGGTTTTGAAAAAAACAGAGTTATCGGAATGGCGGGTATATTGGATACTTCGCGCTTCAGATTGTTCATTGCCGAAGCTTTAAATGTGTCCGTCAACGATATAAGCGCGATGGTTTTGGGTGGTCATGGCGATTCGATGGTACCGCTTATAAGATATACAACCGTATCGGGAATTCCTTTGGTAGAATTACTGCCTGAAGATAAAATTGTAAAACTTGTAAAAAGAACCAGAAAGGGCGGTGCGGAAATTGTAAATTATCTTAAAACCGGCAGTGCGTATTACGCGCCTTCTTCAGCCGCAGTTGAAATTGCAGATTCAATTGTAAAAAACAGAAACAGGGTTTTACCGTGTTCAACTTGGCTTGAAGGAGAGTACGGAATAAACGGTGTTTTTTGCGGAGTACCGGTAAAACTCGGTAAAAACGGAATTGAAAAAATTGTTCAGTTGAATTTAACTTCCAAGGAATTGGAAGCGTTGAAAAATTCTGCCGAAGAAGTAAAAAGAAATATTAGGAAACTTAGTATTTGATTATATCTTTAATTCTATAATCGCTTCCGTACCGGAGGGTGTAAAATTAAATTTCAAATCGCTCATATAAACTTTCATCAAGTATAATCCTCTGCCCGAGTCTTTTAACAGGTTGTCCGGTTCTGTCGGATCGGGAACCTGTGAAGGGTCAAATCCTTTTCCTTCATCTTTCACCACTATGCGAAGTGTATCGCCGTCAACGGTTACATCAATTTTAACCAGCTTATTACAATCACATTTGTTTCCGTGTTTTATTGCGTTTGTTGCAGCTTCGGTTACGGCCAGCAGCAGAGCGGATAATTTTTCCTCACCCAATTGAAGATCCATTGCAAAATAATTAACAAACTCTTCAATTGTTATTAAGTTATTGGGGTCGCTTTCTATTTCCAGATGATAGTTCTTTTCAGGCAAAATTTGCAATAGTTTTTTTTGAATGGTTCTATAATAGTTATTTTAATTTAAAATTAAAAATAATAATTCACTTGCATAGATAAATTTGTTTCCTGTCTGTTTTGTCCTTTACTTAAAGTAATAAATTCATACCAGCCGTATAGTCTGAAATATAAAACATCTAACAGCTTCAATTTTATCTCTGTTACAGGCGCAATGCTTAAAAATTTTGAATCAATAAATTTCTCGGCTCCTCTGTAATTATATGTGTTTAAGAGGAAAATTCTCAAGCCCACGGCGTAAGAAAGACGGGAAGGCTTTACAATCAATTTTGTCTCCGAAAAAATTTCCTTCAGATATCTAATTGGTGTGGTTGTAAATTCATTCCATCTTAAATTGCCCTGCTCGGAGAGTTTAACGTAATTGTACGAAGAAAGTGAAATTCTTTTGGAAAATTTTATTGAAGTGGAATCTTTGGCGGTAAACTGACGAAAAGAAAAGCTTTTGAAATTGGGGTTTATATCTTCAAAATCAAACACTGTGTAATTTGCCGATACTGAAAATGAATTTGTCGAGCTAACCGTTTTACCGGAATATTTCCCGCCGGCGGAAAGCATGAAGACTCTGTTTATGTTATTGTTTGAACTTTTTTCCGAAAAAATGTAAACGGTTTGATTTATTGTGGCACCGGCATTTACAAAACCTTTGAAAAAGGGTGTGAAAATTTTTACGTACTGCAATCGTACTATCGAAAGAAGTTCGTCTCTGTCGTCAAAGTTATTGCTGCTCGGTGTGTCATATTTTAGTTTGTTCTGGTAAAAACTGAAATTTAATTTATCCGTTTCCGACAAATTCAAATTTCCGGATAAACTGAGTGATATTCTTTTAGCGTTATTGTTTTTTCTGTTCTCTAATTCGGCTTTTTCTTCAAACAACAAACTTTGTTTATCTTCAAAATTCTTTGTTGTATTTTTTTCGTCTCTTTCGTTGTAAAAAAATCGGAATACACCGTTGAAAAAACTGCCGGTATAACTGACGAAACTTTCCATTTCAACTCTAAGTTCGTTGATTCGTGTATCAAACAATGAACCGGAAACAACAGGTGTGGTTTTGTAACGGGTTTCTCTGTCAATATTTCGCCAAAGAAGCCTGCCCGCTATGTTCCATTTTAAATTGGTGGAAGAGTTGTCGTTTCCCACCCTGTCTTCAAAATAATAATCGGTTTCTATTCTGCTTTGGATATTATTTTTAACGTTAAACTGTGAGACGGTAACGGAATCGGCAATAAAATAAAAATCTTTCCGGTTACGGGAATATCTTACCGTAAAAGAATTTCGAACGTCTTTATCAAAATTATTCTCTAATCGAACGTTGAATGCTCTAACCGAATTTTTCCGGGGTAGAATATTCTCATTTACGATTCTCAACATAGAATTTAGTTTAATATCCGAGATAAGAATATCATCTATAAGACCTTCAACTCCGTAAATTAGTCCGTAATCCGTCTGTCCGATTTGATTGTTATTGGAGTACCCGATAAACGGTGAGACGTAAATGTCATTTTGCGGAGAATATTTTGAATAAAAAGTAACGGAAGACAAAGAGGCTTTGTTTATTCCGATATCTCTGCTGTCGGTAAGGATATTGTTATTTACCTGTAATCCCAAATCAATTTTTTCTTTCAGTCTATAAGCCGTGTTGATGAATAATAAATGTTCCGAACGAATATTATTTTCAGTGGATCTTATTAGTGTGGATGTTAAATTTTCTTTCGCAAAAAATTTAAATTTCCCGAAGTTCTTTTTGAAATTTAATCCTGTGGTTAGTCTGTAGGTATTAAGTTGTTTATAAAAATCCGATAAAAGAAAAGAAGCGGGGAATTTATTATTTAAATATTGAAGACTGTCGCTTAAGTTCTGCGCTTTTATAGTAGAACTAAATAAAAGATAGATTATTAAAAGTAAAGCGGATAAATTTTTCAAATAAGTTAAAATATTATTAAACTTTTTTTACCACATTAAAGTTAATTAGAAAGATTAAAATAATTTAGTTTAAACGCCAAGAATAATTTATAAAAATTCGGATGTTAGGAAAAACCTGTAAAGTTTGGAAATGCTGTTTGGTGAAGAATTATTGTTAGTAAATGTTGCAACTCTCCAATAATAATAAATACCGGCGTTCAGAAACAAAGGAGTGAAAGGTACAATTAAAGTATCGGAGGTAATTTCCGTTGAAAATTGTGTCGTCCAAAATTCTCCGAAAAATTCATTTGTTTGTACAATTATTTTGTAAGTAGCGGGTTGTTGCAGCGCTATAATTTTAAAATCATTTATTCGGTCTATTTCGGAATTATTTTCGGGGAAAACGATTTCCGGGATTTCCAAGATGCGGTCTTTTAATTCATCCGTTGAATTACTTTCCCAACCGCCTTTATCTACGGCTTTTATTTTGTAGTAGTAATTTTTATAAAAGTTGAAACTCGAAGAATCAATAAAATCCAATTTGGAGGTAAAACCTATAAAGGAATTTGTATCGGCGGTAAAACCGGATTGATCGCTTTTATAAATTTTATAACCTGCTACATCGCTTTCTCTGTTTTTATACCAGTTCAAATAAAAGGATTTTTTACCTTCCCAATTTCTTGCGTTTATTTGAAATCCCCGGGGTACCGAAGGAGGGTTCTTGTTAACCGGGGTTGCAGAAACAAAATTGCTTAAATTACTTTCTTTTCCTGATATATCTGTTGCGGATACCCTGTAAAAATATTCCCGGTTGTATAAAAGGGAGTCGTCTATAAAAATATTATCTCTTGTATATCCTATAAAATTTAATGAATTGCTCTGCAAACCTCTGTAGACTTTGTATTTGTCCAAGTCGGGTTCCGAATTGGGCCTCCATTGAAGAACAACCTCTCCGTCGCCTGCAAAAAACACGGAAACATTAGTCGGCACTGCCGGAGGAACGCCGTCGTCGGTTTGCACTATATTATCTTGTCTTTCGCAACCGTTTAGAAAAATTGATAGTATTAAAACTATTAAAAACCTATATCTCAAAAGTTTCACCTCGGTCTGGAATTCTAATATTATTGTATCCCAAAGATTTTAATTTTCCGGCAAAAGTCTGCTGACTTTCAAACTCGCCGTGTACCAAAAAAGTTTCCCTTAGTTGAGACATTTCAAAATTGCCGAAATAATTAACCAATTCGTTTTCGTCTGCGTGGGCACTTAATGAATGAAGCGTGATGACTTCCGCGTTTAATTTAAATTCTTCTCCGAATATTTTTACAACGGGTTCCCGCTCAATAATTTTTCTTCCGAGTGTATTTTCGGCACAATAACCTACCATCAATATTATATTGTTGCCGTTTTCTATGTTGTTCCTTAAATGGTGCAGAATTCTTCCCGCTTCAGCCATTCCCGAAGCCGAAATAATCATTAACGGACCCTTCAAATCATTCAGCTTTTTGGATTCTTCAACGCTTTGAATATAAGTAAGTTGATTGAAGCCGAACGGGTCTTCGTATTTATGAAGAAAGTCGCGGGTCTCTGCATCAAAACATTCCGGGTGCCGCCTGAATATTTCCGTTACGTTTGTAGACAGCGGGCTGTCAACATAAATGGGTATTCTTTCGGCTAATCTTTTTTCGCAAATTTGATGAAACGAATAAACTAATTCCTGGGTTCTTCCCACGCTGAATGCCGGAACAATTACCTTAGCTTTTCTTGCTACTGCTTTATTTATTATTTCCGCCAGTTTTTCCCGCGTTCCTTCTATCTTATCGTGTAATCTGCCGCCGTAAGTACTTTCCGAAATGAAATAATTTACTTCCGGGATTTTTTCCGGGTCTTTTAATATCGGAAGGTTAGGTCTGCCCAAATCTCCCGAAAAACCAAGCTTGATTAGTCTGTTGTTCTCTTTTATTGTCAAATGGGTAACCGCGGAACCCAAGATATGTCCCGCGTCGAAAAACTGTATTTTCAAATCTTCATCCGCTTCAAATTCTTCTCTGTATTTTACGGCAACAAATTGTGAGAGAGATCGTTCGACATCTTCCAAAGTATAAAGCGGTTCAAAGGGATTCTTGCCCTGTTTCAATCTTCTTTTATTTACAAACTTTACATCCTTTTCCTGTATATGTGCACTGTCTTTAAGCATCAATTCAACCAAATCTTTGGTAGCTCTTGTGCAGTAAATCGGTCCATTAAAACCGTTTTTCACAAGATTGGGTATGTTCCCGCAGTGGTCTATGTGTGCGTGGGATAAAATTAGAGCATCTATTTTTCCGGGATCGAAAAACGGGAACGTTCTGTTTAATTCAAAAGCTAATTTTCGTTTACCCTGATAAAGTCCGCAGTCGAGTAAAATTTTTTTTCCGTTTAATTTTAATAGATGCATTGAGCCCGTTACGGTTCTTGCAGCTCCGATAAATTGAATTTCCATAATGTCCGCCTATTATTATAATTAATAATTACCGTTAAAATAAATAATAATAAATTATTTTAAAGTATATGATTTTAAATACTCAATCTGTTTCTTTAAGCCGTTAGTATACTTAATATTTTTATCGATGACTTAAATCGGTTTTATTACATTAAAACCGGAATGATCCTATCCGAAAAAGTTTTTTTTCTACTTTGATTATAAATTAAAAATTACTGCATTGTACTGTTCTTCTTT
>CAZAOG010000051.1:0-18323 GCA_964486645.1 uncultured Ignavibacteriaceae bacterium | reverse complement strand
GTCCCATAGGGACGAAATATAAATTATTATTTTGGACAGATATGTTAACAATATTAAAAACACCAAATTGATTTTGGGAATTATATTCGATAATTTTTCGTGAACGATTTATTCTTATTATTTGATTAGGCTCAATTTTGTCGAATTTATTGCATACGATCAATTATCTTATTAAAAAAGAATATTCCAATAACTACCTCTCGTTCAAATATAACACCTATTATAATACTGATATCCAAGGAGTTTATTCATGAGTCAGTTAAAACAGTTTTTTAGTTCATCTATCGGCAAAAAGCTTGTGATGGCAATTACAGGTATTTTACTGATCTTATTCTTAGTGATTCATCTGATTAATAATCTTTTATTGTTCGGCGGGCCCGAAGCCTTTAATGAAAACGTTGCCCGGCTTGAATCTATTAAACCATTAATTAGAGCAGTTGAAATAATCTTAGCTATAATATTTATTTATCACATTTATAATGCTCTTAAATTGTGGTGGGAAAATAAAAAAGCCAACCCGGTTAAATATGCAGTTAACGCAGGCAAAAAAAACACCACTATTTATTCAAGAACCATGGTCATTACCGGTAGTTTTATTCTTCTCTTTCTGATTATTCATCTTTATACAATTTGGGGAAAATATAATTTTGAAATGGGCGGAAGCGAAGATTATTTTGAAGTAATTAAAAACCTTTTTACAAGTCCGATTTGGGCTGCATTTTACTTTATTATTATGATTTTGATCGGTTATCATATAAATCATGCATTTCAAAGTGCGTTCCAAACACTCGGCTGGAGTCATAAAAAATATACTCCGTTAGTTAAAAAGATTGGTACAGCAATCGCAATTATATTTGCCGTCGGTTTTGCATCAATCCCAGTCTACTTTTTTCTTATTTCTTTAGGAGGTCAGGGATGATAAAATTAGATTCTAAAATACCGGAAGGAAAACTTTCTGAAAAATGGACTAATCATAAATTTAATATGAAGGTTGTAAATCCGGCAAATAAAAGAAAATTTGATATTATAGTTGTCGGCTCGGGACTTGCCGGTGCCTCGGCTGCCGCAACCTTGGGCGAATTAGGCTACAAAGTTAAAGTATTCACTTTTCACGACTCCGCCAGGCGTGCTCACTCAATTGCAGCACAGGGCGGTATAAATGCCGCGAAAAATTATCAGAATGATGCCGACTCGGTTTATAGATTATTTTACGATACGATAAAAGGCGGAGATTTCAGAGGGCGTGAAGCAAACACCTGGCGTCTTGCCGAAGTTAGTAATAATATCATCGATCAGTGCGTAGCTCAAGGCGTTCCTTTTGCAAGAGAATACGGCGGAACACTTGCCAACCGTTCATTCGGCGGTGCGCAGGTTTCAAGAACATTTTATGCACGAGGAGAAACAGGGCAGCAGTTGCTTTTAGGCGCCTACAGCTCGATGAACAGACAAGTTAACCTCGGAAATGTTCAAGTTTTTCCTAAAAGAGAATTTTTGGACGTTGTATTGGTTGACGGACACGCAAGGGGAATAATTGCAAGAAATCTTCTCACGGGGGAATTGGAAAAATATTCTTCTCAAGCCGTCGTTCTTGCAACCGGCGGATATATGAATGTGTATTTCCTTTCAACCAATGCGATGAATTCCAACGCAACCGCAGCCTGGCGGGCACATAAAAGAGGAGCTGCTTTTGCCAATCCTTGTTATACTCAAATTCACCCGACCTGCTTGCCGGTTCACGGTGAAGGACAATCTAAATTAGTATTGATGAGTGAAAGTCTTAGAAATGACGGAAGAATTTGGGTGCCTAAAAAAGCAGGCGATACAAGAAGTCCTAATGAAATACCCGAAGACGAAAGAGATTATTATCTTGAAAGAAAATATCCCGCTTTCGGCAACCTTGTTCCCCGTGATGTTGCTTCGCGCAACGCAAAGTACGTTTGTGACGAAGGCAGAGGTGTAAACGGCGGAAGAGCCGTTTATTTAGATTTCTCGGATGCTTTTAAGAGAATAGGCAAAGACGGTGTAAAGGATAAATACGGTAACTTATTTGAGATGTACGCCAATATTACAGGCGTTGATCCTTACGAAGTACCGATGCAGATTTATCCTGCGCCTCATTATTCGATGGGAGGACTTTGGGTTGATTATGAATTGATGAGTACCATCCCGGGTATGTTCGTACTGGGTGAAGCTAATTTTTCGGACCACGGCGCAAACAGACTTGGCGCCAGCGCACTTATGCAGGGTTTGTCCGACGGTTACTTTATCATTCCTTATACAATAGGCAACTATTTCGGAAGCGAAAAACCGGAAAAGGTTGACGTGGAAAGAAGCGAATTTAAAGAAGCACAGCAAAATGTTGAAGAAAATATTAATAAATTGTTATCGATTAACGGAAAACAAACGGTTGATTCAATTCATAAACGCCTCGGTCATTTGCTGATCGATAAAGTAGGTATGTCGAGAGACGAAAAAGGATTGAATGAAGTTATTGCTAAAATTAGAGATTTACGAGAGGAATTCTGGAACGATGTTAAAGTGGTCGGCAGTTCCCAAGGTATAAACCAAACATTGGAAAGAGCGGGAAGAGTAGCCGATTTTCTTGAATTGGGAGAATTGATGGCTAAAGATGCTTTAAACAGAAACGAATCCTGCGGAGCGCACTTCAGAGAAGAATATCAAACCGAAGACGGTGAGGCGTTAAGAAACGACGAAGATTATAAATACGTTGCTGCCTGGGAATATAAGAAAGAAGGCGAATGGGAACTTCATAAAGAAGATCTGGAATTCGAAAATGTAAAATTAGCTACAAGGAGTTATAAATAATGAGCGAGAAAAATATAAAACTTACGTTAAATATTTGGCGACAAGAATCTCCTGAAGCAAAAGGACACTTCGAAAAGTTTGAAGAAGAAATATCACCCGATGCATCAATTCTTGAAATGCTTGACGAAATAAACAATCGTTTAGAGGCTGAAGGTAAAGAACCGATAGCCTTTGAAAGCGATTGCCGCGAAGGTATTTGCGGAACCTGCGGTTTAGTGGTAAACGGACATCCACACGGACCGCTTCCTAAAACAGCCACTTGCCAATTACATATGCGAAACTTCAAAAGCGGTGATACACTTTATATCGAACCGTTTAGAGCAACGGCGTTTAAAGTATTAAAAGATTTAATTGTAGACAGATCCGGATTTGACGCAATACAGGTAGCCGGGGGTTTTGCTTCCTTTAATACGGGGAGCGCTCCCGACGGTAATGCCATACTCATTTCAAAGGAAATTGCCGACGAAGCGCTTGACGCCGCAGAATGTATCGGCTGCGGTGCTTGTGTTGCAGCTTGTAAAAATTCTTCGGCAATGTTGTTTGTGGGCGCTAAGGTTTCTCAATTTGCACTTCTGCCTCAAGGGCAGCCCGAAAGATACAAGAGAGTGAAAGCTATGGTAAAAGCAATGGATGAAAATCTGTTCGGCAGCTGTACAAACACCTACGCTTGCGAAGCTGAATGTCCGAAAGGAATATCCGTACTTAATATTGCCAGAATGAACAGGGATTATTTTATGGCAGAATTAAAAACCGGTACCGACGAATAAATTATATATAATACTTTATATTAAATCCTGGTTATTATTTAATCGGGATTTTTTTATTTTTGTCCTATCAATCAATAACGGCAAGTGAATGTTTGAAAAAGAAATAAATTTCATCACGGATTTCAGTCTTGAAAAAATTAAATCTCTTGGCTCTTATTTTACTTTTAACGACATTCTTGCTGCCGATATCCACCCGTCGATAACAAAATATATTTCAGCGGAACTAAACTACCTTATCTTTGAAGATAGAGAGAAACTTTTGGCGTCTTCAATATTTGATTATTCGCAGCCGAATGTGGTTAAGCTGCTTCAAAGCGTTGACAACGAACTTAAGAAATGCAAAACCATTTCTTATGCGGACGTAAAAAAATTAGTTCTTCAGGCTGTTTCGTTTAATGCAAATTTTGTTGCCCGCCCAAAGTGGTCGTTGTTAAAACTTGTTTACAACAAAGCCGAAACAAAAAGTGCGGAAAAAGTGTTGCTGATGTTGGATTACATTTACTTCCACGAATATTTGAGAAGCATAATTGCGGAGTATATCGAAAAGAAAAAGCTGAAAGTAATAACCCGTGAAAAGTTTGAGGAAATATTAACTAAAATAGATGCGGCACTTATTAAAGACGATGAACGTTCGTATATCGATAATTCGCTTGCAACCATGCTGGAATTCTACGGCATAGGCAGTAAAAATAAAAATAAAATCAACACGGATTATGTTGAACTGTTCTTAAAAGAGAAGGAATTTGTCGAGCCGCTTTTAAAACTAAAAAGCGTATATCCGTTCGGGACAGGCGCCGCTGCAAGCATTGACGAAATTAAAGAGATATTATTCGGCGAAGATATTGTTCCCGCAAGTATTCCTCCCGTGTTGTCTGATGAAGAAACCGAAACTCAGGTTGAAGTTGCCGAAGATAATGAAAGACAAGAAGAAGTATTAAAAGAAGATGATACTATTTTGGAGACACCCGAAGAAGAATTACCGGAAGAGAAGATTGAAAATGAAGTTGAGGATACTGAAGAAGAAAATAATATTTCGCCTTCCGAAGAATTAAAAACAGAAATAGAAGAAGAAAAAATAGCCGGCAACAAAGAACCTGAAAAAGCAATGATAGAAAATAAAATTGATGAAGTTGCCGACCGGCTTAATTCTGATATAAAAAACTCCAATAAAACAACAGAAAAAGATGAATTGTCTGTAAAAAACGAACTTTTAAGCTCTGTCAACAATGATGAACTTCTCACCTTGTTCGACGAAGAGTTGAAAGCCCTTGCCGAAGACGACGAATTGGACAGCGAAATTGATTTATCAATTTACGATGATGAAAGCAAATATGCGGATGAAGGGCTGCAATCCGACACCGAACACATAGAAGATATAGAAAAAAAAGATGAGCTTGAAACGGAAACTACTGTTGAAGAATCCGAGGAAAATATTTTTGATATGCCTCTTGAAGAAATTGAAGACAACCTTACTTCCGATTTTCTTGAGGATGATAGCGGCAATTTTATTGAAGACATTCCGGATGATTTAAATAAAACGGAAAAACAAGATATACCGGAAAGTAAAGAAAATGAGAATGAACTTTCCGATAAAACAGCGGATGAAATTCCTGTAAAACCGAAAAGAGAAAAAGACATCTTCCAATTTCTCAGCGACAAAGAAATAGAAAAAATAGTAAGTAATGTTTTCAACGGTGACCGGGAAGATTTTGCAATCACACTTGAGAAAATATCCGAATGTGAAACACACTTTGAAGCTAATGAAATAATGAAGGGTGTATTTATTTCATACAGAGTAAATATGTACACAAAAGAAGCTTCTACACTTACAAGTGCGATTTCCGATTATTTTAAACAATAAAGCCAATGTTTATAGACTACGTAGAAATTGAAGTGACTGCAGGAAAAGGCGGTGACGGTGCAATAGCATTCAGAAGGGAAAAATTTGTCCCTAAAGGAGGTCCCTCAGGAGGTAACGGCGGCAACGGGGGAAATATAATAATAAAAGCACATCATAATTTTACCACTTTATTGGATTTCAGGTATAAAAGGAAATACAGAGCCCAAGACGGTGCACCGGGAGGAACTTCTTTAAAAGACGGAAAATACGGGAAAGATTTAATTCTAAAAGTACCTGTAGGCACGGTTGTAAAGGACCTTGTCACAAAAAAAATTATTTGTGACTTAAAGGAATGTGAAAGTGAATTTGTTTTGGCTAAAGGCGGTAAAGGCGGTAAAGGTAACAGCAACTTTGCTACGTCAACTAACCAGGCACCGCGAAAAGCCGAACTCGGCAGAGCGGGTGATACTAAAAAAATAATATTGGAGTTAAAGCTGATTGCGGACGTCGGCTTGGTTGGGTTCCCTAATGCAGGCAAATCCACACTCATTTCTAAAATTTCGGCTGCAAAGCCTAAAATTGCCGATTATCCGTTTACTACTCTGGAGCCGAATTTGGGAATAGTGAAATATAGGGATTTTAACAGTTTTATAGTTGCCGATATCCCCGGAATAATTGAGGGAGCGCACAAAGGGAAGGGACTTGGAATAAAATTTTTGCGTCATATTGAAAGGACAAAAATTTTATTATTTTTAATCGATATTTCCTCGGAGGATTATGTTAAAGACTTTGTAATATTGTTCAATGAGTTAAAAAGTTACAGCGAAGTTCTATCAAAGAAAAAAATTGTAGTCGGGCTATCAAAAGCCGATATTGTAACTGATGAAGAAATAAATAAGATATCCTTTATTAAAATTAATAACAAAAAGATTGAGCCTGTTATTTTTTCATCTGTCAGCGGGAAAGGAGTTCAAAATCTCTTGGATAAATTGTGGGAGACACTTAGTAATTAGGTGCGTTTATATGATAAGATTCAAACTATTGATTTTATATTTTCTTATTTCTGTTTCTATTCTAACAAGCGGATGCGGAACGGGGATAAATTTATTTTCTCAAGCCGACGATGTAAAACTCGGCGGGGAAGTAAGTGCTGAAATTTCTAAAAATCCGAAAGAATATCCGATTTTTAAAGGAGACCCGGCAATTAAAAGATATATCAATAACAGAATATTCAAACATATTCTTGCATCACGTCAAATTGCCGGTAGAAATATTTATAAATATCAATTGGAAATAATTGACAATCCGAAAGTGTTCAATGCCTTTGCTTTACCCGGCGGTTATATTTACGTCTATACCGGCTTGCTAAAATATTTGGATTCGGAAGCCGCCTTGGCCGGAGTTTTGGGCCACGAAATTGCCCACGCCGAAAGACGGCACGGAACAAAAAGGATGACAGCCGGTTACGGAGTGGGATTTTTATTGAACCTGGTTCTTGGAAGAAATCCTACTCAAATTTCTCAAATAGCAAGTAATTTATTCGTCGGATTGGCATTTTTGGCAAACAGCCGATCAGATGAAAATGAAGCTGATGAATTTTCTTTTAATTTTTTAAAAGATACAAGATATTATCCGGGCGGGGTTAAATTCTTCTTCGAACATATGAAAGCCGATAACCTTGTTAAAACCAATCCCGGAGAAATTGAGAAATTTTTGTCTACTCATCCCGACCCGATTGACAGAATTGCAAGCACTAATGAAAGATTAAAGGCAGCCGGTTTACCCGTGTTGAATTTTAAAGCCGGAGGAAAAGGAATCTACAGAAATCTTTATCAACATAATGTAAAAGATAAATTGGTAAGGTATTATAAAAGAAAGAAAAATAAGGGTAATTAAACTACTGCTCTCAAAAGTTAATATGGAGTAAAAATTAATATTCCCTGTATCTTTCTCAAATGAAACGGGGAATTAAAAAATAGGATATTTTTTATAATGCAGGAAAAGTTATACATACAGATATCGGGAATCTTTAAGAAGACACAAACCAAAATAAAAGTCCGGTTTTGCTCATTAAAACGAATCTGGGTTGTAGACCGCCGAGGCAGGAGATTTACTTTACATCCCTAATTAGACGGAAACGTGTTTTTAAAAAGGTGTTTGGGAGGAAAGTAACTAAAATTCATTATTATTTTTTGAAATTTTAGTTAATTGTGGGTATATTTACAAGCTAAAATTGAACGGGCGGGGTAGCTCAGTAGGTTAGAGCAGTGGAATCATAATCCACGTGTCGGGGGTTCGAATCCCTCCCCCGCTACAAATTTTTAGGAGAATATTATGTATACATTTTTAATAGTTCTGGCTATAGTAATATCGGTCATTTTGATGATAATTGTTTTACTGCAGTCCAGCAAAGGCGGCGGATTGGCCGGTACTTTCGGAGGAGCCGGTAATATGGGCTCAATGTTCGGTACAAGAAGAACCGCGGATTTTTTAAGTAAAGCTACTTGGTGGCTGGGCGGCGGTTTGTTGTTCCTTTCAATTGTTGTCAATTTATTTTTTCTCCCCGGGCAATCGACTCAGACACAAAGAGAAAGCATAATCCAAAAATCAGGTAGAAATGTTATTCCTCAAAAACCGTCTTTACCTCAGCAAAATCCGTTACCGACCAAACCGGATAAACTGCCTGTAACAAAGTAAATTTTAAATTTTTATTTTTTAGCCTTGGAGAGTAATACTTCAAGGCTTTTTTATTTTTAAATATGTGATTCATATTATGATAATGTTTGATTAATTTTTTTATATTATCTTAATTTAAGAATCTTTAAAATTATACGGACTAATTTATGTTTAAACAAAACGGCACATTAAAAGCCTACGAAAACAAGAAATTTTTGAATTCTTCCGATGGAAGAATAATAAGAATGCTTTCAGAGTTTCTGGAGCCCCAAAGCAGATTCTGCAAGCAAAAGATAGTTGACACGATAGTATTTTTTGGCTCTGCAAGATTGAAATCGAAAAGGGAAGCAGCAGCCGAGTTGAATAAATTTAAAACTATGGATGCCAACGGCGACCCGAATTTTGCGGAGAAATTAAGAACGGCGCAGCATCACGTTAAAATGTCAAAATATTATGAGGCTGCCGTTCAACTTTCAAAAAAATTAACCGAGTGGTCTTTGAACTTAAACACTGAAGCCAATAGATTTACAATTTGCACGGGCGGTGGCCCCGGTATTATGGAAGCTGCTAATAAGGGAGCAAAGTTAGCCGGAGGCAAAACAATCGGATTAAATATAAGCATTCCGTTTGAGCAGTTTGTTAACAGATACGTTCCAAAATCTTTAAGCTTTGAGTTCCATTACTTTTTTATGAGAAAGTTCTGGTTCGCTTATCTTGCTAAATCCTTGGTCGTTTTTCCGGGAGGCTTCGGAACAATGGATGAATTTTTTGAAATACTTACATTGGTACAAACAGGTAAAATTAAAAAGAAAATGCTGTTAATTGTTTACGACGAAAAATATTGGAGATCGATAATTAATTTTGACGGGTTGATTAAAAATTCCGTAATCAGCGAAAACGATATGAAACATTTTAAATTCTGTAATTCGGTAGATGAAACATTCAACGTTATTACGGAATATCTGAAAACAAACTATTTGGTTTCGAGTTGGAAAGAAGAGATGGAACCGAAGTTGCATATTATATGAAAAAAGCCCCTTAAAAAGGGGCTCAATAATTTAGTATCTGTTCCTCGTGCGTTTTGCACGGCGGGCAGCCTTAATTTTTTCTTGTCTTTTTTCTATAGAAGGCTTTACAAAAAAAGTTCTTTTTTTGAACTCTTTTAATACACCGGATCTTTCATATTTTTTCTTAAATCTGCGTAATGCTTTGTCTATAGATTCGTTTTCGCCGACTGTAATTCCTACCAAACTATTTCACCTCGCTTATGGTAATTTAATTGTTAAAAGATTCTATTAATTTCTTTAAACCGGACTTTTGAAATTCAACCGAAATTGAATTTTGTCCGTTTGACATTTTTTCTTTCGATAAAACTTTCCCAAAATCATTCCAACCTTCGTGAAAAATATTTTCTCCTATTGAATAGGTCTTAGTTGGAGAATAACTCGTGCATTCTTCTTCTTCTATTCCTTCCAATGAAACTTTGGTCATTTTCACATCATCAACTAAATCAATAATCATAGTCTGTTTGCACTTTTTACATTTTGCCCAGCGTTTATTTTCTTTTTCGGTGTTTACTACATCACCCGCAAGTTCCATTTTTGTTACAGCGTTACAAACCGTGCAAAATGCTTCTACGTTCTTTAATCTTGCCATTATTTATCAATCCTTAAAATTATCCGACTCTAAATATATTAAAGAAATAGGCTATAATCAACATAATAGCCTTTCCTGAAACCGAGAATTAACACGAGCGTATTGAATTATAACCGTTAATCGGGGTAAAATAATTTCGGTGTTATTTGCTTTTCAACTTAATATAAAGAAAATATTTCATTGATGTTTCTTACATATTACTTTTGTTATCCTGAATTTCACTCTGAAATTCTACGGATTATTATAAGAAATATTAATAATTTTATTTTAAATTGGTTTTAATAATGATTTTCTTATTTGTCATCGGTATTATTTTTACAATTGCATTTATATGGTGTAATCTTTTATTTAATAAAACGATTAACATCCTTAGAAATAGCAGCCAACAAACAAGCGACCTTCTAAAATTTTCGATTGTGATCGCTGTTAAAAACGAGGCTCTGAATATTACCCCATTAATTATTTCTATTAAGAATTTATTTTACCCAAAAGATTTTTTCGAAGTTATTATTGTCGATGATAATTCAACCGATGATTCCTATCAATTAATAAAAGACTCAATAAAAGAAATTGAAAATGTAAAACTTTATAAAGCAGAAAAAAAAGTTTTTCCCGGGAAAAAAGGTGCTTTGCAATTCGGCATTGAAAAGGCAGCCAATCCGTATATTGTTATTACCGACGGCGACTGCAAAGTACAAAAAAACTGGCTTTTTACATTTGCTTCAAAATTCGGCGAAGGGTACGACTTGGTTTTCGGGGCATCACCTTTTATAAAAAGGGAGTCGCTGATAAATAAAATTTCGTGTTTCGAGAATTTAAGGTCTACAATTTTAACTTTTACCGCAGCAACATTCGGTCATCCCTATTCTGCAACTGCAAGAAGTTTTGGCTTTACAAAAAAAATTTATGAACATATCGGCGGTTTTAAAAATACAGTGGAAACACTTAGCGGTGACGATGACTTATTTATAAGAGAAGCCGTTAAACAAAAAGCAAAAATAGGATGCTTTATCGAATCGGGCAGTATGGTTTTTACAAATACGGTTAATTCATTTAAAGAATATCTAAAACAAAAAGCCAGACACACCTCCACTTCATTTTATTATTTACCTAAACATAAATTTATGTTGAGTTTTTGGCATTTATCAAATTTAATTTTACTCTTTTCGGTATTATTTATTTGGTATGAAAGTTTTTTTATAATTTTCTTCTTATTTAAAATTTTAATGGATATAATTATAATTAATAGAATACAAAAATTGATAAATTATAATTTTAACTTTTTTGAAATGTTTTACCTGCAAATTATTTACGAGTTATTTTTGATTGTAAATATTATTAATTCGAAGTTGTTGAAAATAAATTGGAAAGATTAAAAGTATAATTTATAATTTGATTTATGTAACAAAACTTCTATTTTGATTAGTTGAAATTTTAAAGGTTATATGGAATACAAAGAATTAGCAGAAAAAGCAGTTGAATCAAAAAAAAATGCAGTCCCTACATATTCAAATTTTCATGTGGGTGCTGCACTTTTAACGGAAGACAACAAAATTTACACCGGCGGAAATATCGAATCCAGTTCTTACAGTCTTACAATTTGCGCCGAAAGAACCGCGATCTTTAAGGCTATATCCGAAGGAGAAAGAAAATTTAAAGCTCTTGCAATAGCCGCCGACCTAGATGGTTTTTGTTCTCCCTGCGGTGCCTGCAGACAAGTGATCAGCGACCTTTGCGGTGAGATAGATATAGTTCTTGTTAATAAAAACAAAGAAATTAAAATTTATAAAACATCCGAAATGCTGCCCTTTGCATTCGGCGATGATGATTTAAAATAAAAATTTGGAGATAACCTTTTTACAATGATGGAATTCACCCCCCACTCAGTTCCCAAAAACACCGGATGGATTGAAGTAATTGCAGGCTGCATGTTCAGCGGGAAGACCGAAGAGTTAATTAGAAGATTAAGAAGAGCAAAAATTGCAAAACAAAACGTAAAGATTTTCAAGCCTAAAATTGATACCAGATATTCGGACACAAAAATTGTATCTCACAGTGATCAGACGCTGCCGTCTGTTTTAATTGAAGATATAAATGATATAATTGAACTTTCTAAAGATGCACAAGTAATTGGAATTGATGAAGCACAATTTTTCTCAAATGATATTGTTGCAATTTGTAATCAGTTAGCCGATGATGGAAAAAGAATAATTGTTGCCGGACTTGATCAGGACTACAGAGGCTTGCCCTTTGAACCCATGCCGCAGCTTTTATCGATAGCTGAATATATTACTAAAACATTAGCCATCTGTGTGGAATGCGGAAACCCCGCCGATAAAACACAAAGGAAGACAATATCAGCAGAACGAGTAATTGTCGGTGCTTCAGATATTTACGAAGCTCGATGCCGAAAATGTCACTACATTCCCGAAGAAAAATAAAGGAGCAACATGGATATCATCAGAGGTATTATTGGCATAGGAATTATTATAGGCATTGCCTATCTCCTTTCTAACAACAAAAAGAAAATTAATTGGAGACTGGTTCTCAGCGGAATCGGCATTCAGTTGGTATTTGCTATCTTCATACTTAAAGGGGAAGACTTACGACAATTATTTGGACCGTTGGGCTGGTTAAAGGATTTCTTTTACTGGGTCAGCGGTTTCTTTGTTATAGTTTTAAATTTTACTACGGAAGGAGCAAAATTTGTTTTCGGCGATTTGGCTTTAGGTTCGGGCTATCCGGGCAGTCTTGGTATTTTCTTCGCATTCCAAGTGCTACCAACTATAATATTTTTTGCCAGTTTGATGTCCGTTCTTTATTACCTGGGTATTATGCAAAGAGTTGTTCAGGGTATGGCTTGGGTAATGGCAAAAATTATGGGAACCAGCGGAGCTGAATCACTTTCTTGCACGGCTAATATTTTTGTGGGACAAACAGAAGCGCCCTTGATGATCAAACCGTTTATAAAAGGAATGACTAAAAGTGAACTGCTAACTATTATGGTAGGCGGGATGGCGACAATTGCAGGCGGGGTAATGGCTGCTTATATTCAAATATTGGGCTCATCTTATGCCGAATCTATGGGGCTGCCGATTGCACAGGCTCAGCAGTTGTTCGCAACCCAATTATTGGGTGCAAGTGTAATGGCGGCACCGGCGGCACTTTTAATTTCTAAAATAATTTATCCGGAAGTAAGCGAACCCGAAACTAAAGGTAGTGTTAAAATTAGTGTTGAAAAAAATGCGTCCAATGTTATTGAATCAGCTGCCAACGGTGCTGCAGAAGGTTTATCCCTTTCTTTAAACGTTGCCGCAATGCTTATAGCTTTTATTGCATTCATTGCCCTTATAAATTATTTATTGGAAGGTTTGGGCAATATTACGGGCTTAAATCCTATGTTGGTTTCAACATACGGTCAGCCCCTTGACTTCCAATTGGTAATCGGTTTCTTCCTGCAGTTCCTTGCCTATGGAATTGGTGTTCCATGGCAAGATTCGCTTCACTTCGGAAGCTTGTTGGGTACAAAGATTGTTTTGAACGAATTTGTAGCCTATCTTGATTTGGGTAAAATGATTACATCAAAAGTTATGGTAACGGATAAAGGAATTTTAATGGCAACTTACGCTCTTAACGGTTTTGCCAATTTCAGTTCCATTGCTATTCAAATAGGCGGTTTAAGTCCTTTGGCGCCTTCCCGAAAATCTGATATTGCGGCTTTGGGTATAAAAGCCGTAATTGGAGGTTCGCTTGCTACTTTAATGACCGCAACTCTTGCAGGTTTGTTGTTTTGAGATTGCAAGATTTTATTTTTACTTTTAACTTAATTCATAATTTCGATTGGTTGATCTAAATTTTAAATATAAAGAGCTAATAAAAGTTTTATCAAACGAAGCGCCGTTTACGCCTGATATATCTCTGATTTTGGGTAGTGGTTTGGGAGATTTTGCCGATAGAATTGAAAAACTGAAAACTATTTCAACAACTTCACTGCCTGACTACCCGGCTTCTACTATTGTCGGACACGAAGGGAAAATCCATTTTTGCAGATTTGCTGGTAAAAACATTATGGTTTTTCAGGGTAGAATTCATTTTTATGAAGGTTATCCTCTCAGCCAGTGTATGCTGCCTATTTATATTTCATACAAATTGGGAACAAAAAAAATATTTTTAACAAACGCCGCCGGAGGAGTAAATTTAAATTTCTCTCCGGGCGACCTGATGTTAATTACGTCATTCAACGGAATGAACATTAAAAAAGAATTAACGGAATTAATCGGACTTACATCGTTTGAAGGTAAAAATAATTTAAAGAATTTTCCGTCCGAATCATTTAATAATATTATAAAAAAAGCAGCGTTAGAGTCCGAAATAGAATTAAAAGAAGGTGTGTACTGGTATAATAAAGGTCCTGCTTATGAAACTCCGGCGGAAATTAAAATGGTCGGAAAAATGGGCGGCGACGCGGTAGGAATGTCTACCGCGCACGAAGCTGTTTTTGCAGCTTATTTAGGTATAGAAGTATCGTCCGTCTCTTTGATTTCCAATTTGGCGGCAGGTATTTCTCAAACCAAACTTACACATAAAGAGGTAACCGAAACGGCAAATTTAGTAAAGGATAAATTTGAAACGCTTGTGAAAAAAGTACTTAATCTGTTATAAAATAATTTCAAAATATTGCATCTTTAATATAATGCTCATTAAATGATTGACTTTCAAAGCTTTAAGGAGTAATTTTACCAGATAATTTATTTTCAAATTTTACAATTCAAATTAAATTTATGAAAGAATATAGATTTAGAATAACACTCATTTTAGGTGCAATTGCCTTAAGTGTTTATCTCCTTTTCCCCACTTACAAAAATTATCAAAATAATAAAGAGATAGAAAAATTTGTAAGCGAAAGAAAAATTGAGCTTAAAGAATCGCAACCGAATCTACCGCAAGAAGAGGTAGAGAAAACACTCAGATTAATTGAAGACAGCATAAAAGCATCTAATCCCGATATTGAAAAAACTAAATTAAAAAGTATAAAACTCGGTCTTGATCTTCAGGGCGGTATGCGCGTTGTACTTGAAGTTAATACGGGTAAATTACTCGAAAAATTAGCAAAAGATCCTGATGATACATTCCGTAAGATTATGTCTGATGCCGAAAAAGAAGTTGCTCTTTCAAACGAATCCATTGTTGATGTGGTAGCGAGAATGATGCAGGAAAGAGGTATCCGACTTAGCCGATATTTTGGATCCGTAAGAGATGAAGACAGTCAAATAATAGATAAATTAAATCAAAGTGCAGAAGATGCCGTTGCGAGAGCGATGGAAATAATAAGAAACCGAGTTGATCAATACGGTGTTTCGGAACCGACTATTCAAAGACAGGGCAGCAGAAGGGTGATTGTTGAGCTGCCGGGTATAGCAAGAGAAGAAGAAGCAAAACAGTTGCTTCAAGGAACGGCGCTTTTACAATTTAGTTTGGTAAAAGATGCACAGACTACGCTAAACATTATGAAAAGAATTGATGAAGTATTAGCCGGAGAAGACACAACGAATACCAAAAAGGATTCAACTGTTGCGGCAAACGATAGTTTGGATAATGAGCAGCTTTCACCGGAAGAATTTGCCAAAAAACATCCGTTCTTTTCTATCGCGTTAATTAATCCTCAATCTAAAATGGCAGATGCATACGTAAGCGAAGACAATAAGGATAAGCTTCAGCTTATGTTGAACAGACCGGAGGTAAAAGCAGTAATTCCGAATAATGTTGAATTTCATTTTTCCGCAAAACCTTTCGGCAAGCAGGACGGAAAATCGATATATGTGCTTTACTTGGTTAATAAAACCCCCGAACTTACAGGCGGTGTAATTACGGACGCACAGGCTACAATCGATCCCAATACTTCCGGCGCAATTGTAAATATGCAGATGAACAGTGAAGGTGCATCCGATTGGGCAAGAATTACCGGTGCTAATATCGGTAAGAGAATAGCCATTATTTTAGACGGGGCAGTTTATTCTGCACCAAATGTAATTAATAAAATTCCCAGCGGTAATTCTCAAATTACGGGAATGGCAAATATGGAAGAAGCAAAGCTGCTTGAAATTGTACTGAAAGCCGGTGCACTTCCGGCACCTGTATCAATAATTGAAGAAAGAACGGTTGGACCGTCTTTGGGAGAAGATTCAATTAAAGCCGGTTTGAAAGCTTCTGTTATCGGGTTTTTATTGGTTGCAATATTTATGATATTTTATTATAGAAGAGCCGGAGAAATTGCCGCCATATCTTTATCGTTTACAATTTTATTCATACTTGGCGTACTTGCGGGCTTCGGCGCTACGTTAACGCTGCCTGGTATTGCAGGTATTATTTTAACAATAGGTATGGCGGTTGATGCCAACGTACTTATTTACGAAAGAATTAGAGAAGAAATTGCTACAGGCAAAACAATAAAAGCTTCGGTGGACAGCGGTTTTGCAAAAGCAAATTCAGCTATTATTGATTCAAATATAACTACGTTCCTTACCGGTATAATTCTTTATCAATTCGGTTCGGGTCCTGTGCAGGGTTTTGCACTAACACTTATGATTGGTATTATAGCAAGTTTATTCAGTGCGCTGGTTATTGCCAAATTGATATTTAGCATTATGGTAACTAAAGGAATGAAAATTAATCTTGGATAAAAACGCTTATAGGAGCAGATAAATAAATGCAGTTATTCAATAACATTAAAATAGATTGGTTAGGTAAAAGAAAAATATTTTACTTTGTTTCTTCGATCTTATTTTTAATCGGTGTTCTTAATGTTGTAATCAGAGGTTTTAACTTTGGTATAGACTTCAAAGGAGGAACAGAAATTGTACTTCAATACGATAAACCGATTGATATTAGTCAAGTTAGAGATTTGGTTGAAAACATAGGTTTAGGAAATTTAGAGGTAAAAACATTCGGCAGCGAAACAGGCGTTCTGTTAAGAACCGACCTTCAAAATCTACCGCCCGAAATTTTCCCCAAGGTTGTTGCAAATATAGAAAAGAAAATTGAACAATTATATCCGGGACTTTCTAAAACAAGGGTGGATTCAACCGTGTCCTCAGTTACGTATGAATTGCCTAATCACGATTTAACTTCGGCAGTTGTTACAAAATTATTTAATGCCGGTTATCAAGCAGGAAAAGTTTCGGAATCATTAGATAATAAACAAATGGTTGTAAATGTCGGAATTTCAGAGTGGATAAAAGAAAATCTGCGAGGTAAAATTGTCGGTAATAATTTTAAAATAGTTAAAGAAGACCACGTTGGACCTAAAATAGGAAAAGAATTAAAAGAAGATGCTATGATTGCAATATTCTTCTCCCTCATAGCAATATTAGTGTACCTTGCATTCCGTTTTAAATTTATCTTTGCACTTGGTGCGGTTCTTGCCCTGTTCCACGATGTTATGATTACATTGGGGCTTTATGCTGCATTATACGGGGTAATACCGGGGCTCAATTTGGAAATTGACCTTACGGTTGTTGCGGCGTTTCTAACGCTTGTAGGTTATTCGGTTAACGATACGGTTATTGTGTTTGACAGAGTTAGAGAGAATTTAAAAATTCACAAAACCATGCCTTTAATTGATGTTTTAAATATGAGCGTAAACAGGACAATGAGCCGTACAATACTGACCGGCGGAACTACTTTATTAACAACCTTTGTGCTGTTATTATTCGGCGGTGAAGTCCTTCGTGCTTTTGCCTTCACTTTATTCTTCGGAATTATTATAGGTACTTATTCATCAATATTTGTTGCAAGTCCGTTGGTATTAGAATACGCCAAAAGAAAGAAGATGAAGATAAAGTTTTAGTAATGGATTTTTTTATTGTTATAAAAACCCAACCAATTTTTTATCGGTTGGGTTTTGTTTTTTAAAGAAGAAAAGAACTACTTTTTACATAAATTTCTGTGGATATTTTTGAAAGAATTTATGGAAGACTCTATCTCCTTTATTATATCTTTTGCCAAAATATCCGGATCAGGTAAATTTTCCATATCTTGTAAACTTTCATCTTTAATCCAAAAAATATCCAGGTTTGTTTTATCTCTTGAAATAATTTCGTCGTATGTAAACTTTTTGAACCTATCCGTTTCTTTTCTCTTAAATCTATTTTTAGAGTTGAAACATTTGATAAAATCTTTTAAATCATCATATTTCATTTGCTTGGTTTTTAAAGTGAAGTGCATATTAGTTCTTAAATCGTATATCCACACTTCCTTAGTCCAAGGCATTTTAGCCGCGGGTTTATTATCAAAGAAGATTACATTTGCTTTTACGCCTTGAGCGTAAAAGATTCCTGTCGGCAATCTTAAAATTGTATGAAGATCGGTCGTTTCGAGCAATTTTTTCCTTACGGTTTCACCCGCTCCACCTTCGAATAAAACATTGTCGGGCAGCACAATAGCAGATTTGCCGTCTGCTTTAAGCATCGAACGAACATGCTGAACAAAATTTAATTGTTTGTTAGAAGTTGTTGTCCAAAAATCCTGTCGTTCATATGTAAGAGTTTCTTTCTTTTGAG
>CAZAOG010000050.1:0-18331 GCA_964486645.1 uncultured Ignavibacteriaceae bacterium | reverse complement strand
TAATATTCATCTTATCTAAAAGTTCTCGTCCTTTCCCGCTTTTAAGAAACTTTTCTCTTTTAGTATCCTTATTTATGTTTTCAAACTCTTCGAAATATATGAGAATTAAAGGGCTGCGATTTTTTGTGGATTGTACCTTCCCGCTGTTATGCAGGCTTATTCTTTTTTCAAATTATTGGTTAGGGCTATGTATTTTTTACCATTTTTTTTTAAAAACGTAAACATAATTCATTTAAAAATATCTAAAAAAAAGGATGTGGGAGATTTGTTCCGAGATGAGGCGCCGGTCGGATTCGAACCGACGAATAAAGCTTTTGCAGAGCTTCGCCTTAAACCACTTGGCTACAGCGCCGTTAAATAAATCTTTCTTTAAGAACAACGAGACTCCTATTCAGTTGCTGCAAATATGCCTCTTTGAAAATACCGTCGAATAAAGCTTTTGCAGAGTTTCGCCTTAAACTACTCTTGCCCGCCTAAGGCGGGTGAAGCTGCAGGAGTCAATAAAAAGAATTTATTGAGCGGGAAACGGGACTCGAACCCGCGACATCAACCTTGGCAAGGTTGCGCTCTACCAACTGAGCTATTCCCGCAAACCTTTAAAATTTTGAAGTAGAAATATAATATGATTGGTCTTTTGTTGCAATTATTTATGTTAATATTTTGCCGTAATTACAAATTGAATTTAAAAACTGCAGTAATCTTATTCAAAATTTTATCCGGCTTAACAGCGTTGGATATTAAATACATAAACCCAATCCGGCAACTGCCGAATTGGGTTTTACAATATTAAAACTTGCTCGAAAGTTTAAACCTTCGTCTTCAAATGTAATTCAGCTACTTTTAATCTGTTTTTAGCCCTTTTAAGAGCAGCTTTCGCCCTGTCAACATCAATATCTTCACTTCCTTTTTTGCCTATTCTTTTTTCCGCCCTTTCTTTTGAAGATTTTGCCCTTTCTATATCAATATCCTCAACCAATTCAATTGCATCGGATAAAATCAATATTTTGTTATCCACTACTTCGATTGTTCCGCCTGAAGTGGTACAGTATTTTACATCCGAATCTTCGGCAACAATTTTTATCGTTCCGACTTCCAAGGTACTGATTATCGGTGCGTGATTTACCAAGACCTCAAATCCGCCTTTTGTTCCGGGCACATTTACGGATTTAACTATTCCGGTATATACAATTTTTTCAGGTGTAGTTATTTCTAAGTTTAATTCTGCCATATTATTTCATCTTATTTGCTTTTTCAACAGCTTCTTCAATTGTACCTACGTACATAAATGCATCTTCCGGTAATTCGTCATATTCTCCGTTAATAATACCTTTGAACGCACGAATTGTGTCTTCGAGCTTCACATATTTTCCGGCGTATCCGGTAAACTGTTCGGCAACGTGGAAGGGCTGGCTGAAAAATCTTTGAATTCTTCTTGCTCGTCTAACTACGGTTTTATCTTCGTCTGAAAGTTCGTCCATTCCAAGTATATTTATAATATCCTGCAAGTCTTTATAATGCTGAAGAATTTCTTTAACATTTTTTGCAACATCGTAGTGTTCATGTCCTATTATTGAAGGTTCAAGTATTCTTGAAGTGGAATCCAATGGATCTACGGCAGGATAGATTCCAAGTTCTGAAATTTGACGACTTAATACGGTTGTCGCATCAAGGTGAGCAAATGCGGTTGCAGGAGCAGGGTCGGTTAAATCATCTGCAGGTACATAAATAGCCTGAACGGAAGTAATAGAACCTTTATCGGTAGAAGTAATTCTTTCCTGCAAAGCACCCATTTCACTTGCAAGGTTAGGCTGATAACCAACAGCCGAAGGCATACGTCCCAAGAGCGCACTTACTTCGGAACCTGCCTGTGTAAATCTGAATATATTATCAATAAACAAAAGTACGTCTTTGCCTTCTTCTTCTCTGAAATATTCCGCAATAGTCAAGCCTGTTAAACCGACTCTCAATCTTGCACCGGGCGGTTCGTTCATTTGTCCGAATACCAAAGCGGTTTTATCAAGCACTCCCGATTCCTTCATTTCCAGCCAAAGGTCATTACCTTCACGTGTTCTTTCACCGACGCCGGCAAATACGGAAAAACCACCGTGCTGAAGAGCAATATTGTTAATAAGTTCCATTATTATTACGGTTTTACCTACACCGGCACCACCAAATAAACCGGTCTTTCCGCCTTTGGAATAAGGCTCAAGTAAGTCAATGACTTTTATACCTGTTTCGAACATTTCGTTTTCGGTGGATAAATTTTTAAATTTTGGAGCAGGTCTGTGTATCGGATATCTTTTTTCAGTCTTGATGTCGGTTCCAAGTCCGTCAATACCTTCGCCGATTACGTTTATCAATCTTCCCAAAGTGGAAGGACCGACAGGAACGGTAATAGGCTCTCCGGTATCAATGGCTTCTGCACCTCTGACCAATCCGTCCGTTGTGTCCATTGCAACGGTTCTTACTCTGTCTTCACCGAGATGCTGCTGAACTTCAACTATTAAATTGTCTTCTTTGCCTTCTGCGGATATGCGGGGAATTTTAATTGCATTGTAAATTGCCGGAAGATTTCCGTCGCTAAATTCAATGTCCACAACAGGACCAATAATCTGAATAATTTTACCTTTTGCTTCGCTCATTTTTTACCTTTTTTCATTTAAAATTTATCTTGCAAATTTAAGTATTTGAAATTTTTTAACCAAATAATTTACACTTAAAACTTCATTATTAAAATATATCTCTTGCATGCCGGTCAGCGTGATAGGAACTTCTTGCCAAAGGTGAAGATTCCACAGCTTTAAAGCCCATTTTCAGCCCTTCTTCCCTGTACATTTTAAATTCTTCCGGTTCTACAAATCTGTCTACGGGAAGATGATTTTTTGTCGGCTGTAAATATTGTCCGATTGTAAGAATATCGCATTTTTGTTTGCGCAAATCTTTCATAAGACATAAAACTTCTTCAGTTCTTTCGCCTATTCCAAGCATTATACCGCTTTTGGTTCTTAGTCCTTTATTTTTGAACCACAACAATAATTCCAAACTTCTTTCATATTTTGCCTGAGGTCTTACCGCGTGATAAAGTCTGGGTACAGTTTCCAAATTATGATTTAAAATATCGGGAGGGTTTTTCATAATAATTTCAAAAGCAAGTTCTTCGCCTTTGAAATCGGGGATTAGAATCTCAACAGTGCAATCGGGGGCTTTTTCATTTATTAGTTTAACGGTCTCACAAAAAATAGAAGCACCGCCGTCTTTCAATTCGTCCCTATTTACAGAGGTAATTACGGCGTGTCTTAAATTCAAGTGTTTAACCGATTCGGCAACTCTTCTCGGTTCATCCAAATCGAGTTCGGTGGGCATTCCCAATTTTATATTGCAGAACCCGCAGCTTCTTGTACAAATATCACCAAGTATCATAAACGTTGCTGTTCTCGAGTTCCAGCATTCGGCAATATTCGGGCATCTTGCTTCTTCGCAGACGGTGTGGAGGTTTTGTTCCCTCATTAATTTAAGCACGTCGGAATAATTTTCGCCCGTAGGCAGTTTTACTTTCAGCCAATCGGGTCTTCTTCCCAAAGGTATTTTCGTTTTTTCGATGTTCTCTTTAAACGTCTTTTGATGCTGATTTATTTTATACATAAAATCCGAATTTCCGGGTTACAGTTTTAAGAAAAACTAAATATTATCCTCGTTAAATGCTTCCAAAGTATCTTTTACAAATTTTAAGAATTGTCCTCCGAGCATTCCGTCGACCAGTCTGTGATCGTGTGAAAGAGTTAATGCCATTGTCGGTCTGATTGCAATTGTATCGGTCCCTTCAACTTCAATAACTACAGGTTTTTTAACTACGGTCCCGACACCAAGTATAGCCACTTCAGGCTGATTGATGATGGGAGTACCGAAGATTGTTCCGAATACACCGTAATTTGTTATTGTAAAAGTTCCGTTTGTTATATCATCGGGTAGAAGTTTTTTATTTCTTGCATTTGCCGCCAAGTCATTTATTGCTTTTGCCAATCCGAAGATATTTCTTTGTTCGGCGCCTTTAATGTTAGGCACTATCAATCCGTTTGGTTCCATAGCCACGGCAATTCCAAGATTTACGAAATTTTTCTGTAAAATAGTATTGCCTTCAATAGTCGAATTTACCAACGGATACTTTTTAAGTGCTTTAACACAAGCATCGGCAATGAATGCCATATAGGTCAGTTTTATTCCGCTTTCGTTTAGTATTCTGTCTTTGTTTTTGTTGATAAAGTTATGAATCTTCGTTATATCAACTTCAAGCATGGCAGAAACGTGAACGGATGTATCCCGGCTTTGTACCATATGGTGCATTATCCTTTGTCTGATATTATCCATCGGTATTTTTGTTATTCCCGAACCGGATTTAATACTTTCCTGTTGTACGGGTTGCTGTTGTACTATTGTACTTCCGTCTTTGGGTTTAGGTCGGTATTTACCTAAGCCGGATATTCTTTCTTCGATATATTTAAGAACGTCTTTTTTTGTAACTCTGCCGCTAAGTCCGGTTCCTTGTATATTATTCAATTCATTAAAACTTATATTTTCTTTTCTTGCAATATTTAAAACGAGAGGAGAAAAGAATGACGAACCGCTACTCCTTTTTTGTTTCTCTTGCTTAGCTTCTGTAATATTAGAAGCAATCATATCGTGCATCGAAGTTGTTTCCGCAGGCGTGTCTGCTTTTACTTTTGTTTGTAAGTCGTGTGCATCACCCTTAACTTCCGGTAAAATTGCAGAAGATATTTTTGCAACGGGTGTTCCTACTTCAACGGTTTCCTGTTCGGCGACCAATATTTCCGAAACAGTTCCGGCAACAGGCGAAGGAACTTCCGTATCGACTTTATCCGTGCTGATTTCAAAAATGGTTTCGTCTTTACTAACGGGGTCACCAACTTTTTTGAACCATTTAATTATAGTTCCTTCCATTATCGATTCACCCATCTTAGGCATTGCTATTTCAATAATGTTACCTTTCTTTTGAGCAATGGGCATTACACTTTCAGGGGAATAGGATTCTTTAATATTTTCCACTACTGAAGGTTTTTTATTTTTATCCGATACATTTACCGTTCCGTTTTCATCTACTGTTGCCACTACGGTTCCTACATCCACGGTGTTTCCCTCTGTTACTTTAATTGACGTTAAGGTACCTTTTACAGGTGAAGGGACTTCCGTGTCTACTTTATCGGTACTTATTTCAAAAATAATTTCGTCTCTTTCAATAGTATCTCCAACATTTTTAAACCATTTGATAATAGTTCCTTCAGTAACACTCTCCCCCATCTTAGGCATTACTATTTCCATTTATAAACTCCTAATATTCTTTTATTAATATTTTAAAAGATTTTTAATTCCTTCGTAAATTCTCTCTCTGTTCGGCAGTACGGCATTTTCCAAAATAGGTGAATAAGGAATATGTGCATCCAAAGCTGCTATTCTTCTGATAGGTCCGTCCAAATGTTCGAAACATTCTTCGCTTATTCTTGATGCTATTTCGGCACCGAATCCGCCGGTTAAAGTATCTTCGTGAATTACAACAACTTTATTGGTTTTTTTAACCGAATTGAAAATTGTTTCTACGTCAAGCGGGATAATTGTTCTAATATCGATTACTTCCACCGAGTAACCCTCATCGGCTAATTTTTTGGCTGCTAAAACGGAGTCCCACATGGAAACACCGTAAGAAACCACGGTTAAATCCGAGCCTTCGCGAACTACTTTTGCTTTGCCGAAAGGAATCAGATAGTTCTCGTCGGGTTCGGGAGATATCGCTGAACTTTGTCTGTAAAGTCCTTTGTGTTCACAGAAAATAACCGGATCGTCAATTCTGCAGGCAGTTTTTAACAAGCCTTTGGCGTCGGCTGCGTTTGAAGGATAAGCGACAAACAATCCGGGAATGTGAGCAAAAAAGGATTCAATATTTTGACTGTGATACAGTCCGCCGTGAATATAACCGCCTACGGCAACCCTGGTTACAACCGGTGTAAACCAAGTATTGTTAGAACGGTATCTCATAGTTGCAATTTCACTTTTTATCTGCATCAACCCGGGCCAGATGTAATCGCCGAATTGAATTTCTACAACGGGTTTTAATCCTGTTAATGCCATACCGGCTGCAACCCCCATAATACTTGCCTCGGCAAGAGGTGAGTTGAAAACCCTTTTTTCACCGAACTTATTTGACAGCCCTTTTGTCACCGTAAAAACGCCGCCTTTTCCGTCTGCAATATCTTCTCCGAAAACGTAAATGTTCTTGTTGAATTCCAATTCTTCGTGCAGTGCGTGGTTAATTGCATCAACCATTACTACCGGCTTACCCGAAGGTGTTGTTGTTTCGTAATTCAAGCTTTCTCTTTTACCGCTTTCGTCAAAAACAAATCTTCCGGCTGTTTCCGGTAAAGGATCAGGTTTGGTTAAACATTCGTCAGCCGCATTATTTATTTCTTCCTTAACATCTTCCTTTATCGCATTAAATTCTTCTTCGGTTAAAATTCCTTCGTCAATCAATCTGTTTGATAATTTCAAAATAGGATCGTTCTTCAAATCTTCTTCAATTTCTTTAATGTCCCTGTATTTTTTCTGGTCATCAGAAGACGAATGAGAAAGCAGGCGGACTACGTGAGCTTCAATTAATACGGGTCCCTTTCCGCTTTTAATATATTTTACCGCTTCCTTAACGGCTTTATGAGATTCCGCATAATCGGTACCGTCCACGGAAATTCTTAGCAAACTTCCATATCCGCTCATCATCTCGGCTATCGAGTTATTTTTTCCGCCGGTTTGTTGTTTGACGTTAACGGAAATAGCATATTTGTTGTTTTCAATTAAAAATAAAACCGGAAGTTTTTCGCGGCTTGCCCAATTTACAGCTTCGTGAAATTCACCTTGGCTGGTTGTTCCTTCACCGCTGCTTACATAAGCAAAGTGATTTTTATTCCGTCTTTTTAAAGAAAGAGCTGCGCCGACAGCCTGCAAAAATTGTGTTCCTGTAGGACTGGATTGCGAAGGTAAATTGATTTTTTTCGAGCCCCAGTGACTCGGAAGCTGTCTTGAACCGCTGTTAGGATCATCCGCTTTAGCGAAGCATTCCAAGAAGAAATCCGTGGGGGTTGTTCCGGCAGCCAAAACGACGGCTAAGTCCCTGTAATATGGAAACAGCCAGTCATTTTTTCCGTCAATAGCTTTACCGACGGCTGTTTGTATGGCTTCGTGTCCCGAGCCGGCAATGTGGAAGAAAGTTCTGCCCTGTTTTAACAAATTCATCGCTTTATTGTCAATACCTCTTGCAAGGAGCATCAATCTTAAAGAATCTAAAATTTCTTCTTTATTCATTCCGGTATTTTTCAAAATAGAATTATTGTTCTTTTTCATTTTTCCTTTTTTCTTTAATGGTTCTTTTTCCTCTATTTCTACGATACTGTTATCAGATTTAATTTCTTTCGCCATCTTTCTCCTCATTTATTTATATTGTTCAACTCTGATAGTGAAAACTCATTGAAATTAATATGCTTAATTTCTTTATAATCAAAAACTTTTTTGAAATTTAAGAGTAAATTTTCTTTCACCTGTTCTATATCAATGCTTTTGCCCGATTCTTTTTTTACCGAAGTTACTTCTTTATCTTCTATGCCGCAGGGAATTATTCCTTTAAAAAGCGATAAATCCGTATTTACATTAAAAGCAAACCCGTGCATCGTAACCCATTTTTTCACTTTAATTCCTATGGCTGCTATTTTTCTATTTTCCACCCAAACACCGGTATATTTTTCATTTCTTTCTGCTTTTAAACCGTAACTGCCGCAGGTTTTAATAATTACTTCTTCCAACGCCCGCAAATATTTGTGTGTATCTTTTTGCCAATCATTCAAGCTTATAATCGGGTATCCGACAATTTGTCCGGGCCCGTGATAAGTAATATCTCCGCCTCGGTCAATTTCGTATACGGAAATTTTATTGTCATTTAAAAATTTTTCGGAACTTATTAAATGTTTTTTATCCGCAATTTTGCCGAGCGTATACGTATTGTTATGTTCAAGCAAAAACAAAGTATCTTCAATCAGATTGTTCGAGCGAGCTTCCAGAACATCCTTTTGAAGCTGCCAGGCTTCGTTATAGTCGATAAATCCAATATTGCAGTAATGTAATTTTCTCACTTTTATGCGCTTATTAAAAATTAAATATGAATAGCTTCACCGTAGGCTTGAGCAGCGGCTTCCATAAAAGACTCGGATAACGTTGGATGAGAGTGCACGGTTTTAATAATTGACTCGCCCGTAGCTTCTAAAGTTTTAGCCAAAACCGCTTCGGCAATAAGTTCCGTTGCTTCCGAACCGATAATATGTGCGCCCAACAATTCTCCGTATTTTGCATCAAAAACCAATTTGACAAAACCTTCTCTTTCGCCAACGGCAAATGCTTTACCGCTTGCCATAAACGGAAATTTACCTATTTTAAGGTCGTATCCCTTCTCTTTTGCTTCTTTTTCGGTTAAACCTACACTTGCAACTTGCGGCTGGCAATAAGTACATCCCGGAATATTATCGTAAATGATATCCGGCGTGTTCAACCCTTTTATGTTTTCCACACAATGAATTCCTTCCGCGGAAGCAACGTGTGCAAGCCAAGGCGGACCGATTACGTCGCCGATTGCATAAATTCCTTTTAAGTTTGTTTCGTAAGTGGATTTATTAACTTTAATGTGATTTTTATAAAGTTCAATTCCCAATTCTTCAAGTCCGAATCCTTCCACATTTCCGGTTACACCGATTGCGGATAAAACTTTATCAGCCGATAAAATTTCCTGTTTTCCGTTTTTTGAGATTGTTACATTTACTTTTTTACCTTTTACTTCGGCATTTTCCACCTTTGTACCGGTATGTATTTTAATCCCGCGTTTTTTAAAGCTTCTCTGCAGCGCTGCCGAAATTTCCCTGTCTTCAATGGGAAGTATCCTGTCCATCATTTCCACAATAGTTACTTTTGTTCCCAAAACGGAATAAAAATATGCAAATTCCACGCCTATCGCACCGGCACCGATAATAATCATTTCTTTCGGCTGAGTTTCCAAAATCATTGCTTCCGTGCTGGTAATTATCATTTTCCCGTCTACCGGAATCGTATCGAATGTTTTGGGACGTGCACCTGTGCAAATTATAATTTTATCGGCACTTACTTTTTCAATTTCTTTATTATTATCATCGACAACCGATAATTCATTTTTTGAAATAAACCTTCCGAAGCCTCTTAATCTTTTGATCTTGTTTTTTTTAATCAGCATTTCCACATTAGAAGTAATCCTCTGAGAAATATTTCTGCTTCTTTCTATTATTTTATTGAAATCAAAAGTTAATTCTTTTGCCGTTATCCCGAATTCGGCGCCTTTGTTTTTTACCAAATCGTAAAGTTCAGCATTTTTAAGAAGCGATTTAGTGGGAATACAACCCCAGTTTAGACATATTCCGCCTAAATTGTCCTTGTCTATTAAAACGGTGTTGAATCCAAGCTGTGAAGCTCTGATTGCCGCTACATAACCGCCGGGACCGCCGCCAAGTACCGCTATATCAAATTTTTTATCCATAAAAATTTTAATTTAATTAAATATTAAGAAGTGTAAATATAGATACAAATACAGTAAAATAAAATGTAAATTATAAAAAATTATGACTTATCGGTCAATTATATTGTTCGATTTTGACGATTTTTAGAAGATTAACTTTCTATAATTAAGGAATATTAAAATTATTATTTTAGAGAAGTGTGACTTTTTTGAAATAGAGGTCGGCAAGGTTTTTTATCGATTTCACTCAACAAAAAACATCGTAAAAGGCATTAAGTATTTAGTTGTTCAATAACTTTTAGTTTTAAAAACTTTTTGTCAACAGGATTTCAATCGACTAAATTAGTATAACTTGCTACGGCTTCATCTATGGTTCTATAGATCTCGAATATCCTTGTCATGCCCGTAATTTCAAAAAGCACCAATGTTTCGGAATGAAGGTCTGCAATTTTTAAACTGCCTCCCAATTTCTTTAACTTTCGTGCAGCAGATACCAAGGCGCCTAAAAAAGTTGAATCCATATATTTGCAACCTTTTAAGCTGATGATAATATTCAAATTATTATCGTTCATCCTCTTTTCAAGTATGTTTTTAAACTCTTGAGCATAATTATATGTAGCCCTTGAAATGTGGACGGTTTCAACAGCAATGCCTTCTTTCAACTCAGATGAAAATTTCATACATAAACCTTTTATTAGTTAAAGTAATTTATCGAATAATTGACATAAATATCAATACAATTATTTTTTTATTTTAAAGAGTTTTTCATATTCCGGCAAAGAGCCGGGGTTTAGTAAAGCGTCTTTATTATTTACTTTTTCGCCGTTGCTTATTTTTCTGACTGCAATTTCAACCTTTTTACCGCTGATGGTTCGAGGTATTTCATTTACTTTATAAATAAACGAGGGTACGTGGCGTGGTGAAGCACAAGAACGAATTTTAGCTTTGATTTTATTTATGAGTAAATTATTAAATTTAAACCCTTTAGTTAAAACAACGAATAATATTACCCTTACATCGTTATTATATTTTTGTCCTATTACAAGGCTATCGGATATTTCGTCCATTGATTCTACGATTCTGTATATCTCAGCCGTTCCTATTCGTATTCCTCCGGGATTTAACGTTGAATCCGATCTTCCGTAAACCACCACGCTTCCCGAATCGGTAATTCTAATGTAATCTCCGTGGTGCCAAACACCCGGGAATTTTTCAAAATATGCCGATTTATACTTTTCATTATTTTTATCATTCCAAAAATATACCGGCATTGAAGGAAACGGAGCGGTACAAACAAGTTCACCTTTTTTATTTTTAATCGATTTCCCTTTTTCGTTAAATGTCTCAACCTTCATTCCCAATCCGCGGCATTGAATCTCTTCCGAATAAACGGGCAAAATCGGGTTTCCGAGCATGAAACACGAAATTATATCCGTCCCTCCGGAAATTGAAGAAAGCTGAACGTCTTTTTTTACATTTTTATACACCCATTTGAAACTATCTTTTGAGAGAGGTGAACCGGTAGAAAGAATAGTATTTAAAGAAGTTAAATTTGCAATTCTTTTGGGTATAATTTTTTTCTTTTCACAAATAGTTAAAAATTTCGGACTGGTTCCGAAAACGGAAATTTTATGTTCATCTATTAAATTCCACAATTTATTTAAATTAGGATAAGCAGGATTTCCGTCAAACAAAACAACCGTTGCTCCTACTTGTAATGAACTGACGAGCCAGTTCCACATCATCCAGCCGCAGGTTGTAAAGTAAAAAATATTATCCGTTCTTTTTAGATTTGTATGAAGAACAAGTTCTTTAAAGTGCTGAAGCAGTGTTCCGCCTGCTCCGTGAACAATGCATTTGGGTACTCCCGTAGTGCCGGAAGAATACATAATATAAACCGGATGATTAAAATCCGTTTGTTTAAATTTTATTTTACTTGATTTGTTTTCGGTTAATTCATCAAAATATAAATAGTTAGCCTTATTTGCAGATAATTTTTTCTTACTTTTATTATTCTTTGTAAAATCATATAGTTTAGGAATTAAAACAACTTTTTCTATGGTTTTAATCTTTTTCTTAATTTCTTTTATTTTCTGCGTGCAATCTATTTTTTTTCCGTTATACCGGTACTTTTCAATTGCGAATAATATTTTGGGTTTAATTTGATTGAAGCGGTCAAATACGCTATTAATTCCAAAATCCGGTGAGCAGGAAGACCAAACGGCCCCGAGGCTTGTGGTTGCAAGCATGGCGATAACCGATTCGGGAATATTTGTAACAAAGCCTGCTACTCTATCGCCTTTTTTAACTCCCAATTTTTTAAGTGAATGAGCAACTTTAGCGACATATAAATTCAATTCTTTGTATGAAAGTACAACATCAGGCAAATCTTCTCGAATACTTATAATTGCTTTTCTATCATCTTTATACCTTAATAAATTTTCGGCAAAGTTTAATTTTGCTCCTTCAAACCATTTCGAGCCGAACATTTTATCACCGGATAAGATAGTGTCATATTTTTTTGAATATATTATCTTGCCGTATTTCCATATTGACAACCAGAAATCTTGAATATTATTAACTGACCATTCGTATAAATCAGCATAGGTAAAGAATGATTTTTTAAAACGTTTATTTACCCATTTGATGTATTTTAATATGTTGGACCCTTCAATTCGATTGATCGAAGGTCTCCAAAGCGGTTTCTTTAACATTGTACTTTTAAGAAATGGTTAGTTAATATTTTTATTTACGATCTTTATTTTTAAAGTATTTAGATAATAATGCCGTTTTCCAAGCAAATTCCATATCTTTGTTCTGCAGAGCATTTTTTACGGTATATTCTAAATATTTAATTTCGCTTCTGTTCACCTTTAAAATTTCCAAGGCTACTTTAAGCATTTTTTTATAATCGTTTAAAACTTGATATTCCAAAAAGGCTTCTTCCAAGGGTAATTTAATATCAAGAGTGTCAATCTCCGCTGCTGTTTTAAAAGCTTCCACTTCCTCATTTGAAGGAATTTTTGAAGTCCCAGCAAATTTAGCCAAGTCATTAGCGGTATAAATCTCCGATGTTTTCATGAAATCCGGAAGATTGTCGAATCCCATCCCGGTCTTTGCTCCGGGTTTTTCTACAACAAATACCGCTTTTCCATTAGCGCGGCAATAATAGTTTGCCGACATTCTGGCTACAAGGTCAATCAAATCCGGTTCTATTATTCCTTCTTTAATCACATCTTTTTTAACGTGTAATTTAACTACTTCGCATACAGCCAAGTTTGCGCTTCCGCCTTTCTCTCCGTAACCGATCATATCTTTTAAAATACATTCCATCTGGAACGGCGATTCTTTAACCCTATGAGGTTTGACAATGTCGGAAGCGATAGCGGTAAAACCGGCTTTGACAAACTCGTCAATTTCAGGTGAGTAATCCGAGGAAGCCAAACTAACTTGTTCAACCATTGAATAAGTAACCGCCTGAACCACACATTCTTTTGTGTCAATCAAATTGGTGTACGTGTCTTTAAAACTGCCGTCTCGTCCGCGTCTTGCAGGTGAAAATGCAATCACCGGAGGATTTACACCAAATGCGTTGAAAAAAGAAAAAGGTGAAAGATTGGATATTCCGTCTTTAGATAAAGTTGAAACCAGAGCTATTGGTCTTGGAGCAACTCCGCCCAACAGCAGTTTATGAAATTCAGATGCGCTTACATCTTTAGGTTCTACATGTAACATCATACGTTTTTCTTTTTTGCAAGTATGGAATAATCGTTACCGGAAAGTACCATTTTGTTACTTAGTTTACCTAATCCTTCAATCTCCAGTTCCATTACATCACCCGGCCGGAGCCAAATTGGTTCAAACTCTTCGTTTTTTTCTTTTGCTTGTAAAGCCCGGGTACCGTTTAATTCCAAGTAGCAGCCTGTACCGACCGTGCCTGAGCCGATGACATCGCCAGGTATCAGTTCAACGCCGTAAGAGGCTCTTTCAATAATTTCAGCAAACGACCAGTTCATATCTTTCATATTACCGTCCGATACCTGCTTGCCGTTGTGAAAAGCTGTCATCCTTAAATTATATTTATCGCCTGAATCCGTTTCGATTTTAAATTGTTCCAATTCGTCGGGTGTTACAAGCCAAGGACCGATAGTTGTCGCAAAATCTTTTCCCTTAGCCGGACCGAGATTTAATTTCATTTCTTCCATCTGAAGACGTCTTGCGCTTAAATCGTTCATTATCATATAACCGGCTATAAATTTATCTGCATCTTTTGCCGAAATGTTTTTTCCTCTTTTTCCAATTACGACGGCGGCTTCAAGTTCAAAATCCAATTTTTCAAAGTGGTCTTTTTCCAAGACAATATCACCGCCGCCAAAAATTGCATTATGATTTGTCAGATAAAAAATCGGGAATTGATCAAACTCCGGTATCATATCCACTCCCCTGTTTCTTCGGGCAGTTGCAACGTGCTGACGAAAAGCGTAACCGTCACGGCACGAAGTAGGATGAGGGACGGGTGCCAATAATTTAACATCGTTTAATTCCATCGATTCAAAATCGCCTTTGTTTTTAATTTCCGTCTCCAAGTTGCGGGCAATGTTCATATTTTCGTCCTCGCCATTTAGAAACTCACCCATTGCAGCAGGCAATTGTTTGCCCAGTTTTGACGAGCAATTTTCCAAATCATATATTTTGCCGTTTACCAATAATCCTGCTCTGTCTGTATTATTTTGTTCATAGGATATGAATTTCATTTAATCTCCATTATCAAAAAATTAATGTTGTTGTAATTTGTGTTCTCCGGATAATATGTTTTGAACTTGCGTAATAACATCCATTGCAAATTCGGTTTCATCATCCGTACCTGAATTTATTCTTATTCCGTTTGGAATGCCGAACGATTTCACGTGTCTTAGTATTAGTCCCCTTTTCAAACATTCTTCGTTAAATTTTACCGCATATTTTTCATCCGGAAAAAGCATTAATAAAAAATTAGCAGACGAAGGTAAATATTTGATGGACAGTTCATCAAATTTCAGCTTAAATCCATTTAATGATTTATCATTTAATTCGATTGTCCGCCGTAAGAAATCATCATCGTTAATTGCCGCGATTGCGGCAACTTGAGCCAATGAATTCGGTTCGAAGGGTAACTTCACCTTGTATAATATTTTTATTAAATCTTTATCTCCCACGGCAAATCCCACTCTGATTCCCGCAAGACCGTATGCTTTTGAGAGTGTCCTTAAAACTATCAAATTTTTGTTGTTATATTCTAATCCATTCGGGTAATCGGGATTTGACTCTGCGTATACGGTATATGCTTCATCCAAAACTATCAATATATTTTCGGGAATTTTTGGAAGGAAGTTTTCAAAATCTTGCTTTGTAAAGATTGTGCCTGTCGGGTTGTTGGGATTTGCAAGGTAAATGATTTTGGTTTTTTCAGTGATACTATCGGCAATGTTATCGAGGTCAAAACCGTAATCGGTCTGTTCAACCTGTTTTGATATTCTTCCGTTTTTGTTAACGTTCACGTACCAGCCTATGAACGAACCTTCGGAAGTTAACAGCTCATCTCCTTCTTTACTGAATGCGGTAACGATATACTGAAGCAAAGAATCCGAACCGCTTCCCGTAACAATTTGTTCCGGTAATTTGTTAATCTTTTTTGCAATTGCATTTACAAGATCGAATGCAGCGGGATTTGTATACCGATGAATTTCCGTGATGTGTTCCTTAATGGCTTTCACCGCTTCGGGTGAAGGACCTAAAGGGTTTTCGTTTGATGCAAGTTTTACAATTTTTTTAAGTCCGTATTCGCGGAACAGTTCATCGATTGGTTTTCCGGCTTTGTAGGAATTGAGGTCTTCAACATATTTGGGAATTTTAATCATTGCCGTTCTCTAACCAGGATTGCGAATAATTCTCATCCATTGTTTCTTTTACGTTCCTTGTTAATTGCAAAGGTGCGAAAGTATCGACCATAATTGCATACTCTCGGGTAGAATTTTTACCAACGGATTCTTCAGTCTTTCCGGGCTGAGGTCCGTGCGGAATACCCATTGGGTGAAGTGTAATTGAGCCTTCTTTAATTCCTTTCCTCGACATAAAATCTCCGTGTACATAATAAATTACCTCGTCGCTGTCACAATTGGAATGAAAATAAGGAGCGGGAATGGAATCCGGATGAAAATCGAATAGGCGTGGACAAAAAGTACATACTACAAAATGTTGAGTTGTTAAAAACAAATGAACCGGAGGAGGAAGATGTATCTGCCCAACCTTGGGAGCGTAATCTTTAATGTTAAAAATATAAGGATATAAATAACCGTCCCATCCGACAACATCAAAAGGATGGTGAGGAAGTTTGTAATTGAAAATTCTGTTCGAAACTTTTAGCAATAGTTTAAATTCACCTTTTTCATCAAGCGGTTCCGTAAATTCCGGTACACGAAAATCTCTTTCATAATACGGCGCATCTTCGGTAAGCTGTCCGTATTCGTTTCTGAAATGTTTAGGTATGTCAAACGGCGTGTCGGATTCAACTATAAACAACTTGACGTTCTCATAACTATCGAAATGAATTTTGTACGTTGTCCCTTTCGGAACGATAATAAAATCCCATTTATTAAATTTCAAACTTCCGTATTCCGATAAAAATTCACCTTGCCCGTGATGAACAAAAATAAGCTCGTGCATATGAGAATTTCTATAAAAGAAATCCGCTTCTTCGGTAATGTGAGCAGTGGACATAATGCAGTGATTATTTTTTAAAAATTCGTTCCTCGATGAAAAGATGTTACCGTCAGTTTTTTTATCATCCGTAAAAAAATGATAATACTGAAGAGGTGCGTCGTTCCAAACCTTATCTTCCTTTTTATCGAGTTCGGATATCTGCTCGACTTGCGTAGGCATATAAATGTGATATTTATTCGAATAAATACCGGAAAATCCTTTCGTACTGAAAAGTTCTTCGCGGTAAAGCGACTTACCGTCGGGCTTATAAAACGTTGTGTGTCTCTTCGGCGGAACTTTACCTAATTTAACATAAAAGGGCATGCTTACCTCATTTCAAAATAAATTTAGATTCAAGAAATCTCCGAGTTTTCACGGATAAAATAATATATCTTTTGAAATTGATTAATAAAACAACTAAGAAAGGGTTATTATTGTGTTTATAATAGGATACATAAACCGCTGAAGCGGTTATCGATCTTCTTAAGTTGTTATTAGCCCGCGACTTAAGTCGGGGGTTAACGAAATAAACAATAGATATTATAACCGTTTCAACGGTTTTAAAAATTTCTTTAAGTAGACTTATTAATACTTCAAATTTAAAATCTCGGAAGTTACTTCTAAACTTAATCCCTATCAAAATTACCCCTTTGAATTTGATCTTTTTCAATTGATTCGAATAGTGCCTGGAAGTTGCCTTGTCCGAATCCCTCGGCACCGTTTCTTCTTTGTATTATTTCATAAAAAAACGTCGGTCTGTCGCCGATCGGTTTTGTAAATAACTGAAGCAGGTAGCCTTTATTTTCAGTATCGTCACAGAGAATTCCGTTTTCCTGCAGATCGTCAATGTCCTCGGTGATCTCTATGTTTTTATTACGAAGCATCTCATAATATGAATCCGGGGGTTCTAAAAATTCCACTCCGTTTTTTTTCATATTGGAAATGGTCTCGATAATGTTATCTGTTGATATTGCTATGTGCTGAATTCCAGAACCGAGGTATTCATCAATATATTCTTCTATTTGGGATTTTTTCAGTCCTTCGTAAGGTTCATTAATTGGATTTTTAATATCGGCTTCTTTTGAACGAACTACTTTTGAAAGCAACGAAGAATATTTTGTGGATATATCACCCATTCCAAATTCGAGAAAGGTTTCAAAGTTAAGTGTCTTGTTCAAATAATTTACCCAAAAATCCATTTCATTAATTCTTACGTTACCGACTATATGGTCAATTTCTTTCAATCCGGTTTTATGAGCTTCGATGTTGATGTGTTGAATAGGCCTTGTAAAATACGGCTTGAACTGTCCGCCATAATTATCTCTTTTTGAAAACACGATTTCAGCATCGTCATATAACTTTACGGCGGCTTCTTCAACATAACCTTTTTCATCTTCAATTTTTTTACAGGTGCCTACGGGAACGGCTCCGTTTTTAACCGCGGTATCGAAAGCATATTTTACATCTTTAACTTTTAGCGCCCATCTTTTAACGCCGTCACCGTGTTTTTGCACAAACGAAGAAATTCTGAATTCCGAAGGATCAACCGCAGAAGTAACTACAATTCTAAGATTTTCACCTTCCAATAAATAGGATACTTTTCCTTTTACGCCTGTTTCGGGACCGCTGTATGCGGTAATTTTCAGTCCCATACCCTTGGCATGCCAGTATGCCCACATTTTGGCGGAACCGACATAAAATTCCACATAATCGTACCCTAATATTCCTAAGCTGTTTGCCATAAATTATTCTCCTGATAAATAATACGGATGAGACCTCTGTCTACAAATCTAATTGAAATAAAAATTATTGTAAAGGGATATTCCTTAGGCTATTGAATATAAAACTTACTTATTTTATTCTATGCTGTCAAGTATTTATGAATTGTAAGCACGAAATTTTTGGTACGAGTTACTTCTGTCCAAAACGTTGAGATAAACAAATGATTTGTGAAAGTAAACGTTTATTAATGAACAGCTTCATAGAAGCGACATAATGGTAAAGTAA
>CAZAOG010000049.1:0-18357 GCA_964486645.1 uncultured Ignavibacteriaceae bacterium | reverse complement strand
CAACCGAAACAATGTGCAGGTTGGTTTATCAACCGAAACAATGTGCAGGTTGACTTCGGAGGACAGATTCTCTTTCGTTAAATTTTATCGACCGAAAGAAAAAGCAGGTTGACTTCGGATATGTAACCTCTCGATTTCTTCAAGAAATCGGGAGGTTTTATTAATTTCCTTGATACAAGCCGATAATATTTCCGTCAGGATCTTTTAATAAGGCATAATAACCTATTGCAGGGATAACTGTTTTTTCTCTGAATATGCTTCCGCCCTCTTTAACGGTTTTTTCCAAAACGGAATCAATATTGTCGGTTCTAATATGGAATATTGTAGTATCACCGGTTAAAACTTTCTCAACTTTTCTTAACCCGATAGTTAATTGATTATGAGTATTATAAAGCAAATATCCTCTGCCGAAAGGTTTAAATTTCCAGTCGAAAATTTTCTCATAAAAATCAGTTGTTGTATTTAAGTTGGTTGACGGTATTTCTATGTGGGCAATGAGATTTACAGACATAATTGTTTCCCGCTAAAATTATTTGAAAATATTATAACAAAAAATAAGCAAAATGAATGAATTTATTAAATATTATTTTTTAAGATAATTTTTTTGTTGCTTTATTCTAATTTGTTAAATAGCTTCAATAGGAGGGAGTTTTAAATTATATATTTATAAACAAACTCGAAGGAACTATCATGAACAAAAAATTTTGGATGAGTTTTGTAGCGACTTATATTGTCTACGAAATTCTTGAATTTGTAGTTCACGGTGTATTGCTTAAATCCTCTTACACTTCGGAAGCTGTGATGAAAATTATGCGTCCGGAAGCAGACGTTAAAATGTGGCTTCTTTATGTGGTGGGCTTATTCTTTATCTTTTTCTTCTGCTGGATTTTTGTGAAAGGGAATGAAGGTAAAGGGCTGATGGAGGGAGTTCGTTACGGTCTTTATGTCGGATTGATGGTAAGTGTTCCTATGGCATACGCAACGTATGCTACTCAGCCGATTCCTTACAGCCTTGCTCTGCAGTGGTTCATTTACGGGCTAATTGAAATAATAATTATCGGCGCCGTATTGGCTCAAATTTACGGAGGTAAAGCAGCAGAGAAAGAGACAGAAACGGAAACCGCTTCCGAATGATTATTTTTACTTAAAAAAAGGGCAAATCTTTTTGATTTGCCCTTTACTATTCCAATCTAAAATTATAGAAATTAAATTTATTATCTGCTTGTTCCGGAAATTGTTATTTCACCGATTCCGTTCGGTCCGTTTGTTTTTACTTTAATGCTGACGGGTTTTAGTGTATCGGTCGAAGCGTCCGAGTCAAACACGGTAAAACCGAAGCTGGTCCAGAAAAGACTTTGAGTGTCGGGTAATTCAACCGTTAGCTGTCCTTGTGTAATAATGCTGTCTCCGTCAACCGTAACGTCAATTGTTGTTCCTTTGCCCAAAGGATTACCGTTCTCGTCAGCTACCGTATACGTAAAACTTTGAGAGCCGCCGTTAGGGATGGCAAAAGTACTCGGCGAGATTGACACGTTTGGTATGCCCGAAAATAAAACAACAGTTTCACGGCTGATTGTTACATGGTTTTCATCAACCGTTGTTGCCGTTACCGTAGCAAAACCGGGACCTAAAGTAGGATGCACGGGTTTCGGATTACCCGAAATTAAATTAACGGTTCCGCCTCCCTGGTTGTCGGTTGCTATCGAGCCTTCAATTATTCCGCCGGTTGTTTTAAAGGAAACAACCGTACCGGGTTTAACGGGATTGGAATATTTATCGCCGACGCTTACGGATACAGGCATTGTTGCACCGAATTGATCCAACGCCGGGAAATTAACAAGTGCGGGAATTACAGAAAAATGGGTTAAATCCGGAAGCCCTCCGTGTATTGCTACACTTACCGGGTCTGAAAAAATGGTTACGGACGGCAAATCAATCTGTGCTCTTATTTGAACCACCCCTGCTTTTGTGCCGCTTGTTATATTTACGGTTGCCTGTCCAAGGTTATTTGTTTTAACGGAAGAAGGACTTATAATTTCTCCTCCGCCCGGAGAAGCAACTATATTAAATTTTACATCAACCGAGTGATTCAAATCTATGGGAGTGTTTGAAGAATCCCTTACTTCGAAAATCAGACTTGCAGTTTCAATAGAACCGCTTGCCCTTACGCCTATTGAAGTTGTGGATTGTGATGCAAGAAAAATTGTAACGGGATCACCCGAAGGCGGAGTGCCGGTTGTAATGGGTGAAAGTTTAATTAAATCCAACGAAAGTGTTGCCGAAGGTACAAGTGTTGCTGTAGTAGTATCGGTTACAAAACCTGATTTAGAAGTAAATATGGTTAAATTAATATTTGTTTCGGTTGTAATTTCAGTTGCGAATTTTCCCTGGGTATCGGTTTTAAGGCTGATGCTTAACGACGGTCCTGAAATTAAAACATCTGCGCTGTCTATCGGTATTCCCGTTAAGTTATCAATTACTTGTCCGTTGACAATGGATTTTTGTGCAATGGGGTTTGTTCCGCCTCCGCCTGTAGTTACAACGGTAGTATCGGGACTGCAGCTTAACAGCAGAAGAGGGATAAGAAATATCGATATTTTATATAAAGATTTTTTAACGGAATAGTTAATGGGCATTATTGAACTCGTTTAATAAAATACAAGTTGATATAGAGTAAATTAGTTTTCAAATCAAATAATGTCAAGGACAATATTTAAATGTATACAAATCCGAAAAAATTAAACACCTTTGTTTTGTCCTCTTATCATCTGCCAAAACGTTAACAGCATAATCTGAATATCGAGCCAAAACGACCAATTTTCAACATACCAAAGGTCATATTCAATTCTTTTTTTAATTCTTTTTTTGTTTTCTTCGTAATCTTCCACATCACCCCTGTAACCGTGTACTTGCGCCCAGCCTGTAATTCCCGGTTTTACCCATCCTCTTATATTTATATCGTCGACAAAAAGTTCATACAATTCATAATAAGCCTTCGGATGCGGTCTTGGACCCACCATAGACATTTCCCCTTTAAATACATTAATTACTTGAGGAAGTTCATCCAGGTTTGTTCTTCTAAGCCATTTTCCGATTTTGGTTATTCTCGGGTCGTCTTTTGCCGTCGGAATAAATTTATCGCTTAAATTATTTTTTACGTGCATTGTTCTGAATTTGTAACACTTGAAAGAGTTATTGGCATTGATAACTCTTTCTTGAATAAAGAACAAAGGTCCTCTTGAAGAGAATAAATTCAAGATATACAAAATCGGTAATAGCCAGGGAAATATTAATACTATAACAAGTCCGGATACAATTATATCAATTGTTCTTTTTACAAATTGCCAATGTGCTTCCGATAGGGGTTCGTTTCTTACGGTTATTATTGGGAAGTCTGCAATCATATTTATTTGGTATTTTTTAGAGACAAACTTGAAATAGTCCGGTATGATATGAATACGAAGTGCATGTTTGTTGCAGACATTTATTGTTTTTTCTATTTCGTTTGAAGAATCGAGCGAAAGGGCTATTACGGCAACGTCTACTTCATATTTTTTTATTGCTTCTTCAATATTGCTTATTTTGCAGATTACTTTTTCTTCGGTAGAATCATTGTCCGCAAAGCCAATAAATTTAAATCCCAAATCTTTTCTTTCACTTATAAGTTTCAGAAAATTCTTTCCAACTTCACCCGCACCAACAATAATTAAATTTCTTAAATTCTGCTCTTTGCTTTTAAATTTTAATGTCAGCTTTTTCAGCACCAGAATACGGATACTTACAGTTAACCAGAGCAAGGATCCGTAAAAAATTATAAAATTTCTTGTAAATAGATCTTCCTTGGCAAGAAAGATAAATAGCACGGCAAATACAACTTGAGATACAATATTTTTAATTATGTTTGTTAATTGGTAAGAATAGGAACGGATGAAAAAGTCTTCATAAAAAGAAGAAACATTGGAAGTGAAATACCAAATAAAATTCAACAAAGCCAAAAGTACGAACATATAATTACGTTCAAGAAGAATTTGCAGATTTTGAGATAACACCGCAGAAATAACGAAGCAAAAATTTAGAAGTAAAAGGTCTAAAAATAAATTTAAGTAGTATTTGGATTTTCTGTTAGTAAGCATAATAGAGAAGATTAATTAAAAAATCCCTCGCATTTGTCGGTAACAAATTTATTCAATTTTTCCTCAAATATTTTTCTGTCAAATTGTTTGGCATATTCCGAAAGAGAAATAGAATCAAAAGTATTTTCTTTTTGTTCAAATAATTTCACTGCTTCGATAATGGAATCAACGGATTGTTCGTTAAACAAAATCCCCGTCTCACTGTTTTTGATTGTTTCTTTTACGCCTCCTTTGTTAAAAGCAATTACAGGTGTACCGGCAGAAAGTGCCTCAACAACCATAATACCGAAATCCTCATCGGCTGCAAAAACAAATGCTTTTGCTTTCTGCATATATTTTGAAAGTGCTTCACCGTGTTGATAACCCACCAATTCGATATTTTTGCCCGATTGCGATTTTATTTTTTTCTCTTCGGGTCCGTCGCCGACTATTATTAATTTTTTATCAGGCATTTTCGTAAAAGCCTCTGCAATTAAATCAATTCTTTTATAAGACACCAAACGTGAAGCCGCCAAATAGTAATTGTCTTTTCGTGTCTCACATTTAAAATTTTGTGTATCAACGGGCGGGTAAATTACCTCGGAGTCTCTTCCGTAAACTTTTTTTATTCTTTTTTTAATGTAATTGGAATTAGCAATAAAATGGTCAACCCGGTTTACGTTTGAAGCATCCCAAACTCTGATATAGTGAAGAATAATTTTAGCGAACAAACCGTATAAACCTTTGTGCAAATTAGATTCTTTTAAGTACCTGTATGTTAAATCCCACGCATAACGCATAGGTGTGTGGCAGTAGCAAATATGCAGTTGGTTTGAGTTTGTTAAAACACCTTTTGCAACTGCGTGCGAACTGGATAGAATTAAATCATAATTACTTAAATCAAATTGTTCGACCGCATAAGGGAACAAGGGCAAATATTTGCGGTGGTTCCTTTTTACTCCTCTAAATTTATTTATAAAAGAAGTTATAATTTCCGAGTTCTTGGTTACGATTTCTTGCTCTTCTTTTGTTAACAAATTAAAAAGTACGTGAACAGGTGAACCGGGGTAAATGTTTGTGAACGATTCAACAACTCTTTCCGAGCCTGCGTAACCGGCAAACCAGTCGTGAACAATCGCTTTTTTTGTATTGTCAATTTTCATTTGTTAGAATTTTGTTGTATAAATCAAAAGTTTCATCAGCCATTCTTTCAGCGGAATAATTTCTGTTCGCCAAATCTTTGGATGTATCCGAGAACCTCTTCCAAAGTTCTTTGTTGTCGGCAATTTTAATAATATGTTCAGCCGCTTCTTTGGGATTATCGATATCGTATAAAAATCCGTTAACATTATTTTTAACAACATCCTTGTTTCCGGTTACATCGGTTGCAATAATGGGCAAACCTACTCCCATCGCTTCAATAACACCGAGCGGCATTCCTTCCCATTTTGATGTTGAAATATAACAAAATGAATTTATTAAATAATCTTCTATATTTATTTGTGTACCCAGCAATTTAATTTTATCGGTCAATCCTTCCGATAAAATTTGTTTTTCAAAATCATTCTTTCCTTTACCGTCGCCCAAAATGCTGATTGTAAAATTATAATTGGTTTTAAGTTTATCCAATTCTTTAAATATAGGAATAAGTAAGGATGAATTTTTAGCATAATCAAACCGAGAGATGGTAATAATTTTCAAGTCAGTCCGGTTTATATTATATGAAGCCGTACTGTTTTGACTTATTTCCACACCGTTTTCTATTTTGTGCAGTTTGTTTTTACGGGTTATTCTATTCAATAGAATTTTATTTCTTTCACTGTCGGAGACCGTAATAAAAGCTTTTGTAAAAAGTGAAAGAAACTTTTCGATCAACAAGTATAGTTTTTTGTTTATTGGATTATATTCGCCAATGTGCAGTCCGTGAAAAGTGTGAACGGTTGGAATTCCCGATATCGAAGAAAGTAAACGGGAGTAAATTCCGGCTCCTTTTCCGTGCGAATGTATCAGATCAATTTTTCTTGATTTTATAAATTTTATCAAAGAAACAAACTTAATTAAACTAAATTTTCTATGGGGAATTTGAAATATATTTTTATTCCCTACAATAGATGAAAATAAATCGAAATAAGGATATTCGTTGGGACAAGCTATGTAAAAGTTTATTTTTACGTTCAGATGATTTAATAAACTTAAAATATGTTTCGGACCGCCTCCGAAATCTGCCCTGGAAGTGACAATTAAAATATTTAGTTTTTTTTCGACCAATTTTTTATTCAATCAAATAATGATAAAAATTTAACAAACAGAAAATTTACGAAATGAATAAAATTTCTGATAAGTAAAAACAAGAATCCTTTGTTTCTGGTGTATTTATACCTTGGCAGATCCCACCCTCTTTTCTCGGATAAATAATTAACTCTGTTTTGTTTGGTCTGCCAGTCGGCTGAAGATTGTTTACCGTGAACGCGGTAATAAGTCTGAATTCTGGGTACAAACCCAAACGGTCCTAACTCGCTCAATCTTATCCATAAATCATAATCTTCAACAGCTTTTAATTTAATATCTTCGTCAAATCCTTTTACTTTTTGCAGGGTTTCCATTTTTAGTAAAACGGAAGAGCAGGTTATGGTATTTCCAATTTTCAAAAGATCATTTTTATTTTTGGATGCTTTGTGTAAAAGGGGTAAAACCTCATAATAAGGCGAAAAAATATTTACGTCTCCGAATGTAACACTCATGGAATATACAAGAATATAATCCGGATGTTTTTCAAATTCCGATAATTGTTTTTCCAATTTATTTTTGACCCAAATATCATCCGAATCAAGGAAAGCGATATATTCTCCGTTTGATTTTTCAACTCCGTAATTTCTCGGCACCGAAGGTCTGCCGCTGTGAGGAATTTGATAATAAGTGATTCTTTTATCTTTATCGGATAAATTTTGTAAAATAGAAACGGTATTATCGGTCGATTCATCGTCAACTATAACAATCTCAAAATTCTGATAAGTTTGATTAAGTACCGAGTAAATGGTTTCTTTAATAAAGTTTTCAGAATTAAAAGTCGGAATAACTACTGAAACCAAGGGCAAATTTGAAAAACTCATTTATTATTCACCGATAACTTTATTAACTAATTGCTTCATGTAATTTTGTGCCAAATGATCTTTTACCGACCTATTATAACCGTTAAGAGCAATTTCGTTTCTTTCGTTTTCATGCTCTAAAAAGTATATAATTCTTTGGGGTAAATCTTTTAACGAGTTATAAACGGCTATTTCTTTTCCTATTTCGAACGCGACTTCCAACCCGGGAATATTAAAACTTAATTGGAACCCGCCGCAGCCGTTTATTTCGTAATGTCTGCCTTTTACCTGTTCGATTGTTTTCCTTAATAACAACAGTTCTTTAACGGCTCTTACGGAATGCAATGACCAAAATAAAAAAGGCGGATAATAACTTACGGCATTTGACAAATTTAAATTTATTTTCGTTTGATTGATAACTTTTACCATCTCCTCTTCCGTGAGCCAGCTTTTTTCTTTATTCCATCCTCTGCCGAATACTTTAACTTCAATTCCTTTCTTTTTTAATCTCCGTATTATCCAATCTCTTAGGGGACTGTAACCGCCGATGAAAGATACATCGTATTTTTTTTCCGTATCTAATTTTTTATAGATGTTTTTATTATATCCGAAAGGGGAGAATATTGCATTATCAAATCCTTCGGCAAGATACTTTTTATACATCATATAATCGGGAGTTGAGAAAAAGGAAAAATACCGCTTCCAATAATTTGCGAATTTCTTTCTCCAAGGATCATCGAAAAAATAAACAACGGTTTTGGTTATTTCTTTTAAGGAATCAACAATTTTCGGGTCGAATTCATTTTCAAATAAAGCAAATAAAGCAACGTCGGGTTTTTGTTCGATTATTGTTTGCTTTAACTTTTTATTCATTTCGGATTTGCCTTCTTCCTTATAAACGGAAAAGAAATCGAACAAATAAACATTGTCTTTTCCGTATACGTCGCAGAGAGAAAGATACAGGTTATTATATTCGTATGAATAACCTCTCTCGGCAACTCCGTAATCGTATTTCATTATGCTTACAAAAATCTTGGGCAAAATATTTTCCGCTTATTTAATGTGTTTATAAAAAGATTTTTCCATTTTTCCGTTGATAAAAGTTATATGCAATACATATAATAATCCTATCAATATTATTGTGTATGCAACACCGTTTAAACCGAATGCCTTTATAAATAATAAATTAAAAACAATTGACAATCCGCCTATTAGTAATTTCGGGAAAAGATATTTTTTAGGTTCGTCTAATGCCATACCCAATATTGTTTGTGTTTGTCCCGTGTAAAACAATCCTATTCCGAATGTAAGCAGCGGAAGAAGATACCAGTAATTTACGTACTCATTGCTGCTGATTATTATTATCAAATCTTTTGCAAAAAAATAAGTAACAACGGTGGATAAAATAGTTAAAGCGAATACCAATAACATTATGATTTTTATGTACAAATAGCCTTTTTTAATGTTAGCGATATTTTTTAAATCAGCATAGTTTTTGAAAATAATCGGAGTTGCAAATTCATTTATTACGTTGCCGGGGATAACGACCAATGCGTTTACAATTGCCATCATAATGGCGTAAATGCCCACTTCCTTTACGGAAAGTATTCCGTTGATTATCCATTTTTCTCCGTTTAATTGAAGCCAGCCTGCAAAAGCCCATATTAAAAAGGGTGTTGAGTAAACCCACACTCGCTTTCTCATATCCTTTTGAAGATTAAATTTTTCTGTTTTATCTAAAGTTATCGGTTTGCTAATGATTTTTTTTAACGTAAACGTTTTTATTATTGCAAATAACAGCGTAGAAATAAATATAAAGCCGATTACGTTAACGAGTGATAAGGAGTCATAAATTATTAATAACGCAAAGAACAGAATAATCAACGCTTTTTCGCTTGAAAGTAAGATGGTGTTGATTTTTCTTTTTCTTAATATGTTGAACCAAGAATTAAATAATTCACTTACTTTAGTGGATACAACCATTAATCCCGCTGTAATAAGAAAGAAAATCGAATATTCATTTAGATAACCGCTTGATGTAAGAGAAAAGATTAAAACGAGTGTTAAAAGAAAAATTACGGAAACACTTAAAAACTTAAAAAACAGATTGACGTAAATATCTTCCTTGTTTTCGTTTTTATAGTCATAAAAATATCTGATAAATCCTTGTTGAAATGAACCAAAGATCAAACCCAATAAAGCTGCTACCGTAATTATTAAGGCATAAACTCCGTAATCATTAGGTCCCATTTGCGAAATAATCTTAACGATTATTAAACTTAATATTACGTTAATACCTTGACCTAAAATAACCCAAGAAAACTCTTCAATTGATTTTGAATTTGTAGAATTCTTAATTACGGAATAAAACTCAGAAAGTCTTTTCATAAAATCGTTAAAGGAATTAAAATTCTTTTATAAATATTTAAATGATTCAAACAAACATTTTCTTTAAATTAAATATTAAAGAAAGTTAAAGTATAAAGTGTTGTCATCTTTTAAAAAAAGATTATTAACAATATAGATAAAATAGGTCTGATTTTTAAAAAGATTTTAATAATTTGAATTTACAATTGAATGCGGCAATGAAAATATCGGCTATAATAATAGCAAAAAACGAAGAACACAATATCGGCAGATGCCTTGCAAGTATAAAAGATTGTGTTGAAGAAATAATAGTTTTGGTTGATGATAAAACAACGGATAAAACAATAGAGATTATCAGAACTTTTCCGACGGTAAGGTTTTACATTATAAACTGGAAAGGATATGCACAAACAAAGCAGTATGCGGTAGACCTTACTAAAAATGAATGGGTTTTATGGATAGATGCGGACGAAGCGTTGACGGAGAATCTAAAAACCGAACTAAATGAATTTAAATCTTCCATCCCTGAACACTCGGCGTATTCAATGCCTCGGAAATCATTTTTTTTAGGCAAATGGATTAAGCACTGCGGTTGGTATCCGGGAAGGGTAACAAGGTTATTCAACAAGAAAAAAGCGAAATTCAGCGATACGCAAGTACACGAACACCTTGTTGTTGAAGGCGGCATAGGAGAATTATCTTCCGATATTAATCATTATACGGACCCTGACATAAAACATTATTTTTATAAATTTAACGAATACACTTCATTAGCTGCCGAGGATCTATTAAATAACGGTAGGAAATTTAAAATCACAGATTTATTGTTCAGACCCATAATAATATTTTTTAAAATGTATATTATAAAACTCGGATTTTTAGATGGTATTGAAGGCTTCGTTTTATCCGTCTTTTCGTCTTTATATGTTTTCACTAAATATTGTAAATTTTGGGAAATAAAAAACAGGAAAAATAATGGAAAATGACAATCCTTTGGCCAACGGACAATTATTGTTTATGCAATTGATTATGCAGAATCAACAAATAGCAATGATGGCAATGGGGAAATTAAAAAATCCCGTAACCAATAAAGTCGACAGAAATTTAGACTATGCAAAAGTATCGATTGATACACTTGATATGCTTGCCCAAAAAACTAAGGGCAACTTAAGCGAATACGAAGAAAAATATTTAACGGAAGTTTTAAAAGAATTAAAACTAAATTACGTAGAAGAAGTAAACAAAGATAAATCTTCGAGCGAAGAAAAATCTAATGATTCAAAAGAATCGGAACGAGGAGAGCAAAAAAACAAAAATGACGAAGAAGAAAAAGAATAAAAAATCAATCAAAATAGGAATAGTTGTAAATACCACAAAAGGAAAGAGTATTGAGATTGTTTCATTGCTGATTAAAAAATTAAAAGGTAAGGGGTTTTTAATTTATATAACCGAAATGGTAAAGGAGGTTAAAGACAAACTTCAGGAAAAAGTAAGCGATAGAAATTTTTTAGGTATAGATAAACTCTGTAAAAAAAGTGATTTGATAATTTCAATCGGCGGGGACGGCACTATGCTTGCAACCGGTTATCACGCACAATTTTATAACAAACCTGTTTTCGGTATAAATGTAGGCAAATTAGGTTTTTTGGTAGAAGCCGACTTAAGCCGCCTGGACCTTTTTATTGATGAAATTAAAAAGGGAAGATACACTATTGACGAAAGGATGATTATTACTGCGGAATGTGTCGGGCATAATGTGGGAAAGATGTATGCCATAAATGATTTTGTAATTGATAAAGGCGCCTGGCCTAAAATGATTGAACTGACGATAAGAGTTGACGGTGATTATGTAACTACAATCGGGGCGGATGGATTGATTATTGCTACACCTACCGGCTCTACCGGTTATTCGGTGTCAACAGGCGGACCAATTGTTAATCCCAAGGCGGATGTTATTTCTTTATGCCCCATTTCACCCCACAGCCTTAACATCAGACCTTTGGTTTTGGCAAGCAGTCAGGAAATTTCAATTACCGCCAATTCACCTTATAAGGATGTACATGTTAATTGCGACGGGCAAAGGGTTTTTGCATTTCCCCCGCCGATTACGGTTAAAATAAAGAAAAGCGACGTACCTTTTAAGTTGGTTCACACATCGCTTAACAACTATTTTGAAACTTTAAGAAATAAACTTATGTGGGGAATTGATTTAAGAAACAAAAACGGAAACCACGAGGACTAAAATGAAATTAAATATAGTAATTATATTTATATTTATTTTATCAATTATGACTGCTGCACAAAATAAAAAAATAATGGATCACAGAACAATGTTGCCGATGCTTATAGGCGAAGTAAACAGACAGGCGTTTAAGGATTCCGCCTTTTCAGGATGGTTTAATTCGGGATACCGGCAGTATGAAGTTGATTCTGCTTTATTAAAAGACAATAAAGGTATGTTGAATGATTATGATATTGTTCTGGTGTTTGGATCGTGGTGCCACGACAGCAGAAGAGAAGTACCCCGGCTGTTAAAAATTCTTGATTACTTAAATTATCCTAAAGATAAAATTAAAATCTATGCTGTTAACAGATATAAGGAAGGTTTGAATAATGAAGTGGATTCTTTAAATGTAAAGAAAGTTCCGTCCCTTATTATTTATAAAGAAAATAAAGAAATCGGAAGGTTAATTGAAAAACCGAAAGAAACTTGGGAAAAAGATCTGGTTAATATTATTTTGAAAAAGTAGAGATTATTTCTCAACTTCCTGTAAAATATTCAACAATGTGTCTTTTGTTTCATCGGCAGCAGGTTGTTTTTGTTTCGGCCCCTTAAAAGTTTTTACTTTATTAACTTTATGTGTCCCGCTGTTGTTTTCATCCTGATAATTTTTGTAAACATAAACTTCATTTTTATAATTCCGTAAAATTATTTTTTCTTTATCGTGGTGCAGCGTATAATTAGGAATAATCGGGATTTTACCGCCGCCGCCGGGAGCATCAATAACAAAATGGGGAACACCCAAACCGCTCGTATGCCCTCGTAAATGCTCGTAAATATTTAATCCGGTTTCAATTGAAGTTCTGAAATGGTTTGCACCTTTTGTTTCATCAGCCATAAACATGTAGTAAGGTCTTACCCTTATTTTCAATAGTTTCTGCATCAGTTCTTTTACAACATCGGGGTTGTCGTTTACGCCTTTCATAATTACCATTTGGTTGCCTACGGGACAGCCGGCATCGGATAATTTTTCACAAGCTTCGGTACTTTCGGGCGTTATTTCCCAAGGATGATTAAAATGCGTGTTTACGTAAACGGGATGATATTTTTTAATGATATTACATAGGTTGTCTGTAATTCTTTGCGGTAAAACACACGGCATTTTAGTACCGATTCTAATTATTTCTACGTGCGAGATGTTTCTAAGTCTTTTTAATATTTTTTCGAACATATTATCGGTTAACATCAAAGGATCGCCGCCCGATAAAATTACGTCTCTGATTTCGGTGTGTTGCTCCAAATAATTAAAAGCGCTTTCCAAATTCTTCATCGAAATTTTTTCGTAATCCCCAACCTTTCTTTTCCTCGTACAAAAACGGCAGTACATACCGCATTGGCTTGTTACAAGGAACAAAGCTCGGTCGGGGTAACGGTGCGTAATATTCGGAACCGGACTCATCGAGTCCTCCATTAACGGGTCTTCTTTGGCATCAACATCCTCAAGTTCTTTTTTATCGGGTACGCATTGCAGCCAGATTGGGTCGCCGGGATATCTGATGAGACCGGCGTAATATGGATTTATCCTTGCTTGAAAAAATTCGTCCAAGTTGGCTGCAATATCTCTGTCAATACCAAACTTTTCAACAAGTTGATCGACAGTGTGAATACTGTCTCTTATCATTTGCTGCCAGAGTTCCATAAAAAATCCTTAAATGTTGTTAAATTTTTTTCCGTAAATAATTAAATCATCTTTTAATTTATAAAAATCATTAATTCTTGAAATAATTTCAAAATTATTTTTTAAATAAAAATTTCTTGTTCTTTTATAATTATCTAAAGAAGAAGTTTCTATCAATAACCATCTGCCTTTTTTTTCTTTAACAAAATTTTCAGCGTGCATTAAAAGTTTTTTACCGATACCTTTATTTTGTGAATTAACATCAACCGCAATCCAGTATAAATCGTAAACGGAATCGGTCAACGGTCTTTTGCCCGTGCAATGATATCCGAGTACTTTCTCATTTTCTTCATATACAAAAATGTTGTAATCGGTTTGTTCGTTAAAATTAAGCGTTACATTTATTAATTCCATTGCCACGTTAACTTCGTCTTCCGTAAAAGAAGGAATGTTTTTTAACATTTCCTCTAAAACATTTTTATCGGACTGCTTGATCTTGCGTATCATTTATCGATCTTTTAAGGGCAAATTCCGAAATCTTAAAAAGTAATTCTTCGTGTGTTAATCCGTAAATATTTGCCGCCCTGTTAAAACCCGAATCGATTGAGATATCGGGATTGGGATTTATTTCAATTACATAAGGGATATTCTCTTTATTCAGCCTTATATCAACCCTTGCATAATCTCTGCAGCTTAATGCGTTAAATGCTTGAATCGTTGTTCTTTCTATAAGGCTTTTTAATTTGTCATTTAATTTAGCGGGACAAACCGGAATTGTTTTTTTATAATATAAACTGTCGGCAATCCATTTGCTTTCGTAAGTTACAATATTCGGCAAATGTTCGGGCAGACCTTTGAAAGATATTTCCGAAATGGGCAGAACCGTTTTACCGAGAACGGCAACATTTAATTCTCTTCCATTAATGTATTCTTCAATAATTAGGTCGTTTTTATAAGTGCTGAATAAAAACTCGGTTTGTTTTTTTAAGTCATTAAAATTCGTAACGACGGAATATTCCGATATGCCGATGCTTGCGTCCTCTTTCAAAAGTTTAACGATAACAGGAAATTTTAATTGAAATTCGTTTTTATTTATTTCATCAATGTCTGAAATAGTTATCGAATCAGGTGTGTGAATATTAAATGCGCGTAAAATATTTTTTGTTGTTGATTTGTTTAAACAGTTACCGAGTGTTTGCGGCGTGTTGCCCGTATATTCGTAGCCGAGTAATTCGTAAACTCCCGCGACACAGTATTCGTAACTTGCAATTCCTTCAATCGATTCAACAAGATTTAAAATAACGTCCGGTTTAATGCTGTCAATTTTATGTATCGCAGATTCGATGTTGTTGGTTATCGGTAAGGTAGAAACACTTTCGTAATATTTTCCGAGTGATGTTTCTATATTATCAATTTCGGCTGCAAACCCTTTTTCGGATAGGTCTTGGCTTTTAACCTCGGCTGCATCAGGTTTACCCGTGTATATCGGGTAAATGCTGACGGGTGCGTTATAAGTGATTAGTATTTTTTTATTATGCTTCAAACTAATCCGTGTCTTTTGGCTGAAATATATAACACTTTATTAATCATTTCATCGTAAGTATAGCCGGCTGCAAAAGATGCTTTCGGAAAACTTGAATTTTCTCTCCGGTCGGGCAAAATGCCCGGCAAAGGATTTATTTCAATTACATTCGGTACGCCGTCGGAATCTAACCTTAAATCAATTCTTGACCAATCTTTACAATTTAAAACATTAAAGGTTTGCAAAGCCGTTCTTTTTAATATCTGCTCCAACGATTGAGAGATTTTAGCCGGACAAGTAAAAGCTTGAAGCGGATTATCCTTGGTATCAATTAACCACTTTGCTTCATAGGAATAAATAGGCGCCAGGTTATCGGGAAATTCTTCGTAATTTAATTCAACAATTGGAAGAATTTCAATATCATCATCGTTGCCGAGTAATGCTACGGTAAATTCTCTTCCGGGCAGATATTCTTCAATAAGCGCCGTTTGTTTATAATTTTCAGTCACCCTTTCAACTTCGTTAAATAATTCTTCTTTGTTTGATACAAAAGAAGAAGAATAAATACCCTTGCTGGAACCTTCCGAAACCGGTTTTACGATAAGGGGAAAACGCAGCTCACCTAAATTCAACCGCTCAACGTTTTTTGCCGTAGTGAATCCGGAATTCGGAATTTTGTAATAAGATAAAATTTCTTTTGTACGTGATTTATGCAGACAAGTTGAAAGAGTTAAAGGATCCGAACCGGTATAAGGTATATTCAGCAGATCCAGCATTGCGGGAATTTGTGCTTCTCTGCTTATCCCGTTCATACCTTCGGTTACGTTAAAAACAATATCGGGTTTTGATTCCTTTAATTTGATGTAGGCATCTTCGTTGCCTTCAATTAAAATAACATTGTTGTATAACTCAAGTGCCTGCTTCAGTGCTTCAATTGTTTCCCAAGAATCCCATTCGGCATAAGTGTCCGTTGACGTTTGTGTTTGCACATCAGTAGTAGGCGATTGAGCAAAAAACTCTCGGGATAAAACCTCATCATCGGGTTTAACGTTGAAAGTTAGTCCAACATTTAATTTGTTTTTAAACAATGAAGAAAAAATAAATATCCTTAAAATTTTTTTTAATAAATATAATTAATAAATGTATTAAGTCAATAAAAATATTTTTTATAAAATTTATTTATAAAAAAATGTTTAAGCTATTTTTGAATAGAAGAAATGCGAAGAATAATTATTCTTTAACTGTTGAGCTATTAATTTGTTTTTTTCTCTTTGTAATTTCACATCGTCTTTTATTAATTTAAAAGCGATATCCTTCGCATGCCCTATAATATCGGTATCATTCACGATATCAATAAAAGATAATTCGGGCATGCCGCTTTGTTTGGTTCCAAAAATATCTCCGGGACCGCGAAGTTTTAAATCTATTTCGGCAAGTTTAAAACCGTCTGAATATTTAACCATTGAATTTAATCTGATTGAAGACTTATACATATTTAATTGTGTTGACGATAAATATTCAATCTTCATATCATCTTTTAAATTATATTTTATATTTTTATCATCCGATACCAAAATGCAGTAAGCTTGTTTATTACTTCTGCCCACTCTTCCTCTTAATTGATGAAGCTGCGAAAGACCGAAACGATGTGCGTCATTAATTAAAATGATATTTGCATTCGGTATATCTATACCTACTTCTATTACGGTGGTTGAAATTAATACATCAAATTTATGTGCTTTAAACTGAAGCATAATATCTTCTTTTTCCAACCAGCTCATTCTTCCGTGCAGCAAGCCCACTTTTATTTTGCTGAAGAATGAATTCGTTAAACTGTTGTAATATGTCTCGGCGGATTTTAATTCTAATTTATCGGAATCTTCAACAAGAGGATAAACTATAAAAGATTGAATGCCTTCTTTGGCTTTATCGACAATGAATTTATAAATATCGGGTAGTTTGGAACCTCCGCGTAAAACGGTTCTTATTTTTTTTCTACCCAAAGGTAATTGTTTTATTACGGATATATCCAAGTCGGCGTAAACGGTCATTGAAAGTGTCCTCGGTATGGGTGTTGCACTCATTACAATTACATCGGGTACTTTTCCTTTTTTAATTAGCTTTGCTCTTTGATCTACACCGAAACGATGCTGCTCGTCAACTATCATCAAACCTAAATTATTAAAGGAAACTTTTTCTTCAAACAAGGCATGTGTGCCGATAATTATTTTTGATTCTCCGCTTTCTATCTTGTTTAATACCGCCGTTCTTTCTTTTTTATTCTGCCCGCCGATTAAAAGTGAAACTTTTATCGGTACGGAATTATTTTCAGCGGCAAAATCCGTTAACATTTTAGAAATATTTTTGCAGTGCTGATCGGCAAGTATTTCGGTCGGTGCCATCATTACCGATTGATAACCGTTATCCGCCGCCGTTATCATTGCAAAAAGCGAAACAATGGTTTTTCCGCTGCCCACATCACCTTGTATCAATCTGTTCATCGGCCGGGGTAATCTCATATCATTAAAAATATCTCTTAATGTTTTCTTCTGATCATAGGTCAATTCAAATTGAAGAAAATTTGAAAAACTTTTAAGCAGATTATTGTTTATACTCATCGGTATACCCGGAACTGTGCTTTTGTATTGATATTTTCTTAAGGCCATTAGAATTTCGAGATAAAATATCTCTTCAAATTTAAATCTGTTCAAAGACTTGCCGTAACTTTTTTTATCGATGGGAAAGTGAATGTTCTTTACGGCTTCTTTTATATTTAAAAGATTGTTTTCCCGAATTATATTTTCCGGAAGTGTCTCGGGTAAAAAGTCGGCATATTTTTCAACTGCGTTTTTTATTATCCTGCGCAGGCTGAAATCGCCGAGTATTTTGCCTTTTAAAGTTTTGGGAATTTTGTAAAAAGGAATTATTTTACCCGTGTTCAAATATCCTTGTGTTTCCACCTGACTTATTTTGTCGTAATCCGGATGAATTATTTGCATGTAGCCGTATTTAGTTTTTGTAGGTTTGCCGGAGACGGCATAAATTTTTCCTTCTTCAAAAACATCGTAGATATATTTTATGCCCTGGAACCAAACGCAGTCGAACATACCCGTTTTATCTTTAAAAATAACTTTCATTATTTCCTTTTTGCCGTATCTTCTTCTTTCTTTTTTAAAAACTTCGGCAATAATTGTAATTTCTCCTTCATATCCTTCAATCAAATAAGAATATGCTTTACCGATAGAAAGAGTAGTACTGCGGTCGAGGTGTTTTGACGGAAAGTAAAAAAGTAAATCTCTAATAGTTTTAATTCCGATTGCTTCAAATAATTCGGCACGTTTCGGACCTACACCTTTTACGTATTGAAC
>CAZAOG010000048.1:0-18563 GCA_964486645.1 uncultured Ignavibacteriaceae bacterium | reverse complement strand
AACAAATCATATCTCCTATTTGATTGTTTTTTCCGACAACCAAAATATTTTTTACATAGGAGATAGATATGTTAGTTAAATTCATTATATGTTATAATAGAAAAGAGGATTAAAGAATCTAAAAAAGTTTTCTTACACAATCAATTTAAAAGCGCTTGTCATCACAATAAAATCTTTTGCTATTACAGCCGCCTCATTTACAAAACTTAATAATCGGATATCTTCTCCCTATACATCCGGTTTGCAATTTCTTAAAGGTTTATTGTTTGTCGGCATCGATCCACTTTGCCACATCTTTGGCAAAGTATGTAAGAATTATATCGGCGCCAGCGCGTTTGATGGCAATTAGCGATTCAATCATAACTCTTTCTTCGTCTATCCACCCGTTTTGTCCGGCGGCTTTTATCATTGAGTATTCACCGCTTACCTGATAAGCCGCGGTAGGCATGGAAAACTTTTCTTTTACTCTTCTTATTATATCAAGATAAGGACCGGCGGGTTTAACCATTACAATATCGGCTCCTTCTTCAATGTCGGATTCTACTTCTCTGATTGCCTCATCGCCGTTTGCTATATCCATTTGATGCGAGCGTCTGTCACCGAACGAAGGAGAAGAATCAGCCGCATCTCTGAAAGGTCCGTAATAACCCGAAGAATATTTTGCCGAGTAGCTCATAATGGGAATTCTTGTAAAACCCTTATAATCCAAAGCCTTTCTTATTGCCGCCACTCTTCCGTCCATCATATCCGAAGGTGCAATAATGTCTGCGCCGGCTTGAGCATGAGAGACGGCTTCTTTGGCAAGAAGTGAAACTGTTTCGTCATTTAAAATATTTTCACCGTCCAAAAGACCGCAGTGTCCGTGAGAGGTATATTCGCACAAACAAACATCTGTTATTATTAAAAGGTTTTTAATTTTACTTTTTATTTCTCTAACCGCTCTTTGTATAATTCCGTTTTCATCGTATGCTTCGGATCCTTTTTCGTCTTTGTGTTCGGGTATTCCGAAAAGAATTATCGCCGGCACTCCCAGCGTTACAAGCTCTTCGCATTCTTTAATAAGATTATCGATTGAAAGCTGAAAAACACCCGGCATGGATTTCACCGGATTTTTTACATTTTCTCCCGGAACAACAAACAAAGGATATATTAAATCGTTTTTGGTTAAAGCGGTTTCTCTAACCATATCCCTAACTATGGGGTTGTAGCGCAGTCTTCTTAATCTTTTGGTTGGATAGTTAGCCATCGTTTTCTCCGATAAATATTTTTTAAAATACGTATTAAAATTAAGTAAATGTTTGCATTCTTTCTTTCGTTAAAGAAACCCGGTTTCTAACTTTACACTGCAAAAAAACTCTTTACTTCACCGCGAATAATTTCAGCGCTGTGCAGACAATCACCCAAAGCAATTCCTCTTCTGTAATTTCCTCCCAAAAAGAAACCGGGATTATTTGACTCGAAGTTTTTAATTGCTTCGTCAATTTTTTGGTAACCGATATTGTACTGCGGGATTGCTTTTTCCCAAAGTTTGTAAGAGGTATAAACCGGCATGTTTTTAATTTTCATAATTTTTTGAAATTCACTTAACGCTTTATCGATTGAAGCCTCTACCGCAGCTTCGGTGATTCTTTCTTTTGTTGCTCCGCCGATAAAAAGAGTAAAACAAACATTGTTGTCTTCTGCTCTGTAAGGAAAAAGAACTGAGTTCCAAATAGCTCCAAGGAATGGTTTTCTCTCACGCTGAGGTATTAAAAAACCGAATCCGTCAAGCGGACGGTGAATATCCTCTTTTTTATAACCCGTGTAAAGAACAAGTACCGACGGATAAAAAACATCATTTAAAATTTTCGCCAAATCTTTATCGGTATTGGAAATTATATTTGATAAAACATAAGCCGGAATTGTTGAAACAACAGACTCGGCCGATATGGTTTTTTGTTCTCCGTCTTTTTTAAAAACAATACCGTATGAATTATCATTTTTTAATATTGACAGTACTTCCGCAGAGGTTATTAAACCTTCGCCCAAGAACGAAGCTATTTTATTGGGCAGAGTTTCCATTCCCTTTTTGAACGAAAACATCTTCGCGCTTTGTTTTGATTTTTCGGCTCTCTTTTTTCTTTCTCTAATTGTTTTGATGGTTCCCAATATTAAACTTCTGTGTTTTTGTTCAAGCTCGTATAACTTTGGGAAAGCATATTTAACACTTAACTTGGAAGGATCGCCCGCGTAAACACCGCTAACAAAAGGGCTGATGGCGTAATCTAAAAATTCTTTTCCGATTCTTCTTTTAACAAACTCTGCAATTGATTCCTCTTTGTTTCCTTTTTTAATAAACGGCTCTGCAAGGAGTCTGAGTTTTGCTTTAACCGAAAAAAGTTTTGACGACAAAAAAGCAGGCGGCGACATCGGAAGCGGAATGAGTTCGTCGTTTTTTAAAATGTATCTTTTGTTGCCTTTCGGATCAGCATAAATCAGTTCCTCGCTTAAACCGAGGTCTTCTATTATGGTTTTGATTACCGGGTATGTTTCCAACGTGCTGTTCGGACCTTTGTCGAACAGAAACCCGCTTTCGAACACCGTTTCAATTGAACCGCCGACCGCATCTTTTTTTTCTATAACGGTTACATTAAACCCTTCTTTTTGCAGAAGGTAAGCGGCGGTGAGTCCTGAAATACCTCCGCCGAGAACAACAATGTTTTTTTTATTATTCATTTTTATAAATATGGTTTTGTTATGTCAAACAAAGCGTTCACAAAGGTTTGTGAATCGTTTAAACCTTCCATTACAATATAATTTTCTATTCCGACTTCGTCGGCTGTTTTTTTGTATTTAATTCCAAGTTCAAATTCGGTTTCAATATGATCGCATACAAAACTGATAGGAATTAGCAAAAGATTTTTTTCACCCTTTGCCGCCAACTCTTTTATCATATTTTCTACGTTCGGCTCAAGCCATTTAACCGGACCAACCTTGCTTTGAAAACACAGGGAATAATTTTCTTTTCTGTTTTTCATTACGGCTTCAACGGTCTTTTTAATTTGTTCGCTGTAAGGGTCACCTTTTTTAATATAACTTACGGGTGTTCCGTGTGCGCTGAAAACAAGGTGAACATTTTCTCTTTTGTCTTCGGGGAATTTAATTAATGTTTTATCAATTTTTTCGTTTACTGCTTGTATGTAAAAATGATTATCAAAATAAGAGTCGACATATATAGTATTGACGGAGCCCGTGTAAACTCTTCTCCATTCGTTAAAAGACGAACCCGTTGTGGATATAGAATATTGAGGATAAAGCGGCAGCAAAATAATTTTGGAATAATTTCCGCGTTCAATTTTCCCCGAAATTTCAGAAGTTAGCGGATGCCAGTAACGCATTGCGGCAAAAACATCAATGTTTGAGTTGATTTTTCTCAAATCCTTTTCCAGCATTTGTCTTTGCAGCTCCGTCCATTTACCGATAGATGATTTTCCGCCGATTGCTTCGTACTGCTTAATTACCTTGGGAGCTCTTTTTTTAGAGATGTATCTCGCTAGATATTTTTGAAACGGAAGTTTGAAAATATCGGGATCGTTAAAAAGATTTTTTAGAAAAGGCCGAACCGCATCAAGAGAGTCGGGACCGCCCAAGTTAAATAATACGACTGCTGTTTTTTCCATAATTAAATTAAAAGTTACAAATAACAAATTTCAAGAAACAACAATCAAAAAAAAATTAGTTTTTGGTAATTGAACCATAGAATTTATTTGTCATTTGTTGCTGCCTCAAATTGTTTTCGAGTACTTTGCGGTATCCTCTTTGTTTTCAATATATTTATCAAAACTGATGGCAATGTTTCTAATAAGAAGCTTGCCCATTTCGGTGATGGTAATTTTATCATTTTCTATGCTTACGAGATTATCGTCTTCAAATTGCTTTAGATTTTTCATTCCCCAGGAAAAATAATCTTTAAAAACAATCTTGTATTTTTCTTCAATTGCTTTCATGTCGAGTTCGAAGTTGCACATTAATTTCATTATCACATCTCTGCGCAGATGATCGTCATCGCTGAGCTTAAAACCTTTTGCAATAGGCAGGGTGTCGTTATCCAACGAATTATAATATTCTTTTTCGGTTTTAAAATTTTGCGTGTAAATATTTTTAAGCTGACTTATAGCCGTGATTCCCATTGAATAAAGGTCTGTTCCGGCGTGAGTGCTGTAGCCCTGAAAATTTCTGTACAGTTTCTTTTCGTTTAATGCAATTGCAAGTTCGTCATCCGGTTTGGCAAAGTGATCCATTCCAATAAACACAAAACCGGCTGCGGTTAATTTTTCAATTGTCATTTTCAAAATATCCAATTTCTCTTCGGGTTTAGGGATGTCATCCGCATGAATTAAAGCCATGTGTTTTTTTATCCATGGTACGTGAGCGTAATTAAAAACCGCTATTCTGTCGGGAGAAATATCTATTATTTTATCAACCGTTTCGGCAAAAGAATGAAGAGTTTGAAAGGGAAGTCCGTAAATTAAATCCAGATTTATACTGCTGAATCCGAGTTCCCTTACCCAGGTAACGGTTTGTCTTGTGATATCTTCCGACTGAATTCTGTTTACTGCTTTTTGCACCTTTTCGTCAAAATCTTGAACCCCCATACTTATTCTGTTAAAGTTGTTGTTTCTGAGTGCTTCAAGGTGTTCCCGCGTTAAATCTCTGGGATCTATTTCGCATCCGTTTTCGGAATCGGCATTAAAATTAAAAGATGATCTTATGTAAGAAGCCAAATCGTTTATTTCGTCGGGACGCAAATGTGTGGGAGTTCCGCCGCCCCAGTGAAGTTGGGAAACCTTTCTATCCGGTAAAAGATATGTTCTTAGTAAATCTATTTCTTTTTTAACATAGGATATATATTCTTTTACCCTGTCTCTGTTTCTTGTAACAAGCATATTGCACCCGCAGAAGTAGCAGAGTGTATCGCAATAAGGCAGATGATAGTAGAGGGAAAGGTCGGGCAGACCTTCGCCATAATTTGTTTTTATAATTTCGTCAAGATAGTCTTGATGAGTAAAGCTTTCGTTAAAGTGCGGGGCCGTAGGATAACTTGTGTACCTCGGACCGGGTTTATCGTATTTTTTTATAAGTTCAAGATCAATTTCAAACATAGGTGCTTCCTTATTTAGAAACCCTGTTTCTTAAAGAAACCGGGTTTCTCGTTTAATCCGTATGATATTTAACACTTTCTTCTTTTACATAATTTACAAATGCTTTGGCTTTGTCCGGGTCGGTAGAGGGTAAAATGCCGTGACCGAGATTGAAAATATGCCCGTTTCCGTTTCCGAACGAATCCAAAATTCTTTTAACTTCTTCTTTTATTCCCGAATTGTCGGCAAACAACATTACCGGATCCATATTTCCTTGGATAGCCGATTTATTTCCTATTTCATTTCTTACTTCATTTAATTCCATCGTCCAATCAACGCCTACAACATCAGCGCCGGCCATTACTATTTCTTTTAAACTATGATGAACGCCTTTGGCAAAGACAATTACGGGTTGGTCGTCACGTTTAATATTTGCAATAATTTTTTCGATGTAATAAAGAGAAAACTCTCTGAAATCTTTTTGAGAAAGAACACCGCCCCAGGTATCGAATATTTGTACCGCGTCCGCGCCGGCTTCTATTTTTGCAGAGAGATAATCGGCAACAGCCGAAGCCAGTTTATCCAAAACAGCGTGTGCAAGCTTCGGATTATTATAAAGCATGCTTTTTACGTTTAAGAAATTTTTAGAACTTCCTCCTTCAACCATATATGTTAACAAAGTCCAAGGCGAACCGCTGAATCCGATTAAAGGGACCCTGCCGTTCAGTTCTTTTTTTGTCAGCGAAACGGCGTCCAACACATATTTTAAATCGGCAGAAGGGTCGATATTATTTAAATTATTAAAATCAATTTCGGTTCTGACCGGTTTTTCGAATACAGGTCCTTTCGATTCAATTAATTCTAATTTCATTCCCATTGCTTCGGGAATAACAAGTATATCCGAAAAAATTATTGCCGCATCAACACCTATAATATCAACAGGCTGAATGGTAACTTCCGAAGCAAGTTCGGGGGTTTTGCACAATGTTAAAAAATCCGTTTTTTCTCTTACTGCTCTGTATTCGGGTAAAAACCGTCCCGCCTGTCTCATCATCCAAACAGGTGTTCTTTCAACGGGTTGTCTTTTGCAAGCCCTTAAAAACAAATCGTTTTTTAAATTGTTCAAATTTATCTCCGAAAAATCATTCTATAATTTTTTATAATGGTTAACTATGGCTTTTACCAGACCTTTAATTGTAAATTCATCCGGTATAACATTTACGTTTACGTTTCTTGATTCGATAGCTCCTTTGGTAGTCGGTCCTATTGAAGCAACATCAAACGGTGCAAAATATAACGACGGATTCGTAATATCCAAAAGCTTTAAAAAATTTTTAAACGAAGAAGGACTTGTAAAAATAAACATATCCGGTTTTGTTTCGTTTAATTTTTTTATGTTCCGTTCAACCGTCTTTTTATCAGGCAGGGTAACGTTGTAGGCTTGAGCTGTTTTTAAAATTGCGCCCCTGTCCGAAAGACCGTGCGGCAGTTCTTCCCTACCGATAGCGGAACGCGGAATAAAAAAGACTTTGTTTTTTATATCGTATTTTGACAGCTCCTCGACCACACCTTCCCCGCTGAAAATTTTTGGAATTATGGAAACGGGAATATTAAAGTTTTTACAGGTTGATGCGGTTTTATTACCGACTGCAACAATTTTTATTTTATCGTAATTAAAATTGATCTTTAATTCCCCGCATCTTTTAACAAACATTTCGACGGCGTGTTTAGAAGTAAAAATAATGAAGTCTATTTCCTCTTTGTTTTTTACCGCGTCGTCAAACGGTTTCCAGTTATCCGGAGGTACAATATCCAGGGTGGGAAAAATAATGGTGTTCGCTCCCAACCTTATAAATTTAAGCGCCGATTCCTTTGACTGTTCAACCGTTCTTGTAATTACAATGGTTTTACCAAGCAGCGGCAGGTTGTTGGTATAATTTCTGTCTGCATGAAGGCTTTGAAGAATGAAGTTGAATATTTTTTCTCTTTCGGTGGTTAGCCGCTCTTTTGAATAATTTTTATTTATTCCTTTATTTACGGCCGCATACAGGCTGCCCAATATTAATTCAACGGTTAAATTTTTATCCGTATTTCTGAATACCCCTTCTTTTTCTCCTTCCGTTATTATATTAATCAAAAGTTGTTTTAAGCGGTTTTCCAATAATGTTATTTCGTTACACAGTTCGTTTTGTTTATTGAACGCCTCTTTTTGATAAATACGGAAGAAGTTTTTGTACTTCATCATAAACATATAATTGTGAATAACGAATGTGTGAAGAGAGCTGACTCTGCTGTTTTCAACCTTAATCTTTTCAATTAAAGAATTAGTAAGTGCGGACATTTTTTGTTCGATAATGGAGAAATATAACTCCTCTTTTGATTCGAAATAATTATAAACCGTTCCCTTGGCTATATCGGCGTTTTTAGCAACGTCTTCGATCATTACCTCGTGGTAATTGTTTTGAGAAAACAACTGAGAAGCCGAATCAATTATCTTTTTCCTTGTTAAATTTTTTTTCTCCGTCCTGTTTGTTTTTTTCTTTATCGTCGTATACATTTTAAATTTCAGGTTTTATATATTTCTTTTAATATTTTTTTTGCACCGGCGTTCAAAAGATCTTTTGCCATTAGTCTGCCCAACTTTTCTGCCTCCGATTTCTTTCCGCGCATTTGTTTGGAATATGTGATTGATCCGTCAAGCGAGGATATAATGCAGCTTAGATATAATCCGTTTGTTTTAATCCGAGCGCTTGCGCCTACCGGCACCTGACAACCGCCGCCGATTTCTTTTAAGAATGCTCTTTCCGCAGAAACTTCTAAAAATGTGTTTTCATCGTGTAACGGTTTTATCAAAGCTTCCGCATTTCTATTGTTTTTATTAATTTCAATTCCAAGTGCACCCTGTCCTACCGCGGGAACGATCTCGTAAGTTTTTATATAAGAGGATATATGTTTTTGTAACCCCAATCTTTCTACACCGGCGCGGGCAAGTATAATGGCGTCCCAATTGGATTTTAAAAACTTATCGATTCTTGTCGGAACATTTCCGCGCAAATCTTTGACCGTGATATCGGGTCTGATATGCAGCAATTGGCTTTTTCTTCTGAGCGAACCTGTTGCAACAACGGCGTTTTCGGGCAGCGAATTTAAAGTGGTTCTTTTCTTTCTTGCAATTAGAACGTCTTCAACGGGATGTCTTTTTGTAACAACGGATAGCTTCAGACCTTTCGGAAGAGTCGTTTCCAAATCTTTTAAACTGTGTACAGCAATATCTATTTTGTTTTTCAGCAGCGCTTCTTCAAGTTCTTTTGTAAAAAGACTTTTGTCGCCGATTTTTGAAAGAGCCTTGTTTAAAATTCTGTCTCCCTTTGTTTTTATTATTTTAATTTCAACTTCAAGTTGTTTGTGAATCTTCTTTAATTCTTTTTTAATATGATTAGCCTGCCAAAGGGCAAGCTCACTTCCTCTCGAACCGATAATAATTTTATTCATCTTTTTCTTTGTTTCCGGAATAATGTTGGTCTATGCCGAACATTTCTTTTAAAATACCCACCTTTGTTTTGGTGATAACGGAATCGTTTTCAATCTCGGCGGCTTTTCTTAATTCCGTTGTCGGGTGATGAAGTATTTTGTTTATAATTCTTTTAGTTATTATTTCAAGTTTTTCCTGTTCACTTTCCGAGAATTTATTTTTATTCTTTTTTACTTCTTCCGCCCTTATGTTTTCAAAGTGTTCCCGGAGGGTTCTTATTGTCGGCGCAGCGTTTAACGAATTGTACCAGTTGCCGAATTCTTCCAGTTCTTCTTTTATTATTTGTTTTACTTTTGGAATTTCGGAGTGTCTTTTCTTTAAGTTTTGTTCAACTATAATATTTAAAGAATCTATGTCTTTGTAGAAAACATGGCTTAATGTTTTTGTCCCGGGATCAATGTCTCTCGGAACCGCAATATCCATAAGCACAATGGTCGATCCTTTTTTTGTTTTCATTACGTCGGATATATCTTTCTTGGTAATAAGCAGATTATCGGAACTTGTTGCACTGATAATTATATCAAATTTGTTCAGATCATTTTTGAAATCGGCAAACGGGATAGTAGAGCATTTTAATGTCTTTGCCAGGGCTTCGGCTTTTTCCTGCGTCCTGTTTGTTATTGTAAGTTTGCCTATTCCTCTGTCCCTTAAATGTTTTGCGGCAATTTCGCCGGTTTCTCCGGCACCGATGACCAAAGCGGTTTTTTTGCCCAAGGATGAAAATATTTTTTCAATTAATTGAACGGCGGCAAAACTGATTGTAACCGCACCTTCCGAAATACCCGTTTCCGTTATTGCTCTTTTACCCACACGAGTTGAAGCCGCAAACAAATGCCTCATTAAAAATCCGGACGCCTGCAAATCATCCGCAATTTGGAACGAATTTTTTATCTGCTTGAAAATTTGATTGTCGCCGATTAATTGTGAATTAATTCCGCTGATGACGCTGAACAAATGTTTTACCGCTTCGGTAGATGAGTAATTTTGAAAGTGAGTTTTTGAAATTTTCACTTCCGGTTTTTCGGAAAGAAGAAAGGATTGAATATCCGTATGAAGAGTTTTTATATCTTTTGGTATACCGTAAATTTCGGTTCTGTTGCAGGTGGAAATAATAAGACATTCTCTAAAGAGCTTCTCTTTTGCTTTTAATGTAAGTATCCTTACTTCATCTTCATTTAAATGTAGAGCTTCTCTAACTTCTAACGGCGCGGTATGATGATTTATTACAACTGCTAATATGTTCATGTTAAATCAATAAAATGAATGGAAGCTGTGTGATATAAAATTAGTAATCAAAGTAGAAAGTATTGCTATAATAAAACCTACAATGGAAAGCGTTACAACCTTTTTACCCTGCCATTTTCCTAAAACCTTGCTTGAGATCCCGACACCGTACAAAATCCAAACAAGAGCCGTACCGGTTATTTTGGGGTCGATGAACGAAAACTTGGGGAATGCCTGCGGAAGCCAGATAACACCGATTATAATGGCAAGTGTTAACAACGCGAAACCGATTACGGATGAATGAAAACTAAGCTTTTCTAAAATTTCAAGATTGGGCATTCTTTCAAAAATTAAACCGAACTTGTTGAGTTTAATTTCTTTGTATAGTATCAAATATAAAAAACCATAAACGGCGGAGATTGTTATTGCCGAATAACCCAATAGTGCAGTAAAAACATGAAAACCTAACAGATTGTTTTTTAATACTTCTATTATAACAAATTTGTCGGGGATAAATATACTTGAGATTATCTGAAACAACACCGAAAAAATTATAATAAACGGACCCGTTCCCCTGATATCGGTAAGCAGCTCCAAAATGAAATATGAAAAAGATATGGCGAAAGCAATGATTGTAAAGATTTCAAAAACATTTGTTATAGGCGGATGTCCGAATTTTATTGTTCTTAAAATTAAAAAAGATATGTGTACCAAAAGAGTAATAAATAAGAAAAGACTTTTAGAGTTTGCGTACTTGTCATCACCCCTTCCAAAGTCATACGCATAAATTATAAATGTTGCTATATATAAAAACGGTAATAAAAAATTTAGAACATCAATAAACTGTTGCATATTTCACCTTAAAAAAATTGACCGACTAGTTCAAAAATAAAAAAAAAGAAAACATATTGCAATTTAATGACCGATTGGTCAGCAATGTTGTTTCGGCAACGTATCAATTTCTCATAAATTAAGGTGTTTTTAAAAGGCGGTAAATAATTTATTTCACAAAAAAATTATCATAAAAGAGAAGACAACTTTTTTAAAAAAGACGCCTTCTCTCCTTTTTGAAACCTTTTAAGACCCGGCTTATTAATTGTTAAGAATTAAGGGTAATCCGTTTTTGCCGGCACCTATAACAACAATTTTTGCATTGGTGGATTTAGCAAGATTTTCCGTCGCTTCTATTCCTTTCCACCTAAGCAGTTGATCGCTTATTCCTTTAGAAACTATATCCTGAAAATCGGCAATACCTTTTGCTTCTATTCTTTTTCTCTCAGCTTCCTGTTTTTCTTTCAGCAGAACAAACTGCATCCTTTGACTTTCCTGATCGGCTTTTAGTTTTTCTTCGATTGCAGCAGTTAGTCTGGACGGTAAAATAATTCTTCTTAACGGCGTAGCTTCGATGTTAATTCCTCTGGCGCCGACCACTTTTTCCAAATCACTTCTAATCATACTTTGTAATTTTTCTCTTTCGCCGGTATAAAGAGCTTGTGCGTCAAACAAAGAAGTAACTCCGCGGACAACAGATCTGAACTGAGGAACAACAATCTTGTTAACATATTCTTCGCCGACTGTTTTGTAAATTTTGTTTGCGTTTTTATAGTTTAAGCTGTACAACAGACTTATCTCCAATTGTACGCTCAATCCTTCTTTAGAAGGAACATCCATTACTTCCCTTATTTCCTGGGTCCGTGCGTCAAATTTTACAATTTTTGCCAAGGGGTTGACAAAATTTACGCCCGGCAGTAAAGTTTTGTCGCTGACATTTCCGAAAAAATCGATTACTCCAACATTACCTGCAGGAATAACTGTCCATATTTGAATAAAGGCAATCAGTATTGCTGCAAAGAAACCCATCAACGCAAGATTTGATTCTTGTCGCTGCCCTCTTTTTTTTGTTGTAGTGTAAATTACATACGCTACAACCGCTGCTAAAATGGCTACTATGAATAACATTATATACTCTCCTTAATTTTATTAACAATTAAATATTACTTTTAATAATGTTAAATATAGTCAATAAAATCAATAGTAAAACAGTATTCGCAGGTGAAATCTTTTAACGACAAAAATCGGAAATAAAAAGAAATTGCGGTAAACAAAATAAATAGGACGGACACTTACGCGGGGATTCCCGAAAACATATTGAAATCGGTATGGCGAATCACATGCCGCGGCGGCAGATTGACCGATTCGCTCCTCAACAGACAACCTTCTTTTAATATATAATTATTTATTTTTTGTATTCTTTTAAGAATCCCATAAATTCAATTCTGTGTGATTCTTCCATGCCCAGAAGTCTGATACATAAATCTTGTGTTACGTAATCGATTCCTTCGCAAAGTTTTATAATTTTATTATATTGAGCAATGGCACCGTTTTCCGCCTCTATTACGCCTTCAATAACGGATGCGACATCCGTTGTATCTTCTTTGGGTTGAAGTAGAGTTTGTGAAGGAGAAAAACTCATAGACCCCGGGACGGTTCCCCCGATTTCTTTTATTCTTTTGGCAAGAGATTGAGCGTGATTTATTTCTTCCAGGATGTCGACCGAAAGAGATTTTTTTATTTCCTCGGCACGAACACCGTCTAAATTAATGGAATTGGATATATAATTTGTAACGGTTTCAATTTCCATCCAATAAGCAATTATTAAATTATCTATTATTTCTTTGTTCTTTTCCATCTTATTCTCCTTTACCTTAATGTTTTCTTTATTAGTCTCGGTTTCGTTGTTTTCTTATTTGAAAATAAAATCGCTTTACTTAGAATTTGTTTTACGGCATCTATTTTGTTTTTTGATTCGCTTCTTATTTCTACCAGCGGGTCGCCTTTTTTAACCCTGTCGCCGATTTTATATTTAAAAATTAAACCGGCTTTGGGTTCAATTACATCTTCTTTTGTTTTTCTTCCTGCGCCGAGTTCCAATGCGGATATTCCTATTTGAAAATTATCCATCTTGGTGATGTATCCGCTTTTTTCCGCGTACAGATAATCAACCGCTTTTGATTTGGGATATTTTTTCGGATTCTTAATAAAGGATATATCTCCGTTTTGTAATTTTACAATCTCCAAAAATTTATCAAAGGCTTTTCCGTTTTTAATTAATTGTTTTGAAATTACAATCCCTTCGTCAATAGAAGACGCTTTGCCACCAAGATAAATCATCGCACCGGATAATAGCGTGCTTAACTCAAAAAGGTCGTCCTCTTGTTCGGCCCTTAAAACCTTTATTGATTCATAAACTTCCAGCCAATTGCCGACATACTTACCAAGCGGCTGATTCATATCCGTTATAAAAGCGATAACTTTTTTATTGAATGCTTTTGCTGTATTTATTAAAGAATTTGCAAGCTCAACGGCATCGGAAGTTTTTTTCATAAAAGCACCGCTTCCGGTTTTTACGTCAAGTACAAGTCCGTCAATTCCTTCGGCTAATTTTTTACTCATTATACTTGCGGTTATCAGGGGAATGGATTCTACCGTTGCCGTTACGTCTCTTAATGAATAAATCAATTTATCCGCGGGGGCAACGTCTTTTGTTTGTCCGATTAAAACAGTACCGCATTGTTTTATTATTTGTTTATATCCGGTTAAAGATAAGTCGGTTTTAAAACCGGGAATTGATTCCAATTTATCCAGTGTTCCGCCCGAATGTCCAAGACCTCTGCCGGAAATCATGGGAACGTTTATTCCTGCTGCCGCAACTATCGGAGCGAGTATTAAAGAAGTTTTATCGCCCACGCCGCCGGTTGAATGTTTGTCTATTTTTGCACCCGGGATGGAATCTAAATTTATTATCTTTCCGCTGTAGAGCATGGCTTCGGTTAAAGCCGCGGTTTCTTTTTTGTTCATACCCTTTAAAAAAGAAGCCATAAGGAATGCGGAAAATTGATAATCGGGAATTTTCCTTTTTGTGTAAGATGAGATTAAATAATTAATTTCATCGGCCGTTAAAGACTTTCCGTCTCTTTTCTTTCTAATTAATTCTGTAGTATTCATATTTAAAATTTACTAATAATCACAAATAGAATGAAATAAGGACGAATTAAAAATGGTTTGTACAGAAAAGTTTAAGAAGAATTTTAAAAAGAAAATTAAATTTAATCATACCATAAAAACCTCAATTTTTTATTTTCGGTTATGCTAAATCTTTTTTCCATATTTAAATCATTTCTAAATTCAAGAATTGATGATTCCACAATGTCATTTCTCCCAAGAGTTAAAAAGTATGGTTTAACATTATCTTCCCACCACAATTGTTTAACATAAAACAACAATTCTTTTTTGTTTAATAAATTTACCTTTCCTTTGTAAGTTAAAATATTTACCGGTGGTAGTAAGGTAGCTAAAGGATGGTTGTAAAATTTCGGTATATTAAAAATTTCTTGAAATTTATCATATACTTCTTTCTCATTCAGACAATTCGGGTTCCATTTATCTTTTAAAACCCAAAACAATGTTTGATCAATCCAAGTTGACATAAATATATTTGCTAAATAATAGTCTCTCTTAAACTTTAGCTGCGAAAGATTTTCAAATAAATTGTTTATAACGCAGCTACAGTATATTCTATTATTGTTAACCTGTCTATACTCTAAAGAATAACTAATGTTGTTTAATATCAAATTTATTTTTATCATAATCTTGACTTCCAAAATCATCTAAAATCATCATCTGATTTTTTCTTCAAATATTCTAAAAAAAGATAAAATATAATTATTAGGATTATACCAAGCATTATTTACAACTAATCAAAATGTATCTCAAACCACTCTTTTATTTCATCAAATTTACAAGAACCATCTGCAATGTTTATGGCAACTCCATAAATGTCATTCACTGCTGCATTTAATTGATAACCGTTATTCATCATAAAAACTATTCCCGCAGCAATACCGACTCGCTTATTTCCGTCTTGGAAAGGATGATTCGAAATCAAAGATTCTGTTAATGCGGCAGCTTTAGAGTAAGCATCTTTATATGCGTCATCACCGAATGCACTTTGCTTTGGACGTGATAAAGCCGCATCAAGATTACCGGTATTTAATATTTTAAAATCATCATTGATCGGCTGCAGCTCTACCAATATTCTATGGTGCATAAAAAGTATCTCTTCCATGGTAATATATTTCATGTTAACCTCCTTAATGCCTCTATATGGATTAACAGAAAATCATCAAAATTATTTAATGTATTTTGGCTGATATTAGACGCAGACAAATTACCCTCCGCTTCAATTAAATATCTTTCTTCACCAACTTTAATTAAATTAGCATTCGCCGGATTTTCATTCGGTCTTACCGGACTTATATGCAATTTGCCGATATTACCTAAATCATAATCAACATACTTAAAGCTTACAAATCTTATCATACTACCTCCCAAGATTAATTGTTAAAACCTATAACCTTCGAATAATTTTCATCGTTTCGGCTATAGAATCCTTTATGTGAAAGTTCTAAATAATTATTAAAATCACTTGGCGTTAAATCATCTTTTATCTTTAATGCTGATGCTAATTGTTTAACCAGGCTAACCAAAAAAGCACCGGTTACATTTTTGTCCTTGAATGAAGAAAGAAGATCATCGTTAAAGTATCTCAGTATCCTTTCATCTTCGGTTTCCCTTTTTACCAAAGACAAATAATTATTAAAATCAATTTCCCCAATATCTAAAATCATATCAAATCTTCCGGGTCTTGAAGCAGCTTTATCCACAAGAGTTTTATCGTTAGTGGCAGCCAATATGAAAATGTTAGAATTTAAAAGACCATCAAGATATTGCAAAAATGAACTAAGGTTTGATGTTTCCATATTTTCATTCCTATCACCGGCTAAAAAATCCAAATCATCTAAAATTATTACGCTGGAATTAAATAGGTTGCAAAAATCTACGGCTTCACTAAACATAATCTTACCCCCGCTGTTCAAAATTAAGACGGTAGCCTTTTCTTTAATTTCATTTATGATAGAGTTAATAATTTTTGTTTTCCCCGTTCCCGGCTTGCCCGAAAACAAATATCTTAATGGAACACTTTCATTATCAAAATTATTAACAGAATGTATAAATCTCTTAATCTGTTCCTTCTTATTCTCCTGGATAAAAATATCTTCAAGCTTTGTATTTGGTATTTCTACAATTTTACATAAAGGTAAGATGTCCATAGTTATCATATTTACATCCTTTACTTTTAACACCTTACCTTTCATATTGGAATTAGAAACAGCTTCTTTCCCAATTTGGTTCTTTAAATCAACCGAACGGGAAGCATTCTTTGAGATACCGTTTATAAAAATAGAATCATATTCAAATATTTCCGGACCGTTACTTGCCTGCCTAAGTGTTCTTTTTAGACAAACCTCATAAGAATTATTTAGGTATTCCACAGAACACAATAAGAGAAAATCGGAAAATTTATACAGCCCGGTTTCTTTGCTGAAATTTACTGTCGGCAATGTAACATAAGGATGAGCATAATTTCCGATACCAAGCATTTTAACTACCTTAATGTACTCGGATTTTATTTCTTTCATATAAACTCGGAACAAATAATCTTTTATCAAAGCGTTCATTGTTATGGAAAGATCGCCTGCACAATCGGATTTACCAATGTTTTGTTTGCTGTTTTGTAATGACTTCATAATATTTATCTGTTATTATTATTAACTCACGTTACGTAGAACATTATCCGTCAACTGACGGAAAGAGCCACAACCTTCCCACTTTGGATCGACCAAGTCGAGATAGGTAGGTCGTGGAATAATTAAGAAAAAACCAAATGGCTTTAGCCACATTATTAGATAGAATGTGGCTAAAGCCCAAGCATGTTAATCTAGTCCATGACATAAATGTCGGGGCAATTGCATAACATACCTCCATAACATGAGTTATAAATGGAGGGAATACACCCCATTACTTTTACTTAGCTTTTGTACTTTCGCGAGTGACGTGCCTTTTACATTGAGGACATGCTTTTCCTCCTTCGTATTGCTTGAATCCAACTGCTGCACCGCAAAAAGGACAAACACCTATTGCCGGTTTTGTTGTGTCTGCCATAGTTTAACTCCTATTTATTTTTATGTGTTTAAATTTGATGAATATAAAGATAGGCTTCAAAACAATTTTGTTTTGTGTTTTTATGAAAATTTTATTATAGGAAAGTATTTAAAATGGGTTAGATATAGAAATAATTTTAGAGAGCAATAATTTTTTATCCTCATTATTTGAATCATTTCCAAGTATATACCACTTATTGACATCAAGGCTAAAGTTTTTTGGAGAGAAATTTATTTCATTTTCAACTAATTCATATTTAATATTAATAGACAATCCTTGATCTTTAGCTAATGATAATTTTGTAATTATAGTAAGCCCCCGTTCGCCATCTTTATTTATAATTTCATTGAGATTTGAAGTGTGTTTTTTATCGCGAACTAAATTTAGATATAGGAAGCCACCTAAAAAATCTTTATAGGCGTTTATCGGTAGTTCATCCACCAATGAATATCCACTCCTTTCCCTTGTTATTATATTGCTAATTTCTTCTATATTTAAATTATGCAATGTTAACCAATACTCAGCTATATTTATAGAACGATTGACATATACATTTTCTAGATTTGGATCTATTTTGTTTAAAATTTCCGAAGAAGAAATTGGTATGCCATTCTTCATTTCTAATAAACCTAATATTAAATATGTTCTAAAAATGTCTTCAGTTGTTATTCTTATATCCATTCCCATAATTAGTTTTCCTATCTTGTAATAATTATAACACGATCCATTTTAAGTAAAAATAAAACATTCATTGTTGGTTATTATTATATAATGTATTTCCAAAAAGGAACAAAAATAATTCAATTTGATCAGGTTCAACTTCTAAGTCACCAGATAAATTATGTATAAGTTCGAGAAATTCAACATACTTATTTATAGCATTGCTATAATTAATTATATTTAAATCGTTCAGCTCCTCAAATCGTTCTGATCGAATTACATTAATAATTCTTAAGTCTAAAATTATGGAACGATAGTCATTAATTTTTGTAGATAAGAAATATGTAAATTTGCTCATCGTAGAAAGACCTAAACCGTTTATATGGTCAATATTTAGACTTAATTGATTAAGTTGGATATTACCCTGATCATATTCTTGAAGTATCACAATCAAATTATTAAAATTATTTTCTTCCAATAAGTTGCTAATGTTTCTTCCTCTTCCACTGGTTGGAAAGCCCCACATTAAAGTTTTTATAACAAATATTTTAAAGTTGTTGTTTTCTGTGGGGTTAATGTTAAATAAATCAGTTCTATTTAAAGTAATTTCATTATTATCACCAAATATTCCCTGTATCAATCCATTATTAATAATTCCACTCCAATCCCTTTTTTTAATATTGGTTGATTGACACATAAAAGGTAATTCACTTATTAAATCTTTGTAATCAGCTATTTGCATTTTTTATTGAAAATAAGACCAAACCTATATTTAGCCCTTATTATTTAAGTACAAAATTTATTATTTACAATCAATTAATGATAATTGATTTTAAATTAGCCCAAAAATTTCTAAATGTAAAGAATTTTAATTACCCGACCTAACACGACACACTCCTTTCAATAATATCGAATTGAGTCATAAAAAATGTAACCGAAGGCAACAAAAATAATAGACGTTGCGT
>CAZAOG010000047.1:13958-18582 GCA_964486645.1 uncultured Ignavibacteriaceae bacterium | reverse complement strand
CTCTTGTAATGTTGCACACATAAATTATGCAATTGATATAGAAAATTTTTAAACTTTGATAAACCAAGTAATGTTTTTTTAATAATTTTTATTAACTATCGCACCTCTTGTATGAATCTGATAGATTTATAAACTAACTTTTTACTTTTTGTCGCACTGATTAGAAAAAAAACCAAAATCAGAAAGTCGGAATTATTCTCTCGGGAGGAAATAATGAAAAAAATTATCGGTAAAAAATATGAATACTTAGTAGAAATAGACAATTCTACCGGGTATTTTGAAATAATTTCAAAGCATATTGAAACTAAACAAACTTCGACTATTACTAATTTAAACTTTTTAATTTCTGAATTAAGCAGCTGTTATGATCAAAATGATGAAATTGATGAAACGACTTGGATTATAAAAGATAATGGAAGATTAAAAAAATTAAAGCAACTAGTATTCAAAAATTTTAAGAATAATAGTTTTCTCTTATATTTAGAACAACAACTTGATATTGATAGAAATATTGGAGGATGGAATAGTGAATATTCATTTTAATAATAATTCCATCCCAATACCAATAATAACTATAAACAATAGCAAACAAAGTTCTAAAGCTGATTAAAAACCTATTTTCTAAATCTGAGAAAATTAGATCATCAAAAATTAAAAACAATATTTATTAGCTTCAATCAACCTGTTTGCAATATTTCTTCTTAATTCTTTTGTATTTACGTTTTCGTATTTGGTAAATCGCTTTAATCCGAGTAAGAGCATTCTTAACTCATCGCCTTCCGAAAAAGAAGTAATTGCGTGTTTGCCGTGCAGATTTATTCTTTCAAATGCATCGCTGAAATATACTTTTGTCATTTCAACGTAGGGTCTCAATTCTTCTTCGTTTTTCGTCCGTGATAATTTCGCTGTTCTCAAATATGCAGATTCACAGGCGTATAACTCTATCATCATATCCGTTATGTTCATAATTATTTCCTGCTCGTCTTTTAAGTTCTGCATAAATTTTTGAACTGCTGCACCGGCAATAATCAGGATGGCTTTTTTAGCATTTGCAATTGCCTTCTTTTCTGCAGATAAAACACCTTCTCCTTCTTCTCCCATATCGGGTATAGACATTAATTCTTTCTGTACGGCCATTGCGGGACCCATCAAATCCAACCTTCCTTTCATTGCTCTTTTCATAAGCATGTCAACGGTAAGAAGTCTGTTAATTTCATTCGTGCCTTCAAATATGCGGTTAATACGGGAGTCTCTGTACGCGCGGGCTGCGGGATATTCTTCCGAGTAACCGTAACCTCCGTGAATCTGCACCGTTTCGTCAACCACATAGTCAAGCACTTCCGAGCCGAAAACTTTAAGCATAGCACATTCAATTGCATATTCTTCCGCAGCTTTCAGTGAAGCATCCGTGTAGCTCATTCCTTCAGCCTGTAATGATTTAATCTTGTCGTTTATCAGTCCGCTGGTTCTGAACGTTGCCGATTCGCTTGCAAATATTTTAATAGCCTGTTCGGCAAGTTTGTGTTTAATAGCCCCGAAGTTAGAAATTTGCTGGTTAAACTGTTTTCTTTCATTGGCATAGGCAACCGCGATAGAAGCATTTTCTTTAGCACCGCCGGTTGTCATTGCACATAATTTAAACCTTCCGATATTAAGAATGTTAAAAGCAATATATGCACCTTTGCCAATTTCACCGAGAATATTTTCTTTGGGTACTTTCACATTATCCAGAAATAAAGCTCTCGTAGAAGACCCTTTTATTCCCAATTTGTTTTCTTCATTACCGCGAGTAAAACCTTCGGAATCGGTCGGAATTATAAAGCATGTAAATTTATCACCATCCACTTGAGCGAAAGTAATAAGTATATCCGCAAATCCGCCGTTTGTAATCCACATTTTTTGTCCGTTCAAAATATAGTAGTTCCCGTCATCAGAAAGTTTTGCGGTTGTTTTTGCCGAAAGAGCATCCGAGCCGGATGTAGGTTCTGTTAAACAATAAGCCGATTTTAATTCACCGCTTGCCAGTTTAGGTAAGTATTTTTTCTTCTGCTCTTCGGTGCCGTAATACATAATTGGCAGAGTACCGATGCCCGTATGAGCCGCGAAAGAAACACCGAAGGAATGGCTTTTACCCATCTCCATTGTCAGGGCTGTGTTTGTGTTGAATCCACCTCCCAGTCCTTCGTATTCTTCGGGAACCGAAGCGGCGAGCAAGCCTAATTCACCTGCTTTTTCCATTAAGCTTAGGGTCAATCCCTCCTGTTGTTTATCGATAGCATCCAGATTAGGCCAAATTTCTTTCTGGATAAAATCATTGGCTGTTTCTGCAATCATTCTTTGCTCTTCGTCCAAATCTTCAGGCGTAAACACGGATGATGCATCCGTTTCCCTAATAAGGAATTCTCCGCCTTTTAATACTCCTAATGTTTTTGTTTCTTCTGACATTTTATACTCTCTAAATTTTGTTATAAATAATCTTAATTTAAAAGTTCATAAATTCCGGCTACTCCCTGTCCGCCGCCCACGCAAGCAGTTACTATTCCGTACTTTTTATTTCTTCTCTTCAATTCGTTTAATATCTGTACCGTTAATTTAGAACCCGTGCAGCCAAGGGGATGCCCCAAAGCAATTGCTCCGCCGTTTACGTTTACTTTTTCCATATCCATACCAAGAGTTCTGATTACCGCCAAAGACTGCGAGGCAAACGCTTCGTTTAATTCTATCAAGTCGATATCATCCAATTTCATATCGGCTTTTTTTAATGCTTTCGGCACTGCGGCAATCGGACCGATTCCCATCATAGTCGGGTCTACACCTTCGAGCGCATAAGATACCATTCTGGCAATTGGGGTGAGATTTAATTCTTTTACCATTTCTTCCGACATAACCATAACAAAAGACGCACCGTCAGATGTTTGCGAAGAATTCCCCGCAGTAACCGTTCCGTTTGCGGCAAAGACAGGTTTTAATCTTGCCAGTGCTTCAATTGTGGTATCCGCTCTCGGACCTTCGTCTATTTCCACGATGTTCTTTCTTGTTTTTCTTTTCCCTAATTCCAAATAAACTTCTTCTACTTCAATCGGTACAATTTGATCTTTGAAGTATCCTTCCTTCAAAGCATTCAACGCTTTCATATGCGAGTTGTAGGAAAATTCGTCCTGATCCTCGCGCGATATTTTATACTGATCTGCAACTTTTTCCGCGGTCAATCCCATACTCATATAGTAACCCGGATTATCCTTGGCAAGTCCGTAGTTGGCAGCTAATTTCCAGCCAGTCATCGGAACCATTGACATCGATTCGGTTCCTCCGGCTATAATACAATCCATCATCCCGGATCGAATACGGGCAACTGCCGTAGAAATCGTGTCAATACCGGATGCACAAAATCTATTTATGGTTACACCGGGAACTTCCTGCGGAAGACACTGAAGTGCAATCATTCTTCCTACCTGCAGCCCTTGTTCAGCTTCGGGGAAGGCATTACCCACGATTAAATCGTCAACTCTTTCGGGGTCGAGCTCGGGAACGGATTTTAATAAATTTTTTATTACGTCCGCGGCTAAGTCATCCGGTCTGTAAAAACGGAAACCGCCTTTTTTGGCTTTTGCCACCGCGGTACGTTTACCTGCTACAATATATGCTTCTCTCATAATTTTTACTTCTGATTAATTTTTAAATTCATTTAATTACGTAACGGTTTACCCGTTGTTAAAATACTTTGAATTCTTTCCATTGATTTTTTTTCGCTGATCAAACTAAGGAAAGCTTCTCTTTCTAAATCCAACAAATACTGTTCGTTTACAACAGCGCCTTCGGAAAGATCACCGCCGCACATTATATAAGCCAATTTTTCGGCTATCTTTTTATCGTGTTCGGATATGTAATGAGCCTGCTCGTAAGAATATGCACCCAAAAGCATATTAGCCAAAGCCGCTCTTCCCAATACTTTAATATCTTCCCTCTGCAGCGGCTTGGTGTAACCCCTATCGGCTAAATCGATAACCGATTTTTTAGCCTGAGCAATTGCTCTGTGAGGATTAACGACAATATTATCTCTGCCTTTTACAAATATATCCATATCGAATGCTTCGCTTGCGGAAGTAGATACTTTAGCCTGAGCAATGTTTAAAAATCTCCACTGCAATTCGTTAAATTCCACCAAACCTGCGCGGTAATTATCCGATGCACGGAGAGTCATTTCTTTTGTACCTCCGCCTGCGGGAATAATTCCGACGCCCACTTCAACCAAACCTATGTAAGTTTCTGCTCCGGCTTCAACCTTATCTGCGTGCAGACAAACTTCGCATCCGCCGCCAAGCGTTAAACCATGGGGCGCTACAACTACCGGAACGGATGAATACCTGATGTGCATTGTAGTGTTTTGGAATGTTCTAACCGCAAAATCAATTTCGTCGTATTCCTGTTCGGTTGCAAGCATAAACATCATTGCAAGATTTGCACCGGCTGAGAAATGCTGCCCGTCGTTGCCTATCACCAAACCTCTAAAATCTTTCTCTGCTATTTCAATAGATTTGTTTATTCCTTCCAACACTTCGCTGCCTATCGAATTCATCTTTGTTTTAAATTCCAAATTAACAACACCGTCACCTATATCGTGAAG
>CAZAOG010000047.1:0-13858 GCA_964486645.1 uncultured Ignavibacteriaceae bacterium | reverse complement strand
CGCTTCCCGTTTTCATCTTTTGTCTTTTTATAAAATCCTTGTTTTGTTTTATCGCCCAGCCAGTTGTTTTTTATCATCGTGTCTACAAAATCGGGTATCACAAATAAATCCCGGTTTTCATCATCGGGACAGTCTTTGTAAAGATTATTGGCAACGTGCACCAAAGTATCAATTCCCACAACGTCGGCTGTTCTGAAAGTCGCTGATTTTGGTTTACCGGTTAAAGGACCCGTAAGTGAATCCACTTCTTTTATTGTAAGTCCCATTTCCTTCATTAATTTAAAGACAGCCATCATACTGAAAACCCCAATCCTGTTGGCAATAAACGCAGGAGTGTCTTTGCATAAAACGGTAGTTTTTCCAAGGTAAAGGTCACCGTAATGCATTAAGAAATCCACAATATCGGGGTCGGTTTTGGGAGTAGGAATTATTTCGAGCAACTGCAGGTATCTCGGCGGGTTGAAAAAGTGAGTACCGCAAAAATGTTTTTGGAAATCTTCGCTTCTGCCTTCGAGCATAAAATGTATGGGAATGCCGGAAGTATTGGTGGTTATTAAAGTACCTTCTTTTCTGAAGCGCTCGACTTTCTCAAAAACCAATTTTTTAATATCAAGATTTTCAACGACTACCTCTATTATCCAATCCACATCACCCAGCCAATTCATATTATCTTCAAAATTGCCCGTGGTTACAAGGGAAGATACCTTCTTGTTAAAAACAGGAGATGGTTTTGCTTTTAAAATATTGGAAAAATTTTCGTTTACTATTCTGTTGCGTACCGCGGGACTTTCAAGTGTAAGCCCTTTTTGTTTCTCTTTCTCGTTTAGTTCTTTCGGCGGTATATCCAATAAATACACTTTGCACCCGATGTTTGCAAAATGCAAAGCTATTCTTGAGCCCATTACACCTGAGCCTAAAACTGCGACTTTATTTATTTTTCTTTTCATAATTTTTTCTTTAATAATTAATTAATCTTTTATTTTATTGATGAATTATCTCTGTAAATACTATCGATTTCTTTTTTATATTTTTCTTTTATTATTTTTCTTTTCAATTTTAGCGTAGGAGTAAGTTCGCCCGTCTCTACCGACCAAGTATCGGCAACAAGCGCAATTTTTTTAACCTGCTGAACATGACCGAATCTTTTGTTGTACTTATTAACTTCTTTCATGATTCTGTTTTTTACTCTTTCCGAAGCAATCATTTCGTAATTTGAATTGAACTTCAGCCCTTTACCCTGACACCATTTTTTTAGAAACTCAAATTCGGGCAGAATCAAAGCGCCGGTAAATTTTTCATTTTCACCAACAACCATAATATGTTCAATAAAAAAAGATTCCCTCATCTTATTTTCAATCGGCTGAGGAGCAATAAATTTTCCTCCGCTGTTTTTAAATATTTCTTTCAGTCTTCCCGTAATTTTTAGGAAATTGCCGTCCACAAATTCGCCTATGTCGCCTGTATGAAACCACCCTTCTTCGTCGATTGCTTTTTTGGTATCTTCGGGTTTGTTGTAGTAACCTTTCATTACATTCGGACCTTTAGCCAATATCTCTCCGTTATCGGCAATCTTTATCTCAACCCCGGGTATAGGCGGTCCAACGGTACCCAAATTATACGAACCTTTTTCGAACCTGTTGCTTGTAAGTACCGGCGAAGCTTCCGTCAGCCCGTATCCTTGTATTACTTGAATGCCGGCGGCAGTAAAAATTCTTGCAAGTTTTGGCTGAAGGGTTGCGGAGCCGGATATTATTGATTTTAACTCTCCGCCCAAAGCATCAACCCACTTGTCGAATACAAGTTTTCTTGCAAAAAATAATCTGAAATTATAAAACCAATTATTGTAGCCCATCGGATGAAAGTGATTTGCTAAATTAACCGCCCAGCCGAAAATTGCCTTTTTAGGAAAACTTAACTCGTGACCTTTTTCCATTATTTTCTCATATATTTTTTCAAATAATCTGGGGACGGTTATAAAATAATGGGGTTTAACTTCCTTTATATTTTCCGCCAGTTTTTCCAAACTTTCCGGATAATGAACCGAACGGCTGAGATACATATAAAAGTAAACTGCGGTTCTTTCAAAAATATGACAAAGGGGCAAAAAACTGATCGTTCTGCTAAAAGTATCGTGGGGCATTATTTCTGCAAGTGAAAGCACATTGCTTATAATATTAAAATGTGTCAGCCTTACCCCCTTCGGTTCACCTGTAGTGCCCGATGTATAAATAACGGAAGCCAAGTCTTCTTTATCAACTTTATCAAATAGTTCATTTAATTTTTCTCTATTTACTTCATCGGCATTTTCAAGTAACTGTTCCCAACTTTTAACGTTTTTAACCGGATCAAAAGTGTATATTTCATCCAAATTTCTGCCCAGCAGTTTTTCAACATTTTTTACTTTTTCGTAAAGTTGAGAATTTTCAACGAATAATATTTTTATCTCCGCATCTTTTATTATATACCTATAATTATCTTCACTTGTATTCGGATACAAAGGAACATTAACGGCTCCGATTTGCAGCAGCCCTATATCAATAAAATTCCATTCAACCCTGTTGCCCGAAATTATACCGATTCTATCTCCGGGTTTTACGCCCAATGCCAATAGACCCAAGCTGACTTTGTCTATAATTTCTTTTGCCTGCCTTGAGGAATAACTCCTCCAACTTCCGGTTACCTTGTCACAAAAAGCCTTTTCAAGCGGATCTCTTTCAATTTGATAAGGAAGCAAGTCAATTATCCGGTTATGTTTTAATCCTGATGTATTCATTTATTTTATAAATATTTATTGAGAATGAAATTAAAAACTAATTATAACAGATGCAAGCGAATTTTCGCTGATAATGAAATTCTGCTAAATTTATTTGATGTATATTACATTTTATTTATATTGAAATACACTCTTATTTTTTACAATATAACAAATAACATATTTTATAAAAGTGATATTGAACAACAACAACATAAGACTCATTTTCGGGTTAAAACTAAAGCAGTTAAGATTGAACAAAAATCTTTCCATAGCCAAGCTTGCTGAAAAAAGCGGTGTGTCAGTTTCCTATTTAAATGAAATTGAAAACGGGAAAAAATATCCGAAATCAGATAAAATTGCGGCAATATCATCCGCCTTAAATGTTACTTACGATAATTTGGTTTCTTTAAAACTTACAAAAAAACTAAGACCCATTGCCGAGCTTCTCGAATCGAACATACTTGAGCAGCTTCCGCTCGACCATTACGGAATTGATCTTAATAAGTTGGTTGTCCTGCTTACCAATGCATCACTGCCTCTCAGCGCACTTGTTTCAACCTTGGTGGAACTTGCCAAAAACTCGGAAATGAGCGAGCAGAATTTCAGCAGAACGGCGCTGCGGACTTATAAAGAATTTAACGAGAACTATTTTGAAGATATTGAAAAAAGCGTCAATAAATTTATAGCCAAACATAAAATCACGCAAAGGAATGCCCTTAAAAGCAATAAATTGATTAAGATACTTACCGAAAAATACAATTACATTATCGATAAGGATACTTTAAATAAATACCCCGAACTTTCGGGCATAAGGTCGGTTGTAATACCCGGAAATAAAAACAGGATTCTGCTGAATAAAAATTTAAGCGAATCTCAATTGACTTTTACGCTAGGAAAAGAATTGGGATATAATTTTTTAGACTTGAAAGACAGAAATTTTGCTCACTCACAAATGAAGGTCGATTCATTTGACCAATTGCTTAATAATTTTAAAGCATCTTATTTTTCATCGGCGTTGATATTAAACGAACAAAAATTAATAAAAGACCTGAAAACTTTTTTCAATCAAAAATCATGGAATCCGAATTCTTTGGAAGATCTGATCATTAAATATAATGCTACGCCCGAAATGATATTCCAAAGAATTGCTACGATAACTCCTAAATTTTTCAACCTGAACAATTTGTTCTTTTTAAGATTTAACACGGCGAATGTTAATAGAGAGTATAATCTTATTAAAGAATTAAGACTTAATTTGACCGAAAATCCCGGTGGTTATAAAACCGAAGAACATTACTGCAGAAGGTGGGTCTCTTTGTCGGTTTTAAAAAAAGCAAAAAAGCACGGGTTAAAAAAGAGGAAGCTTTTTATTGAATCACAAATATCAGAGTTCCAAGTTTCTAAAAATAAATATTTCTGTATCTCGGTTGGAAGAACAAACTTTCCGTTAAACAATAATTTTTCCAGCGTTACTTTAGGATTTCTGCTGAACGACAGTTTTAAGAAAAAAGTAAAATTCTGGAACGATAAAAATATTAAAACAAAAGAAGTAAACGATACCTGCGAAAGATGTTTAATCTCCAATTGCAAGGATCGTGCCGCACAGCCTGTTCAGGCTAAACAGCAAAAGAATTTTGAACTAATTCAAAATACTTTGGCTGAAATGATGGAGGATTTAAGCAAAGAACAATAACTAATATTTTTTATTCTTCAACTTCCTTTTCAAATTTTCTAACTGCTTCCCTAAAATACTCTGGAAGTACAACAGTTTTTTGAGTTTTGTAATCAAAGCCTACCATTTTAGATATTGATGAAGAAGCAATTTCCGTTTCTCCATTATTGTCAATTACAATAAGAATTTCGAAGTCAAAGCTTTTATTACCTAATTTAAATATCCTGGTATAGACTTCTATATTATCGCCAAGCTTTATTTGTTTAAGATAGTTAATATCTATTTTGGCAATTACAGCCTGGTAATTTAAATTGTCCTCTTTAAGAGATAGTAAATTATTAAAGTAGTCTATTCTTGCCTCTTCAAGATATGTAAGATATTTGGCATTGTTTACGTGACCCATTGCATCTAGATCAGAGAAGCGAACAGTCATTTGCATTTTATGGGTAAATAAAGATAAGTCATTCATTATAAAAAACCGTTTAATTATTTATTTAAATTAAAAAGACAAAAATATTTTTTATTATTCTATATCACAACTATTTTATTAATTAAACATTATTATTTAAAAAGTAGTAATGTAAAAGGCTGTTTTTAATTAAAATAAAGAACTGAACTAATGGCTAAAATAATAATTGGTGTACATGGCTTGGGTAATCAGCCTCCGAAAGATTTATTGGAAGAATGGTGGATTGCATCAATAAATGAAGGACTTGACAGGATTGGGTGCAAAGGCACGAAGTATAATTTTGAACTTGTTTATTGGGCGGACGCTCTTCACCCTCAACCTCTTAATATAGACGAAACCGATAAAGACAGCGAGCTTTATTTATCCGAAAGATACAGTCCCGCAAAAGATAAAAAAAGAATTGTTGAAAAAGATTTTAAGACAAAAACCATCAATTATTTAAAGAAACAACTCGACGGTTTTTTGTTCAACGAAAAACTGCATATAAACTTCCCTTCTTTTACGGACCTTTTAATCAAACACTTTTTTAAAGATTTAAATATTTATTTCACACAAAATTGTGTTGAAGAAAATAAATGTGACTGCTTGGCTAAAGATGTCATCAGAGAAAAATTGCACGAAGTATTTAATAAACATAAAAAAGACGAGATAATGCTTATTACACATTCTATGGGATCGATAATTTCTTACGATGTGCTCTTGCGAAATCAAAGTGAATATGAGATAGACACTTTTGTTTCGGAGGGTTCGCCTATCGCGGTTCCGTTTATATACGGACAAATAAAACACAGCATTTCCGGAAATCCTTATAATAACTCTAAGCTTCCTACACCCGACAATATTAAAAGAGCTTGGTACAATCTTTATGATCCGGAAGATAAATTAGCGCAGTATTCTGCATTACAAGATTTTTTTGAACCGAATAAGTACAATGTTATCCCTATCTCGCAGACCGTAAAAAACGACTATGAAGATAACGGTATAGAAATTCCTCACAAAATATACGGGTATCTTCGTTCCGAAAGGAATGCAGAGTTAATTGATGAATTTCTTTGCAGAGGGAAAAACAAAGTTGTTGTTTGGATTACAAAGAAATTTAAAAGATTACTTACTAAACAGTAAAATTTTTTTTAGGAAACGATAGACAATCAGTTACTAAACACTTCTTCCAAAATTCTTACGCTTTCTTTTATATCTTCGTCGCTGATATCAAGATGGGTAATCGCCCTTAGAGAACCTACTCTGCCGACAGACAAAAGCAAACCTTTTTCTTTGCATTTTTCCAGCGCTTCATCTACGGATAATGTTAAGGGTTCAAAAATAAGTATGTTTGTCTGAACCGCCGATAAATCAATTTTGAGATTCGGATTTTTATCAATAACACCGGCAAGCATTTCGGCTTTTTCGTGGTCTTCTTTTAATCTTTCCCTGTTGTTTTCCAACGCGTACAAACCGGCGGCGGCAAGTATACCCACCTGTCTCATTCCCCCGCCGAAAGATTTTCTTACCCTGAAAGCTTCGGTTATAAAATCTTTATCGCCGGCAATAATAGAACCTACAGGAGCGCCCAATCCTTTTGAAAGGCAGCAAGAGATACTGTCAAAGTGTGATGCATATTCAGCAACGGATATATTGGTTTCAACCGAGGCATTCCAAATCCTTGCACCGTCCAAATGTTTTTTTAAGCCGTACTTGTCGGCAAGTTTTTCCAAAGCTACGATATTTTCCATGGGATGAATAGTACCGCCCGCTCTGTTGTGTGTGTTTTCCACTTCGATAACTTTCGTGCGGGGCATATAATATGCACTTTTGGGTCTTATAAAAGGCTCGATCTGTTCAGGCGTAATTACGCCCTGATTGCCGTTAACCGGCAGCAATTGAATGCCGCTCAATGCTGCGGGAGAGCCGGACTCGTAATTAAAAATATGCGAATCGCTTTCGCAAATTACCTCGTCGGCAGGTTGAGTGTGTACATTCAAGCAAATCTGATTACCCATAACACCGCTTGCGACAAAAAGGGCAGCCTCTTTACCCAACAATTCGGCGGCGTATTTTTCAAGTTTGTTAACTGTGGGATCTTCTTTAAATACATCATCTCCTACTTCTGCTTCGTACATAGCTTTTCGCATTTCCGGCGAGGGTTTTGTTACCGTGTCGCTTCTTAAATCGATAAACTTGTTCACTTAAGTTTTGCTCCGAATATCTTTTTAAATAACGCCAAAAGTATAATTATCAGGGAAATTGTTACGGCTAACAACGGAATGATCATCGGGTACTTGGAATAAAAAGATAAACCGTTTTGCAGCGAAACATCCCCGACCAATACATCTTTTGTAAAAAGCTTTGTCTCTTTTTCCGTTATGCCCAACGGACTAATTATGGCGCTTATTCCTCCGTTGGCAGCCCTAACTACATATCTTCTGTTTTCTATCGCGCGTAAAACGGAAATCTCTTTATGCTGGTAGGGTCCGCTCGACCTTCCGTACCAACTGTCATTAGTAACAATTGAAATTAACTGAGCTCCTTTTCTTACGAATGACGTTACAAAAATAGGGTAAACCGATTCAAAACAAATCGGACTGCTTATTTTAACCGAATCTTGTTTATCGGTTTCCGATATGTTACCGGATTCAATATCCCTGTTAAAAACAAAAATGGTTGTATCTTGTCCTTCATTCCAACTACCCAAACCCACTTCCCAACTAAAAATATCACCGAGGAATTTAAAAGTATTTACAAAAGGCACTTTTTCGCCGAAGGGAACAAGCTTCATTTTTCCGTAATGCTGAACTAAATTATTGTTATAAGAAAATCCCAGCACCCCGTTATATGTTGCGTATTTTACCTTCCCGTTTCCGGTTACTTTCGCATCAAACGGGATACGATCATTTTTTTTAAAGTATTTTATATCGGGCATACCCGTAAGCAAAAAGGTTTCTGTTTTCACTAAAAATCTTATGATGTCGTTTTTAGTTTTAAAATAAGCGGGGGTATTTAAATAGACGGGTAACGCCGTTTCCGGCCAGATAATTAACTTTGCACCCTTATCCACGGCTTTTTGGGAAAGAGTCAGATATTCATCTTTTAATTTCTCTAAATTATTAGTTTCCCATTTCTTCCATGGGTCTAAGTCAGGCTGAATGAGACCTACTTTAATTTTCCGTTCGGATATTTTAAATGTGGATTTTTTATAAACTCCGTAAAGCAGAGATAAACTGAAAATTAAAATTATGACCGAAATATAAACCGAAGATATTCGAGGTTTGTTTTTATAATATTTTATTGCCAAATAAATAAAAACATTTATGTAAACCACAATTACCGAAAGACCGAAAGCACCGATAATATCTGCGGATTGAATGAAAATATTGAACTTGGAAAGCCCGCTTCCCAAAGTAAGCCAAGGAAAGCTTATATCCGTAAGTGTGTAAAAGTATTCATAGGTTAACCAGAAAAACGGAAATAGGAACAAAGCCGCTTTTTTATTTATATTTTTTTTGGCGAAGTAATAAAGTGTGGACGGTATTAAAAAAAGCAGAGGGTTAAAGAACATAAGCACTCCGCCGGCAATCATTAAATAAGGGTCTGTTCCTGTTTGCCAGCTTCCGACCCAATAAACCGTAATAAGATTAAAAATAAAAAAAGTCAGATATGATGCTTTATTTATCTCCGCCAAACTCTTTCTTCCCTCAATAACGTAAAAGAACGGAACAAGTGCAAAAAACATTAAAAGCTGAAACGGGAAAGGGAAAGGAGGAAAAGAAACACCAAGTAATATTCCGCTTGCAAGCAGAAGCAGTCTTGCCTTTTTCCTTTTAACTTTTTCTTCGGGCGATAAATTAAATTTCTTGCTAAAAATGTTCAACTTATTTTTTTTCTCGTGATTTTTTAATTAAATATTTAATTATAAAAAAAAGTGCCGTTACAATTGTAACCGCTATAACAATATTACTGTAAGTAGATAAATATTTATCAACAACTTTTATGTTGTTCCCAAATATAATACCAAGATAAATAATAATTGCATTCCAAATAAAAGCACTGCCGGTAGCTAAAACGGTTGTTTTCTTTACATCAAGTTCGCTTAACCCTGCGAAAAAAGAAACTACGGAACGTGTACCCGGCAGAAAGCGATTTGCAAAAATAATAAAATAACCGTACCGGTTAAACCATAATTCCGCTTTGTCAAGTCCTTCGGTAGAAATGAATTTCAATTTACCGGCTCTAATTACTTTCCGGTCAAGTTTTGAACCGATAAAAAAAAGTGTCATAAATCCAAGCACGCTCCCGATTGTTGTAATAATTAACGTCGGAATAAAATGAATTGAGTTTGCGGCAATTAAAGATCCCCCGATAACCACTACCAAATCACTCGGCGAAGGCGGAAATACGTTTTCAATATAAGCAAAAAAGAACAGAACAATATAAATCCAAAATGGTGATAAATCGGTGATAAAAGAGAGAATGTTTTCAATCATTTTAACTTTCTTTGTTTAATAGAACAACGGCTGAAGCAGCGACTCCCTCACCTCTTCCGGTAAATCCAAGTCCCTCTGTGGAAGTTGCTTTTACGGAAATTCTATCCAATTCCACATTTAAGACTTCGGCAATGTTCTTTCTCATTTGAAATACATAAGGTGCAATTTTCGGTTTTTCCATCATTAATACGGAGTCCAGATTAGAAAGAGTATAATTTTTTGTTCTTATCAAATCGTATGCTTTTTTCAATAATATGGAACTGTCAATATTCTTAAATTCTTCTTCCGTATCCGGAAAATGTTTCCCTAAATCCCCCAGCGCCAGTGCACCGAGTAAAGCATCCGTAACGGCGTGAAGTAAAACATCGGCATCGGAGTGGCCGGCAAGACCTTTTTCGTAAGGAATTTCCACTCCGCCTAAAATTAACTTTCTGTCTTCGGCAAATGCGTGAACATCGAATCCGCCGCCAATTCTAAAATCATTCATGGTCTTATTTCAAAATTATTAAATTCATTTTTAATTTCATCCCAAATTATGTTGCAATTTTTCACGTAGGCGTGCGAGGGACCAATTCTTATTCTTTTAAAAAGTTCTTCGATTAAAGCTATCTGCCCTTCAACTACAGTCAGTACCTCACCGGAACCAAGATTTTGTACATAACCGTTCAACCCTATTTCTTTTGCATTCCTGTAGACAAAATATCTAAACCCCACTCCCTGCACTAACCCGTTTGCAATTATTTCCGCACGTTTATCGTTCATTTTTAACTTTAGATTTTCTATTGCCTAAAAATTCAGTTATTATCAAACCGGTAAAAATTAATGCACCTCCAATATACCCAAAACTTGAAATTCTTTCATCTAAAATAAAGAATGCAAAAATAGCAGCCAAAGGGGGTTCGAAAGAAAATATGATTCCCGCCTTTGTTGGTGTTACCGTTTTCTGATACCTTGTTTGAAGATATGTAGTAATTATTGTGGCAAATATTGAAGTGTAAAAAAAGGCAAAAAATATTTGACTACTAAAAGAGAATTTAATTTCCTCAAAACCTGTTGCCGATAAAAGCAAAGCGCTTATCATCCCAAATACTGCCGTAAATAATATCTGCATATAAACTAAAGGCATATAATCGAATTTCTTAGTTATTACATCCAGGTAAACCAAATACAGTGCGTATGAAATTGCAGTGATTAAAGTAAAGAAATCACCGATATTAAATCCGCCTCCTAATTCGGTAAAAATATTGAAAAACGTATTTCCCTTACTTGCAAGAAATATCAAGCCGGCAATTATCAAAATGATTCCATAAATATTTTCTTTTTTAGGTAATTTTTTTTCAATTAAATACTGAAACAAAGGAGTAAACAGAATGAATGTTCCGGTTATAAAACCGGATTTTGTTGCGGTTGTATATTTTAATCCTATTGTTTGTGTGGAAAAACCGGCAAAGAAAAAAATACTAAGGAACAATCCGCTTTTTAGTAATTCTTTATCAATTTTCTTAAAAGCTTTTATTATAAAGGGGGAAAGTATCAGAGATGCAATTGCAAACCGCAAAGAAACGAACACGACCGGAGAAACACTTGCCAGCGATTCTTTTATAATTACAAAGGTGGCTCCCCATATCAGGGTAGTAAGAAGAAGAGCGCCTTCACCGATATATTTTCTCATTTGCGTGTTTTACAATTTATGGAATTAATCTACGTTAGAAATTAATAAATAATATTGAAAGGTATAAGCGTATGTTCTAATGATTGCGAGTTAAATTACCATAGTTTTTTTTGAGAATTCAATTTCATAATTACAAGTCCATTCATCCAGCCATCCAATCATTCATCCAGCCATCCAATCAATCATCCAACCCTTTCCTTTCAATCTTTATCTTTAGAATAGCCGAATGATTTTAAAAACTTTTCATCGGACCGCCAATTTTGTCTTACCTTTACTCTTAATTCCAAATAGACTTCCCGTTCTAAAAATTCTTCGATTGCTTTTCGTGCGGTTAGTCCCAGCCTTTTTAAAGCCGAACCGCTTTTCCCTATTATAATTCCCTTCTGACTTTGTCTTTCAACAACAATTTCGGCGCTGATAAAATCTTTGCTTTTTTCTCTTTCTTTAAATTCGGCTATTACAACTTCGCAGCTGTAAGGAATTTCTTCCCGGAACTGTTCGAGCAATTTCTCCCTTATAATCTCAGATACAAAAAATCTTTCGTTAGCATCTGCAATTATATCATCGGGGTAATATTTGGGACCTGCGGGCAAAACATTATGAATCTCGTTAATCAGTCTCTCGGAATTCATATTGTATTGTGCCGAAATAGGAATTACGGAAGTGAAATTTTGGGTTGCTTCAAATAAAGCAATTAGATTCTTTACCTCTTCCTCTTTACATAAATCAATCTTGTTAAGCAGTAAGAAAACCGGTTTGCTTTTACTTTCAATTATTTTTTTTATAACGTCGTTGTTCAGTATTTTTTGACCGTCTTTATCGTTTGAAAGGTCAACCATAATTAGGAAAATATCCGCATCATATACTGCAGACAAAACAAAGTCCATCATTTTTTTCTGAAGGAGATAATTTGGTTTTAAAATACCCGGAGTATCAAGAAATATTATCTGATAATCTTCCTCCGTCAAGATTCCTAAAATCTGTTTTCTTGTAGTCTGCGGTTTTTTTGTAATAATGGAAAGTTTTTGCCCGAGCAGCGCATTCATCAAAGTTGATTTGCCTGCGTTGGGCAGTCCCAAAATGGTAACGTACCCGGCTTTAGTCATTTTTGTAAATTCTTTTATTCATAAGTTACTGCGGTTCCCGAAGCACTAACCATCAGCATGTTACCGCTTCCGCCGCCTATAGTTTCATAATCCAAATCGACTGCAATAACTGCATTTGCGCCCAAAGCTTCAGCCGCTCCTACCATTTCCGCTATTGCTATTTCCTTTGCCTTTCTCAGCTCTTTCTCATAAGCGGCGGATCTTCCGCCGACTATATCTCTAATACCTGCGAAGAAATCTTTAAATATATTCGCCCCCAGTATTGCTTCCCCGCTTACAATTCCGTAATAACGAACTACTTTTTTCCCTTCAATAGATGGTGTGGTTAAAACTAACATATTATCCCTCAAACTTTTTATTGGAATTTACGAACTAAATATAATAATGCAAATTTATAAATATTATAAAAAAATGATGGCGGGCATTTTTAATTGAAGACCGGAATAACTACCGGATTTTTTTCAAACGGTGTTTTGTCTTTTTTATTTCTTCCAATAGGAAATACAAAGAAATAAAAAAGATTAGCGATAAACTTATTCCAATTAAAGACAGTTTATCAGGAGAGAAAAATTTTCCGAAGTTTTGCGTTAAAAATGAAGTGCTAAAAGAGAGACCCTTTAGCAAGGATATTTCCTTTGCTTTACCGATATTTTTAGCGATGGTCTCATATAAAACCGTTCCCGATAATGCAAGAGTTACGGTGACCAAGATCAAAAACAAAAAGGAAAAAAACCTTTTTTGTTTTTTATCCCTAATCGTTTTAAGGCGAAGTTTTTCCATAAAGTTTGATGTGAAATTATTCGATAACTTAAAGGAGTTCATTTTTTTCAGTCCTCCGTCTATCTTTTTTAATTCTGCATATTTTTCTCTGTCAACAAACGAACTTTTCAATATTTTGTCGATAATTTTGTTTTCCTCTTCACTTAATTCATTATCTATATATTTGTTTAACATTTCGTCGCTTAAATATTTCATAATAATTCCTCTGCGTAATTATTTTCAAAAATAATTTTTCTCAACGCTGTCCTTGCTCTGTGCAGCATTACCTTCACATTATTCAACGATATATCCATAACCTTGCTAATTTCATCACAGTTCATTTCTTCTAAATAAAAAAGGTTAATCACAGTGGAATAATTCTCCGGTAATTTTCCCACTATTTCAGTCAGTGATTTGCTTAATTCATTTAGATCATTTTTATTTATATTCTCGTCAGCGGTTAAATTAATAAAATCATCGATGGACGACATTCCGATTTCTATATTTCTTTTCTTGTTTTTAATCCGAGTTAAAGAAGCGTTATATACAATTCTATAAAACCAGGTAGAAAATTTTGACTCGCCTCTGAATTTTTTTAACGAGTTATATGCCTTCATAAAACAATCCTGAAGTATTTCTTCCGCTTCCATTTCATTTTTTATTATACTCAGTACAAGCGAAAACGCTTTGTCTTTGTACCTGTTTACCAATAAAGTATAATCGGATTGATTACCGTTTTTTACAGATTCGATTATTTCTATATCCGAAAGTATCTTCATGTTATGCTTTTGACTTAAAAATATATGAAAAGGTTACTCGTTTATAGGTTATAAATACATTAGTTAATAAGTTATGCTAAGCATTATTTCACGATTTATAGCCACGACCTTTAGGGTGTGTTGCACAACTCTGTTTTGTCACTCTGAACTTGTTTCAGAGTCTCAACT
>CAZAOG010000046.1:0-18637 GCA_964486645.1 uncultured Ignavibacteriaceae bacterium | reverse complement strand
TTTTTCTATCTGCTTTTGCTGTAAAGATATTGCTTTGTCGATTTTGGCGGATTGGGTTTCGATGTAATCAACGATTTGTTTTTGTTCGGAGATTGAGGGGAGTGCTATTGGAATTTCTTTCATCCGTGTTTTGTTTAAATCCCATTGGCCAATTCGTACGCCATCAGATGCCGCTGCAAAAAATGGCACATAAACTTTACTTCTTATAGCTAAATGGAAGAAATAAGAATAAATATAAGTTCTTAAGTTAAAAATATAGTAAGCTGGACTTACTATTCCGTCATAATCTGAAATACCATAAGAACCCTGCCACGCTTTCATTTTATTCATACCAAATTGACCTTTTTTTATAACTTTATATCCAGATAAGTCATCGGGTATAAAGTTATGATTAGATTCTTTATCATCAATATTGCGGATAATAACTCCTTGTTCTCTTGTAATGGACAATAAAGGTAGATTTGGCTGGTTTTTCATTGATACGGGTGTTAAACAATGGCCAAGTTTTGTCACCTCCCAATGCTCGGGGATTTTTCCAATCCATTCCACGCCGCTCTCTTTGACTTTTACAGGCTCAGTCCAAGTATTGCCGTTCCATACTTTTTTACCGGTAACCAACTCTTGGATAACAATTTGTTTGCGTTCTTTCAGCAGTGCAATCAGTTTTTCTTTTTGTGCAACGGCACGGTCTATTTTGGCGGTTTTGTCGTCAAGAAAATTGGCTATGGCGGTTTGCTCGGGAAAGGGAGGAAGAAAAAATGGAATTTCTTTCATTCTGCTTTTCGATAAATCCCATTGACCAATTCTGACACCATCAGATGCTTGACCAAAGAATGCTACATAATTTTTACTCCTAATTGCCAAATGAAAGAATATAGAATTTATAGAATTATTAAAATCAAAAACATAGTAGGCAGGACTCACAATTCCAGTCATTTGTGCAATACCATATGAACCTTGCCAAGCCTTCATTTTATTCATCCCGAATTGCCCTTTTCTAAGCAGTTTGTAACCAGAAAGGTCATCAGGAATATAGTTGTGGTTTTCTGAATCATCCTCAGTATTTCTCTTAATAACACCAGCTTCCCGTGTTATCGACAAAAGAGGCAACTCTGGACAATTTTTAATTGATGCAGGTTTCAATATTGTTCCCAGTTTTTCAACTTTCCATCTTTCCGGAATTTTCCCCAGCCATTCCACGCCGGAATCTTTGTATTTGGGATATTTTTTATATTTTGGCTTAATATTTTTCAAGGCAATCTTTTCAATAAATTTAGATTCACACTACTCATTTTAGAAAAGGCAAACCATTTTTTGCCCAAATCTTTTAGACTGGGCACAAACTCATAAGCGTCAAAAACTTGTCCGTCATAAAAAATGCCCTGTTTGGGTTTAATGCTTTTTTCTTTATTGGATATCACAATTTGTGATTTCCAATTTTCCATTTCTTCTTTGGTCAGGCGAAACATAAACTCAGGCGGAAAGCGTTTAATATTTCTTTTTACCGCTTGATTTAAAACTCTTGTTTCAACGCAATACAATTCAGCTAAATCGCGATCAACCATTACTTGAACGCCGCGCATTGTGAAAATACGGTTTCGGATATTTCCTATGTGAATTATTTGATTTTTCTTACTCATCGTTATCTCCATTTCCAAGATTAACAATCATCGCCATAACTTCCAACTCCATTTTTGAAAAAGCAAACCAATTCACCTTCTGAAAAAACATTTTTCATACAACTTCGATTCCATTCCTATATATTTCATAATTCCAATCCTAAAATATCGGCTATCAACCCTTCATTCTCTTTTTCGAGTTCTATAATTTCATTGGTAACCTCTTCGAGCGAACGCAAAGGTTTGTGTTGATAGAAATATTTATTAAAGCTGATTTCGTAGCCTATTTTTGTTTTGTCCAAATCAATCCACGCTTCCTGCACGTGGGGTTTTACCTCGCGTAAAAAATAGTTGTGGATATTTTCTTTTATAGGAATATTTTCATAATCGCGCAAATCGGTTTCGGCTTCGTAAATAATGTATTCGTCTTTTTTATCGGTTGGGAAGTAACCGTAATCTGGCAGTTGTTCTATTGTACAATCCAAATGGCGCAATAGCTTATCAAGTTCATCGCCGGATATTTTTTCTGTTTTTTTAATCACCTTTTCCGCTGTTTCATCATACCGGCTTACGGCATTTAGAATAGATTTTTTCTCTGACGCCGATAGCTTTATTTTGTTTGCTTTTAGTTCATCATCCACCAGTCTTGAAAAATAGTTAAAGTCGGAAAATTCATCTGTTCCGATGCTTTTCATTAGTTGCGTGGCAACATCAAGTAAGTTTTTTTGTTTTACCCATGTTTTGGTTGAAACAAGTGTTTTTCGTTTTTTTGCGTTTAAATCCATATCGTTTTTTTCGCACCACTCCAAAATATCTTTTTCTATATTTTTTAAATAGGTATAAACCTTTTCGCCGTAAGTCTCCCAAGCCCACTGCATCGGTTCGATAAGTGTTTTATCAAAGCGAAGAGTCTCGATGCGTTCTTTGGTAAATTGAGCTTTCAGGCGTTTGGGGCGTTCAATGGTTACTTTGTAATATCCGAAATCGCTATTGTCAAAAACTTTTGCAGCCAAATCGGTTTCATTTTGGCGGTCGATGGTTTTAAAAGCCAAGTAGGCATCTTTTATCTCTTGTATATGTTCGGGTTTTAGTTCGCAATTTTTTTCGCCCAGATTTTTTCGAAGTTTTGAAAACCGCTTGGAAGCGTCGATAAGCAATACTTTTCTTTTTCGTCTCTCCTCTTTATTGTTGCTCAATATCCAAATGTAAGTGGTGATGCCGGTGTTATAAAAGAGGTTGTTAGGCAATTGAATAATGCAATCGAGTAAATCGTTTTCAATGATATAACGTCTGATATTGCTTTCGCCGCTGCCCGCGTCGCCTGTAAAGAGACTGGAACCGTTATGCACCGATGCTATTCGCGAACCGAGCGGACTCTGTTCGATTGGTTTCATTTTATCAACCATTTCCATAAGAAACAGCAGTTGCCCGTCGGATGAGCGAGGCGTTGCGTCCGCTTCTTCGGCATTGCCCCAAAAGTCTTTAAGATTTACAACAAAACGCGGGTCAATAATATCTTTACCGTCTTTGATATACTTAAGCTCCGTACTCCACGATTTGCCGTAAGGCGGATTGGAAAGCATAAAATCAAAAGTGTGACCTGAAAATTCATCGGTTGAAAGCGTAGAGCCGACGCGGATATTTTCGGGATCATTCCCTTTAATCATCATATCCGATTTACATATTGCATAGGTTTCGTCATTTATCTCTTTCCCGTATAAATAGACATCGCCGTCAGCGCGGATATTGCCGTTCACGTTTTTTATGAATTTTTGCGACTCGGTCAACATTCCGCCGGAACCGCAGGCAGGATCGTAAATTGTCATTACGGGCGGTAAATTATCTTTGATCGGTTCAAAGATAATATGAGTCATCAGATTAATTACTTCTCTCGGCGTAAAGTGTTCTCCGGCTTCTTCGTTGTTTTCTTCATTGAATTTTCTGATAAGCTCTTCAAACACATACCCCATTCCCAAATTTGTCAATGGGGGCAGTTTTCTGCCGTCAGGGTCTTCTTTTTCAAAAGGCGTCAGGTTGATATAAGGAGATGTGAATTTCTCAAGAACATCCAACAATACATCTTTTGAAGCCATGTGCCTGATTTGGCTTTTCAATTTGAACTTATCGATTATTTCTTTCACATTCGAGCTGAAACCGTTCAGATAATCTTCAAAATTTGCCTGTAAAATCTGTTGACTGTTTGTTGCAGTATCATAAAGTCTCTGAAGCGTCCATTCGCTTATATTGTAGAAAACAAATCCGCTGGCGTCTCTGAGTCCGTTTTCGTCCCATTCGGTAAAGCCCGCTTCATCTCTTTGAAAAGCCAGTTCTTCCATAACGGCTTCTTTGGTCGGTTCAAGCAAAGCATCTAATCTTCTTAAAACTACCATTGGCAAAATAACGTCACGATATTTTCCTCGAACATACACATCTCTCAAACAATCGTCGGCAATTGACCAGATAAAAGATACAAGTTTATTGTGTACCGCTGTATTCATATTTTCAAATTCCTTTATGTTTTATTTCTGTTAGCGTTGGCAGAAAAATAGCTCTTTTGGTTTTTTCGGGTTGGCATTTTACGTGCCGGAAAAAAACAAATCCCGCCAAGTTGTGCTATTTGCGGGCTGGCATTTTTTCAGTTTTTTATATGCTAACAAAATTTTCATTGTTTCAATCTCTTTTCTTGCATGAAGCAGAACGGTGTGGCTATGCGTAGTTTGGGATTTTGAAACAATTAATTTTCAATTTACAACTAATTTTATTTAGTGCTATAAACTTCAATATCAGGATAATACCCAAATTACGTATAGCCTTTGTTATGCTTTCGTACTTTTTATTCATAACTGTATTCTTTTTTAATTACAATATTTTTAATCTCTTTTTTAGATATCTTTCCTTTAAGTTTTTTCACAGTATCAATATCGATGATTGGCGTATTTTCAATTACCTCCTTTAAGCTATCATTTAACCATTGAATATTCCACACACTCACACTTTTATCTATTATCTTATTACATAGGGGTTCTTGATATTCTATTGTTTTATCGATTTTCAAGTAAAGTCTTTGGAACCAAATTTTTAAAAACGATGAGTTAGGTACTTGATTAAATTTCAATCGGATTTTTTCAACCAAACGGAGTTTGTCAGATTTATTTCTTACTTGGCTAATCAAAATACTTAGAATCGCAACTGATGTTGGAATAACTCTTGGGTTTCTTAATGCGATTTCACTTACTAAACTAATAAGAGTTTCAATATTGGGGTCTTTTCGTTTAGACTGTTCAAGAACTTTAAGAAATTCTCGCATTTGTGTATCTACTGTTCCAGAGTTTGGATACTTTTCCGATAGAAGGTACAGTTGTATCAACCACTTTTGCTTATTTTCTGTAATTCTTTTATTTGTTATCCAATACCTTTTGTCTGGTTTAATAGAACTTTTAATTATATTATCTGATGCATCAGTTTTGTCAGCATTTAGTTTTAACCCTAAACTCGGCAAAATTTCTGACAATTCTTTTGTTATCTGTTCAGCTTCAAAAGAATTGTTTGTGAAAATTCTATAATCGTCTCGGTATCTTAAAATCTTATAGTCTGTTATATTCAATTCGGTTAGTTTTTTTGAAAGTAGTAAGTCAATATATCCAAGTACTATTTCAGCAATAAAATCCATTAATGAACTACCTTGTGGAATACCATTAGTTTGACCAAAACTCATATCTTGTAGATGAGTATCAATTGAAACCCCTATTAAAGATTGTTTTGTTCTATTCGACTTTTTTTTTGCTTCTTCTTTTGTGTGAATTGCCCAAGATATCGAATGAGTATAAATTGAACCATAACAATCAGAAATATCAGTATGAAGAACATATCGATAGTCAAGAGCCAAAATGAGTGACTTTTGTTCAATCATTTGCCACCAAGTGTAAATTTGTGCCTTTTTATCAGTTTCACTTTCTTTTTGTGAAACCATAGGTAAACTATGACATTCTATTTTTTCATTTTCCCGAAATATCTTAAATCGTTCTTTAATTATTTCCCAGTTTTCTTTTTCAGTAATTCGGTGCACCAGTGATACATAAATTGCTGGATGTATTAATTGAAAAGGACGCCAAGCGTATTTTCCATCTTTATTGGATAGTAACTGATAATTTATATCATCAAAATCTCTCGGTGATGAGTTTCTAAAATCTGAAAGTTTACTTTTCGAAAGTTTTTTATCAATTTTGTTAATTAAGGTTTGAAATGAGAAATATATAGGAAGGTCAAAGTTGACATAACTTTCCTTTTTTAGAAAAAAACGTCTCACATCTTTCTCGCTATATTCTAATATATTTTTCATTTATTCCTTTTGTATGGTATGAAGCCCAACGGTCACGGCTATGAGCAGTGGCGGATTTATACTCGCATTCTTTGATTTTTGCACCAATATTTATTTTATTCATATGCCTTTGATTTTTAGCACTTAACCACCATTGCTTATAGCCATTGTTGTAGCCAGTTATTTTTCATTAATCTTAATACTTGATGTATCAATATTTAATATTTTTTCAAATTCATCTAAAAACCAATTCCATCTATTAATTATTGCTTCTTCATTCCATTGTTGATTAAATTTTCTAGTATTATACTCATTTTTTATTTTTTGAGTAATTGAAAAAGATGTTACTTTTTTGTCATCATTTCCATATTTCCCTTTGCCTTCATAGATATTAATTTTTTCTTCAAAAGGATTATTGCTTGCTTCTATATTTTTCTTGCCAGATAATAAAGTTAAATTCCCAATACTATTAAGATATTTATCCGCAATTTCCTTATTAATATATTGTTTCCATTCTTCATACTTTTCCCACTCGATGGGTAAGACATGTTCTATATGCAAATTTCTATCCATTTCAACAAACGGTATAACTGTATCTGTTTGGTTATATTCTATCATCAATAAGACTGGTTTTAACCATGGCGAGTTATATACATTTTTAGAAGATAAACTTTCTAAAACATCAGGAATTATTTTATCCTCATCTAATTTCTTGTTTAATTCTTTCTGAATAAAATCAATTTCTTTATGTTCTTTGATCCATTTGATAAGATTAAAAGAAGTTTGCTTCACTTTTGTTAGTGTTCTTCCAGCTATCCAATATAAATAGTAAAAACGCCTTAAAGATTTAGCTAATTCTGTAAAATCAGAGTAGTTTTCTTGTAAGGCTCCTCCCAAAATTGCTTTCCAATACATAGCCCAACGGAGATACCAAAATGTATATATTACTTTATCTTTACTTTCAAATAGCCTATTTTTATAATTTTCTACAAACCCTTTGAAAAGAGAGATAACTTCTAATGGGTCTTGTCCATCAAAAACAGTTTCAAGTTCATCATATAGCGACTTTTTGGGATTAGCAGCCAATAAATAATATTCATAAACAACTAGCATGTCATTTAAGCTAACATCAATATCGTTAATGATAAACTCAATATATTGCCATTCGGTTATAAAAGTATCTTCTTTTTGCTTTTTTATTTCATCATCATTGTTACTATGTTTTTTTATTGATTCAAAAAGAAAACTTTTTATTAAATCTGCATTAGTTAAATCCATGCCTCTATCATTAAGAACTTGAAACATTCTAATAGCAAATTCAGTTGAGGAGCAATCTATTCTAATAATAAAAACATTGTTAAAAACATAATTGATAAATTTCCCAGCCTCCTCTTTGCCAATTTCTTCCAATTTTTCTCTAAACAAAATAGCTGTATTTATAAATTTATATTTTGGTTCTTCATCTGAGTAGATTTGATATTTAAATGGTTTATTAAGTTTTGAAGTATTACCTTTAATTATCAATTGTTCAAAATCATTTTGATGCTGTGAATGTGTAAACAATTTTAATCTATCAATATTTTCATTATAAAAGATAGCATTTTTTATAGTATGAATATCTATATTATTAGGGTCTGGCACGCCTTCAGATTTATTAATATCAGGGAATAAATCTCTAATTACACACATTAAAATTGTAAGTGTCGTAAGTCTTTGTTGACCATCAACAACATCCCAGTATGATGATTGATTTGAATTTTTTGCTAAAATAATTGAACCCAAAAAATAATTTTCTATTTCTTCTTTATATGACTCATATAAGTCATCCCATAATTTATCAACTTGTTCATTAACCCATCTATACGGTCTCTGATATCTTGGTATTTTGTAAAATGCATCTGCATCTCCAAATATTTGCTTAATGTTAAGACTTCTAGGTGTGAACATATTTTCCATTTCTAATCCTTTTTAGTTTTTATTTTAATTACCCACAACATCTCCCTACACGCATTGCGTATAGCGGGACTATATGTTATATTTATGTATATATATTACGAAATATAAGATATAAAGTATGCGAAAACAAGAAATTATTAAAAATTTTCAAGATAAGCTTATAATAGAGAATTATTCGGAACAAACAATCAGAAATTACGTTTCCTCCCTGAAATTGTTTTTGGAATATATAAGCCGCCTTAACATTAAAGAGGTAACGGATAAAGAAATTCAAGACTATCTTTATTTCTGTAAGTCAAATAAAAATTATTCCTTTTCTTCTATGAAGCAGGTTATCGCAGCAATAAGATATCTCTATCTGAAGATATTCAACAAACCGGTTCCCAAGGCATTGAATATCGAGCTTAGAAAACCAAGCACTTTACCGACGGTTTTATCACCCAAAGAGATCTCTAAAATTCTACAGGTAACAAAAAACATAAAACACAAAGCTATTCTGCTGTTAATTTATTCTGCGGGATTGCGTCTCGGTGAGTTGCTTAATTTAAAAATTTGTGACATCGATCCGGAATCAATGAAAATTCATGTAAGACAAAGCAAAGGAAAAAAAGACAGATATATAATGCTTTCTGAAAATATGTTGAAATTGTTAAGAGATTATTATAAAATTTATAAGCCGAAAGAGTTCGTTGTTGAAGGACTAAACGGCGGTAAATACAGTCCCAAAAGCGTACAGTCGCTTTTTAAAAGAGCGTTGAAGAAAGCGGGCATAAAGAAGAAAGCTTCCGTTCATACTTTGCGCCATAGTTTTGCCACGCACCTTTTGGACGAAGGAACCGATATTCGATATATCCAAGAATTGTTGGGACATAAACGATTGGAGACAACCCAAATCTATACGCACGTTTCATCATATTCAATTAATAAGATAAAAAGTCCCGCCGATAAATTGAAATTATCTTAACCGTTCATTTACTTTTAAGCATATTTTTTTTAAGACCTCTTGCATAAATTATTAAGTATCCTTAATTTTATAATTAAGGATACGGAATAATGAAAAATATTTCAACTGAAAATTATTTAAGCGAGATTTACAAGTTTGAACAAAGCGGCGTAAAGGTTAAAACCAATATTCTTGCAAAAAAGATGGATATATCCAACGCCGCCGTTACGGACATGTTAAAAAAACTTTCTTCTAACGGTTTAATTTTATACGAACGCTACAAGAATATTCAACTTACTAAAAAAGGCAGGAATTATGCCGCCGTTATCGTTAGAAGACATAGAATTTGGGAGATTTTTCTCAATCAAATTGTAGGACTACCCTGGGATAAAGTGCACGATGAAGCTCATCGTTTGGAACATTCCGCATCGGACGAATTGGTGGACAGGCTGGAAGAAATGTTGAATTACCCCGAGTTCGATCCGCACGGCGACCCGATACCCGCCAAAGACGGCAGTATACCCAAACATAAGGGATACCTTTCTCTTTCAAAATTAAAAAAAGGGAAAACCGCGAAAGTAGTAAGGGTGAATGATTTTGACGATAGATTCTTAATCTATATAAAACAGATCGGAATTAAATTGGAACGGAAAATTAAAGTTGTCGATATTTTGGAATTTGATAATTCACTGGAAATTAAAATTAATAATAAAAATTATAACATCAGCAGGACTGTTGCGGAAAATATATTTGTGGGTGATTAAGAACATAAAACACTTGAAGAAGCCATAAAAATTGTTTTAAATAAGATTTATGAACAAAATTAAGCATGAAAGAAAGTCTCTTGAAGATGTTCACTCTTCCGTAGATACGACGCCCAAAAAAGGTTTTTTAAGAAAGTTATTTGCTTTTGGTGGTCCGGCTTATTTGGTAAGCGTCGGTTACATGGACCCCGGCAACTGGGCAACCGATATAGCCGGTGGAAGTCATTTCGGGTACGCCTTATTATGGGTACTTTTAATGTCAAACTTGATAGCCATCCTCTTGCAGAGTTTGAGTGCGCGTCTTGGTATAGTTGCCGGTAAAGATTTGGCTCAAGTCTCAAGGCTGGTTTATCCTAAAAAAGTTAATTTCTTTCTTTACATCCTTGCGGAAATAGCCATAACCGCCACGGACCTGGCGGAAGTATTGGGCATGGCAATCGGTATTCAACTGTTATTCGGACTCCCTCTGCTCGTCGGTGTCAGTATTACCGTTTTGGATACCTTCGTCCTTCTCATTCTTCAGCATTACGGGATGAGAAAAATGGAAGCGCTGATAATCGGTCTTATTTCCGTTATCGGACTTTCTTTTTTAGCCGAAATGATTTTTGTCAAACCCCAAATATCCGAATTAATTACGGGTTTTGTACCGACCTTGGAAAACAATTTGGCGCTGTATATCGCAATTGGCATAATCGGTGCCACCGTTATGCCGCATAATCTCTATCTTCACTCCGCCCTTGTTCAAACGCGAAAGATTAAAAAAACAACCAAAGGAATTTTTGAAGCAATTAAATTCAACGTAATTGATTCTTTTATAGCTTTGAATCTGGCTTTTTTTGTTAACGCCGCAATACTTGTATTAGCTGCCGCTACTTTTTATAAAATAGGCATGTTTCAAGTTGAAGAAATACAGGACGCATATCGTTTGTTAGAGCCTTTGTTAGGAACAAGTTTAGCCCCCATATTATTTGCCGTGGCATTAATTGCAGCAGGACAAAGTTCAACAATAACCGGTACACTCGCCGGTCAGATAGTTATGGAAGGCTATTTGAACATAAGAATTCAGCCTTGGTTAAGAAGATTGATAACAAGATTATTGGCTATTATCCCCGCCTTTTTAACAATATTGATAATGGGCGAGAGTGAAACAGGTCCGCTGCTTGTGCTTAGCCAGGTTGTTTTAAGTATGCAGCTGGGATTTGCAGTAATTCCCCTCATTCATTTTGTCAGCGATAAAGAACGAATGGGTAAATTTACAATTAAACTTTGGATAAAAATTCTATCCTGGTTTAGTGCGTTGGTTATTGTCGCCCTTAATATCAAATTGGTTTACGAGGAAATTAATTCGTGGATAGTATCGGCAGGAGATAATTCAATATGGATTTGGCTCTCCGCCGTGCCGATAGCGGTGTTTAGCTTACTTATTTTAAGTTACATAACCGTAAGTCCCTTTATAAAGAAAAAAATTACGGAAAAAGTAAAATTACCTCACGGTCGTCCGAAAGAGTTAATAGATTTTACATCCCCTCTTTATAAACGCATTGCCGTTGCAGTTGATTTTTCTGACACGGACAGGGACACTATTAAAAACGCTATTTCTCAGGGCGGTAAAGATGCCGAATATGTACTTATTCATATTGTTGAAACTGCCGGGGCAAGAATTATGGGTAAAGAGATAAATGATTTTGAAACCGGTACCGATGAACTTTATATTAAAGAATATGCCGACAAATTGAAAGAAGAAGGCTATAATGTAATTTGGCGGCTCGGCTACGGAACACCAAAAAAATCAATTCCCGAAGTTGTAAAAAACAACAACGTGGATTTGCTTGTTATGGGTGCACACGGACATAAGTTAATAAAAGATATTCTCTTTGGAACTACGGTCGACGCCGTTAGACATAAAGTGAAAATTCCGATTCTGGTAGTAAGAAAATTTGAGTTGGAATAATAATTAGATAAGCAAATATTACATTAATTGTTCCGGTTACGCAAAATATTATCCATTGGCTAATCCGTCAACTAACGGAAATAGCCGCTACTCTTTAGGTCGTGGCTGTAAATTCAGTCGACTCCGCTGCCTTGACGAGCGTGAAAAAATGCGTAACGTGACTTTAAATACATTAAATTTATGAGGACGCTTTTGCAAGAATTAAAAATTGGAAGCACCATTTTATAAAAACAATACCGTTTTAAATAAAAGTTAAACAATTAGACTTCCAAATTAATTTGTTAAATTATTTTTGTAATAATCGGAAGTTATTCTTAAGAGGAAAAAATATAAATGAAAGACATAACCCTTTTATCTTGGAATGTAAACGGAATAAGAGCAGTATATAAAAAAGGTTTTGTTGATTGGTTCAGAAGCGTTAAACCTGACATACTCTGCATTCAGGAAACCAAAGCACGTGAAGAACAGTTGCCGGAAGATTTGAAAAACATTGATGATTATAAATCCTTTTTCTGCTGGGGCGAAAAAAAAGGCTACAGTGGAACTGCAATTTATACGAAAGAAAAACCGAAGAATGTAAGCAGAGAACTCGGTATTGAAAAATTTGATAACGAAGGACGTATATTAATCGCGGAATATGACGAGTTTACTTTATTCAATGTTTATTTTCCAAACGGTAAAGCCAGAAAAGAACGTCTTCAATATAAGATGGATTTTTATGAGGCATTTCTTTCTCACGTTAAAAAATTAAAAGACGAAGGAAAGAAAATAGTTATTTGCGGAGATGTAAACACGGCGCACAAAGCTATTGACCTTGCAAGACCGAAACCCAACGAAAACACATCGGGTTTTTTACCCGAAGAGAGAGCTTGGATTGACAAATTATTGGCTAACGGCTTTTTGGATACCCTGCGTATGTTCAACGACAAACCGGAACAATATACTTGGTGGGATATGATAACCAGAGCCAGAGAAAGAAACGTAGGCTGGCGTATAGATTATTTTTTTATTAGCGATAATCTAAAAGAACAAACCAAGGATGCTTATATTATGCCCGAGGTTATGGGCTCCGATCATTGTCCGATTGGGCTTAAGTTATCCGTTTAATTTTCTATATATTTTCTTATTTTTGAAACCCTCGAACTTATTTTTTTAATTTAAGAGTGAAAGATGTTACGCAGAAAAACCCGGATATTACGGATGAAAATAGAAATCTCAATGAGAAGAACGGCAGACAATGAATAATAAATTTTTTTCTATAATTTTTATCTTATCTTTTGTTATATCTCTCTACCCTCAAAAAGACACTTTAAAAACATATTATCCGAACAATAAATTGGAATCGGTAATACCGCTGCTCGACAGTCTTCGGCACGGGGTTGCAAAATTCTATTTTGAAAACGGAAAATTAAAGGAGGAAAGAACGTATAATAACGGGAAAGTGGATGGAATTGTAAAACATTATTATAAATCCGGAACATTAAAAGATATTTATTCTATCTTAAATGGAAAAAGAGAAGGGAACTATACTCTGTATGACGAAAAAGGAAAAGTAATAAAAGAAGTAAATTTTGTCGGCGGAAAAATTTATGTAAAGAAACTTCCTTTTTATTTTGACAAAGAAAAAGATACATTCGTAAAAAAATCAATAAAGAAAATAAAAGAAAAGCGAACCGGAGTTCCGCTTCCGCCCAAGATTGAAGAAGAGAATTTCAAAGACGACCCCGCTTATTATCTGAACGTGGAAGTAATGCCCAAACCGATAGGAGGTATGGCGACAATTTATAAAAAATTATTTTATCCCCGTGCGGCAAGAGACAATAATATTCAAGGGATTGTAAAAGTAAGGGCTTTCATTGAAAGAAACGGAAAGGTAAGTAAAACGGAAATTGTTAAAGGACTGGGTTACGGATGCGACGAATCGGCGGCAACGGCCATAAAATATACAAGATTTACTCCGGGGTTGTTAAAAGGTCGGAAAGTAAAAGTACAAATGATAATTTCGGTAGAGTTTAAATATCCTTAAAAAATTACGAATGCAATATTCCCGAGATATTGAATTACAGAATTTACCGGCGCAGAAGTATAACTTAATTTTTAACCCCTATATCTTAATTCGTAAAAGTTTCGGTAATCACTGCCGTGCAAAACAACTAAGTTGTTTTAACGTTAAAACGAAACTTGTCTAAAATTTCTTTTTCCGCTTTATATTTTGAATTTACAAAAATAACATAATTGAAAAATTCTCTTCTAAGGTTGTAGTTTTTTCTTAAGTCATAAAATATATTATTTCCGCTCTCTAACATTTTTAACAGCGAATTGTAATCATCGTTAATATTATAAATACTATTTATGATTGACAATAATGTTTTTTCAAGTGTATCGTTCAATTCAAGAATTAATTCATTCGGATTGGTTGAAGGTGTCTTGAAATCATAAATAGGTTTTTTATTTAAATATGTACAGAGTTGTTTATAAATCAACTTCGTTCCGTTTATTTTTCCGTCTAAGGAATACCCTGCAATGTGAGGCGTACCGATTTCGACTTGTTTTAACAGGCGCAAATTTATATCCGGTTCGTTTTCCCATACATCCAAAACCGTTATTAATTTTTTTGTTTTCAGCACTTCCGTAAGCGCCGAATTATCGATAACGCTTCCTCTGGCGGTATTTATTAAAATAGTACCTTCTTTTAGATTTTTTAAAGTGTCGATATCAAAAAGATGATGAGTTTTGTGTTTGCCCTCCTTTGTGTAGGGAACATGCAGCGTTAAAATATCGGCATCGAGTACTTCTTTAAGCGGAAGATATTTTTTATCATTAGTAAGTATCTTTAAAGGCGGATCGTTCAAAAGCACGTTCATTCCAAAAGCCTTTGCAAAATCGACCACCTTGCTTCCGATATTGCCGACCCCGATAATTCCTATTGATTTGTCTTTTAACCGAAAGTCATACTTAACGGCTAAATTTAGAAGTACCGTGATTACATACTCGGCAACAGAATATGAATTTGAGCCGGGAGCGTTGCAATAACATATGTTTTTTTCATTTAAATATTTTCTATCCAGGTGGTCAACACCGATAGTTGCGGAGCCGACGAATTTAACGTTAGTATTTTCAAGCAGATCTTTATTTATCTTTGTTACGGAACGGACGATTAGTGCGTCATTATTTTTCACTGTTTTGTTTGTTATTTCGCTTCCGGATAGCAGCGTTACATTTCCCAAAGAAGAAAAAACTTCTTCCGCCATTGCAATATTTTCGTCGACTAAAATATTTAGCATTAAAATTCTTGTTTGTTTATATATAATAGAATATATTTTTTTATTAAAAAAACAACACTAATATAATTTACTTCTGATTAACCGATGTAATCGTAAACACTAATTTAACGAGAAGAGTAATGCTAAGCCAATTGCTTCAACCCGAAATAATAGATCTGTTAAAAGAGCGAAAGCTTAGCACTTTAAAAGAAGTATTAAACGATTGGTATCCCGCCGATTTGGCATCACTTATCAGCCTAATTTCCGAGAAAGAAAGAGTAATAATTTTTCGTCTTTTAAATCAAGAACTTGCCACGGATACTTTTGAGTTCCTTGAAGTAGAACAGCAGAAAGAACTTATAAAAGCTATGGGCAACGGTGAAGTAGCTTCTATATTAAATGAAATGGCGCCCGATGACCGTACCGCTCTGTTTGAAGAACTTCCCAGTTCCGCAGTAAAAAAATTGGTTCAGTTACTTTCTGCCGAAGAGAGAAAAATAGCACAAACTTTGCTGGGTTATCCCGAAGACAGTGTGGGTCGTTTGATGACGCCGGATTATATTGCCGTTAAATCGGATTGGACGATATCGGAATCCATAAGTTTTATAAGGGAAAACGGCGAGGACAGCGAAACTCTTAATATAATTTTTGTAATTGACGAAAAAGGGAAATTGATTGACGATTTAAAAATAAGGGAATTAATACTTGCCGAACCGGAAAGTAAAATAAGCGATTTAATGGATAAAAATTTCATTGCTTTACAGGTAACCGATGATCAGGAAACGGCGGTTAATGTTTTCAAACAATACGACAGAATAGCATTGCCGGTCATCGATAAAAACGGATTGTTATTGGGTATTGTTACGGTTGACGATGTTTTAGACGTAGCGGAAGAAGAAGCCACCGAGGATATTCAGAAAATAGGCGGTTTAACCGCTTTGGAAGAATCTTACAAATCAATACCGTTATTAAAAATGTTGAAAAAAAGAGCGGGCTGGTTGGCTTTGTTATTTGTGGGAGAAATGTTTACCGCAACGGCAATGAGCTATTTTGAAATTGAAATAAGTAAAGCGGTAGTGCTGGCTTTATTTGTTCCCCTTATTATTTCAAGCGGCGGTAATTCCGGTTCACAGGCATCAACGCTTGTTATAAGAGCTTTGTCTATCGGAGAAATAACTTTAAAAGATTGGTTCTTTATTATGAAAAGAGAAGTGTTTTCCGGTTTGATATTGGGCGGAATTTTGGGGGCAATCGGTTTTTTAAGAATTTTTGCATGGCAGATGATGTCCGATATATACGGCTTGCATTGGCTGCTTATAGGAATAACGGTTACTATTTCTCTGCTGGGTGTCGTGCTTTGGGGTACTTTGGCAGGTTCGATGCTGCCTCTGATTTTAAAAAAATTAAAATTTGATCCTGCAACCGCTTCCGCTCCTTTGGTGGCTACGTTGGTTGATGTTACGGGATTAGTCATTTATTTTAGTGTCGCGATTTTAATTCTTAGCGGTACGCTTTTATAATTTTTAAAATTTAACAGGATTGTATGAAAGGAATAATTTTAGCGGGCGGTTCCGGTTCACGCCTTTATCCAATTACAAAAGTATACAGCAAACAACTTGCTTTGCTTTACGACAAACCCCTTATTTATTATCCGCTTTCCGTTTTGCTGCTGGGCGGAATAAAAGATATCTTAATTATTTCGGATTCCAACACAATACCGCTTTATCAAAAATTGTTTAATGACGGCAGTCATATCGGATTAAATGTTGAATATGCCGTGCAGAAAGCACCGAACGGTATTGCCGAAGCATTTATTATAGGTGAGGAATTCATAGGTGATGACAAAGTTACTTTAATTCTGGGTGATAATATTTTCTACGGTTATCTGGATTTTCTTTATAAGGCAATGGGGAACCATAAATCGGCAACTGTTTTTGCATACCAGGTAAATGACCCCCAAAGATACGGAGTAGTTGAATTTAACAAAGATAACCAAGCAATATCGATAGAAGAAAAACCGAAAACTCCCAAATCTAATTTTGCTGTACCCGGCATTTATATTTATGACAACAACGTTATTGAAATTGCAAAAAATTTAAAACCTTCGGCAAGAGGCGAACTTGAAATAACGGATGTCAATAAAGAGTATATGAAACAAGGCAAGTTGTTTGTACAGAAAATAGGACGGGGAATTGCCTGGCTGGATACGGGTACGCCGCAGGCTCTTTTGCAGGCTTCCAATTTTTTTGGTGTAATTGAAGAAAGACAGGGACTAAAAGTAGGTTGTATCGAAGAAATATCTTACCGCAAAGGATTTATTGATAGAAGCCAATTTCAAACATTAATCGAAAGTATTCCCGCCTGCAGCTATCGTAACTATTTGGAAAATATTTTGAATGAGGAATAAATATATACAATGGATATTGAAATAATTAAAACGGGAATTGAAGACCTGCATTTAATCAAACCGAATGTTTTTGAAGACAGCAGGGGATATTTTTACGAACTATTCAATTCGGAAAAATATATAAAAGCGGGTTTGAATTATAATTTTGTGCAGGATAATATTTCGAAATCACAAAAAGGTACCGTAAGGGGACTGCATTTTCAAATAGGAGATTACGTTCAGGGTAAACTGTGCCAGGTAATTGCGGGAAAAGTTTTGGATGTTGCCGTGGATATCCGTCCCGAATCAAAAACTTTTGGGAAACATTATTCGGTTGAATTATCGGCGGATAATCACTATCAATTGTGGCTTCCTCCGGGATTTGCACACGGTTTTTCGGTTCTTTCAAACGAAGCAATATTTTTATATAAATGTACAAATTTTTACTGCAAGGAATTTGAAAGAGCGATCAATTATTGCGATTCCGAATTAAATATCGACTGGAAAGTTACAACACCGATTGTATCCGAAAAGGATAAAAAAGCGCCGTCTTTTAAAGAATACATAAGTACTTTATGAAAACAATCTTAGCCGTCCAAAACGTTTAATCGGAAAAACGATTTGAAGTTAAACGATTAATAAACATCATCATCCGGGCAGTTTGCACCAAACTTACGTAATACTACCGTAAAAATGATAAAAATAAAGTGACAAAAAACTTTATAGGTACGAGGATATAATATAAACTTGTAGAGCGAAACGCTGTTTCGCTCCTTCAAAGGAAACTAACCAATCGATTAATAAGCATAGCAATTCAGCCCTTCTGCCGCAGGGATATACGAATTGCTTAACAAAACAAGAAAGAATACGGGCAGCAGAATCCGTCCGTTTTATTCAATATTCTTAATTGCTTATTTTGTTCAATAAAGGCACGTCTGTCCAAAACGTTGAGATAAGAAAATGATTTGTGAAAGTAAACGTTTATTAATGAACAGCTTCATAGAAGCGACATAATGGTAAAGTAATGATACAAAGAAGAAACCTGAAGCACCCGTAGGTGCGACATTATTTTCTATAATATCGCTCCGATGGAGCTTCTGTGCTGATTTCTTACTGAGTTTTTACCGTTATTTCGCTCCTGCCTGCCGCAGGCAAGCCTAACGGAGCTATTTTTTATAATTTAATTTCTAAGAGTGATTATTTCAAATTGTGGTATAAATCTATACATAATGGATAATTCTCAAAACTTTTTGAGCATTTCTAGGCTAAATAATATTTTGATGTGCCGGAGACGGAAAAAGCAAATAACAGATTTTCGTGTGGTTTTTAGGTGTTAAATTATCCGACTGCGGACCTGTCCGGCGAAGTCCGACAGCTGCCGGACGAAGACGGATGCAGTTTTCTGTAATTTGAATTGGGAAAGATTCCCGATATCTT